>JAIRSD010000268.1 GCA_031255615.1 Treponema sp. | reverse complement strand
TCGGCGCCGGGATGTTTTGGATTCCAGATGTTTCCATAAACCCAACGGCGGATCGGCTCAAGAAAGGCGCCAAAGAGTCTCTTATCCACTTTTCCAATTCTATAATCGGGATAAACTGCGATTTTTGCCGGCTTAACCATAGCCGCCTCCTCATTTCATATATTGGAGTTGTTCGGAAACTCCGATTTCCGAACAACAACCGCTTAAAAACGAAGAAAAACGAGGATTTCCCTGGAAAATCATCGTTTTTCGCAAGATTTGTTCAATAATCAACCGGGTTATTGACAAGTCCAATCATTGGAGGGGGTATTCATGTCTGCTTTGTTAGAGGTGCAGAACCTGAAAAAATATTTTAAAACGCCCAACGGCATGCTTCACGCGGTTGATGATGTTTCCTTTTCGATAGACCAGGGGAAAACCCTCGGCGTTGTCGGCGAATCGGGCTGCGGCAAATCCACCCTGGGAAGACTCGTGATACGGCTTCTCGACTCCACCGGTGGAAAAATCTTTTTTGAAGGAACCGACATAAGCGGACAAAAGTACGACAACAAGATCAAGCGCAAAATGCAGATCATCTTTCAGGACCCCTATTCGTCTCTTAACCCCCGCATGACGGTTAGGGAAACCATTACAGAGCCCATGATTATCCACAATATGTACAGCAGCAAAAAAGAGATACTCGAAAAGCTCTCCGAAATCATGGATACGGTCGGCCTTGCTTCCCGTTTTGAAAATTCCTACCCCCATGAGCTTGACGGTGGACGGCGGCAGAGAATAGGCATTGCCCGGGCATTGGTACTCGATCCAAAATTTATCGTCTGCGACGAACCGGTATCTGCCCTCGATGTATCGATACAGGCCCAGATTTTGAACCTCATGCAGGACTTGCAGGAAGCAAAAGGCTATACCTATATGTTTATTACCCATAACCTTTCGGTAGTAAAACATATATCGAATAACATCATGGTCATGTACCTCGGCATGATTGCCGAAATCAGCGGTTCTGACGAAATCTTCGAAAGAACCCTGCACCCCTATTCGAAAGCCCTGTTGGCGGCCATACCCGAACCTGTTATCCACAGTGCGAGGAGCCGCACCCTGCTCAGGGGAGAACTCACCTCTCCCATAGAACCAAAGCCCGGCTGCCGTTTCGCGTCACGCTGCGACTATGCCCGAAAAGAATGTTTCGCCGAATATCCCAGGCTGGAAGAAATTCTGCCTTCCCATTTTGCCGCCTGTCATTGCGTGCGTGAAATCAACGGTTTATGAATCCGGCATCCGCCGGGGAGGGCTTTTTAAGAATACCGGCCGGATTTTTCTCTTCCGGGGCTTCGGGCATATCGAGTATTCCGAATCAAGATGCCTCGGGGCTTGCCCGAGGTTTTTCGCTGAACACGTCCAATGCCGGTCTTCAGCATTGCCGGGGTGCTACATATTGATACGGAACCCGAGGGTGAGAATAACGCCCGTGGTTTTGGGGTAGTCCGGGGTATCCACTATCGAAAAGGAGGACGCCTTCCCCGAATTGGCGGGGCCCTCTATATCGGTGTAATACGAGAAGACCACCCCGAATTTGCCGAAAAGCCGGAGGGGTAGGGCCAGGTTTTCCATCGTATGCTCCGCCCCAACCATAAGGATATGCTGCCATTGATAGGCCCCGTCTTTTAGAAAGAACTTTTTCAACACATCCTTGGAGTTGCGGCCCCGGGGATCCAGTTCCGACGCGAAGGAGCTGCCGTCCACTGCGTGGGGCCCGTGGGCCGCCCCGTGCCGGATCATCTGGTATTGAAAAAAGGACAGGGTATTGATCCGGGGCATGGCCTGGAACCGCAGCAGGACTTCGTCGGAGTTGGGGGGCAGATAGTAGCCCAGCCCCTCGCCGTTGTTGATATACGCGGTCTCCATGGGCAGGTTTTTCCCGTCGAATTCGTTGTTGTACCAGGGGACCAGAATCCGGGTGTGGGTATAGGTGTAGGGTTCGATCTTGGTGTAGCTGAGGGAAATTGAGGCGAAGGGGAGGATCGGTACGACCCCCTGCACCCCGCCCTGGAAGGCGTACATCTTCCGGTCCAACTGGAAAAAACTTGACATCTGGTTTATGTCGGGATCGATCTCGTCGGCGAAAAATGAAAACCAGGCCCTTCCCATGCCGGGGTGCTGGCCCTTGATGTTGAGAAATAAACCCATATTGTCAAAATCGCCAATGCTGTCCTGGTACAGAAAATTGTTGTTCACCGGGAAGATGTAGCCCAGTTCAAGACGCTTCGCCCAAACCGCGGTGCTTCCAATATCAAAATGAAAACGATCCTTGTAATTAAATTCGAGCATCTCGATGGAATAGGCGTTTTGAAAAGTCCAGGCCGACGTCTTGAGATCCTCGTCGTTGAAATACTCCAGCACCCCGGTAAGGGCGGAAAAAGTGAACCAGGGGAAGGGGCTGAACCCGGCCTCCAGGGCCATGAAGGGCTGGGCCGCCTCGTTGAATATCAGGCTCCGGCCCGCGGACATGCCCCCCCATTCCCGCCGGAGCCGTCCGAAACGCCAGGTGATCATGTCGTCCAGGAAGGCCCCCGACATTTCAGACAGAATCATGGGGGAGATGGCCATTTCGTCGGGCCAATTCCGCAGCCCCGTGGCGGAAATACTGTGGGGAAAGACGACAAAGCCGTCCCAGGTTTTCCGGTAGGTGTAGGGAAAAAAGGCCAGGGGCTGGCTGTAGCTCCGGATCGTCTGATCCATATAGCCCTGTTCCGGTTCGTCGGCGAATCCCTCGTAATAGGTATGGTACTCCCCCAGGTCCGCCCGGGGGGCCCGGGTGATATGGCCCAGGAAATGGAACCGGTAGGAAAAATTCTCCCCAATATCCCCGTTGGTGTAGGCGGAGATCTTGTTGTCCGCCCCCCATTCAAAGTCGTCGGGCTCCGCGTAGTAGGCTCCGGAGAATCCTATCTGGGCCCCTACCCCTATATCCCCCCCAAAGGGAACCCGCTTCCGGGGGCTGTAGAACTGAAATGTATAGTTCCCCCGCCGCCAGTCCATGCCGGCCGCCGCTTTTTGGTAAGTTGACCGGGCCCTTTGGATGACGGCCCGTTCCGTTTCCCCCAGGACCCCCCGATCCCGCTCCAGAATCGCGTCCAGGGCCTCCAGGATCTGCTTTCGGGAATAGGGCCGGACGCCGGGCAGGGGATCGCAAAGCCCCCGCATCTGGGCCAATTCCAAAAGGTAGTATACCTCCTGATCCTGGTCCACCGGGACGGAACCGTAGGACTGGGCCCCCAGGGAAACCAGGGCGCAGGACGCGGACAATACAACACCAAGCAGCAGCCGGACTGAATTATTCATTATCGGGCAATCCCCCTCTCATTACTAAGCTGATCGTAGCCAACCGCATGAAAAAAAGCAAGGAATTGCGGTCAAGGCGGGCCTTTTGCTCCGCTTTGGCTGCCCCTTCCCTGCGGGGGCGCCGCCCCCGCAAGGCGGCGCTTGTTCCTTGCCGGACCGCGGCGGATTTGGGGCGGGGATTCCGGCCTTATACACAGCGGGCCGCCGGCGGCATGCTGCGAGTTTTTGCGGCGCACCAGGACTCCAAGGCGCGAAAGGGCGGGACGCCGTTTCGCGCCCGCGCAAGGGATAGAAGCGGAATTCCCCGCCCCCGGAGGGGGCGGGGAATTGGAGCGGATAGCCCGGTCCCCGGCCCGCGGCCGGGGATGCGCCCTGATTCGATCAGGCGATACCGGATCATTGACAGGGATAATCGCGGAGACCTATCATTAGGTTATGCGGAAACTTCAGTTTTCGTTCATAACAACCGCTTTTTAAAGAAGAAAAACGTGGATTTCTGGCGGGCCGGGAGAAATAATGCCGAAAAACCCATACATGAAGGGCCTTTCGATATTGACCATGCGTTTCTGTTTGCTGTTTCTATGCGGCGCGGCGGTTTTTTCCCTGCCGAAACAGAAGATTCTTTATCCGGGGGATCCGCTGTACGATTCCCTGGCGATTCTGGCGATGGAGCAGGGGATTGTTTTTCTTGCCGGTTCCACCTTGACGGTTATGCAGGCGGAACAACTGCTCGACCGGGTGGAGCCGGATTCCCTTTCTCCTCCGGGGCTTGTCCGTTATAACCGGGTCCGGGCCGGCCTTGCCGAAGACGGGGCCTTTTCCCTGTCCTCCTCCATACTCCGCTTCGATCTGGATCCCGGTTTGCAGCCGGAATTGTACTTTAAGTCGAATCAGGATTTAAGCTGGGTCTACGGGCGGAACCAGCGGCTTCCCTTTTTTCCCTTTTCAACGGCCTTTTCCCTTTCGTCCTATTTGACGCTGGAATCGGATCTGTACTTTGGAGAGAACCGCAGGCTTTCCGACGCCCACGACAATTACTTTAATTTTATGTACGACAAGATGATCGACCGGGTTCAGAATATCGACACCAATCTGCCGAAGCGGGCCTATATCAGCGCGGGCTATCCCTTCCGGAACGGTATGGGGATCAATTTCAGGCTGGGCATAGGGGATGATTTTATTGGCCGGACCCGGACCGGGAGCATCATCCTGTCCGACAATATGAAGGAACCCAGTTACGGGAATTTGACTATCTATACTCCCTATTTGAAATACACCGCCGATGTCATGCAGTTGGAGGTAACAAAATATTTCTACCTCCACCGGATCAACATCAACGTGTTCGACCGGCTGTCCTTTTCCATGGTTGAGGGGGTGATGGTAAACGCCCCCTTTGAGATTCGCTTTTTGAATCCCCTGATGATATTCCACGGTTTGACTGCCTGGGAGACCTACCGGATGAAGGGGGGCTATAACGATCAGTTCGGCGGTACCGGGGATCGGGTGGGGTCGTTCCTGGGGCTGATATTTGACGGGCGGATTTGGAAATACGGCCGGCTCTACGGCATGGCGGCGATGAACCAACTGGAGCTTCCCGGTGTTGAGCGGGGCCCCGAATCCACCACCCCCGACGGCTTTGCCTTCCAGGGGGGTTACGAATCTTTCCTCCCCCTTGAATCGGGGTACCTCAACTTTGGTCTGGAGGGGGTCTACACCTTTCCCTATATGTACGTTCTGGAGAGCGTCCACTGGTCCTTTGTCCGGGAGTCCAAGGAGGTAAGCAATCCGGAGCTTATCCGGGAATGGACCGGCACTCCCTTCGGGCCCGATTCCATAGCGGGGACGGTCTGGGCGGGCTACCAGTCCTCCGCCCCCTGGTCCCTATACCTGTCCTTCCTGATGGTCGTCCAGGGGGAAAAATCGGGGACCAATATTTTTGATTCCCCCCCGTATTTTCCCGTCACCCACGAGGACATTCTTGTTACGACTCCCACGGGAACCCCCACATACACCTATGTCGTCAGCGCCGAGGGGAAGTGGTCCCCCCGGGACTGGCTCCGCCTTTCCCTGCGGCCGGCCTTCAAGATCGTTGCCGGGCCGGCCCGCTACGTCAACTATACCTACACGGCTGAGCGGGGCAGCGGATTCGAGGTTTCCCTGTCGGCCCAGATCATGCCCCGGATATATCCCCAGGGGAAGCGCTAATCCGGTCCGCCATGGGTTTTCTTCAAATAGGTTTTCTTCAACGGGTCTCCGTAAAAAGGCTTGCCGTAAAAATTTGCGCCCTCTGGGGGTTCCTCCTGGTTCTGGGGCCGCCGGCCTTTTCCCTGCCGGACCAAAAACTGATCTACCCCGGCGAATGGCCCTACGACGCCCTGGCGAGTCTGTCCCTGGAACAGCGGGTCCTGTTCTTTTCCGGCGCCATGCTGACGGTTTCCCAGATGCGGGGGATGCTGGCGGAAATTGACCGGGACTCCCTTTCCCCCGCCGGCGGGGCCCTCTACGAAAAACTGGCGGCCTACCTGGAAGGTCCGGCGGATCTGTCCATTCGGTCGGGGGCCCTGGAAGTGGATGTCTGGGCCGCTTTGCAGGGGGAACTGTACTACAACAGCAATGAAAAGACCGGGTGGATCTACGATTATACGAAGCGCAAACCCTTTTTTACCCTTCCGGCGGCGGTTTCCTTTTCCCCCTACGCCGCCCTGGAATTGGATGTCAACGTGGAGCAGAAGCGGGACGCGCTGCTCATCGAGCGCAACTTTGGGAATTTTCTTTTTGGGGAGAGTTTTAATTTTAACATGCCCCACCGGGCCTACCTGAGCCTCGGGCTGCCTTTGAAAGAATCTTCGGGGCTGCATTTCAAGATTGGCATGGGGGAAGATTTTTTTGGGCGGACCCATACGGGAAGCGTTATGCTTTCGGAGCGGATGACCAATGCGACCTATGCGGGGCTTTCGTTCTATTCGCCGCTGGTAAACTATTCCGCCAATATTATGCAGCTCATGGTGGATAAATACTATTACTACCACAAGCTGGAGACCCGCTTTTTTAAACGCCTTTCCTTTTCCATGATGGAGGGGGTGTTGGTCAACGCGCCTCTGGAACTCCGCTACCTTAACCCCGCCATGATATTCCACAGTTTCCACGCCTACCGCGATTACCCGGCCCCCGGCGACATCAAATACGACAATTCCCGGGCGTCTTCGTTCTTCGCCATGAAGCTGGAGGCCCAGTTTATTAAGTACCTCCGGCTCTACGGCATCTGGGCCCTGAACGAATTGCAGACCCCGGGGGAAAGAAAGAGCGATCCCAACGCCCTGCGGCCGGATTCCTTCGCCTTCCAGGGGGGCGCGGAATTTTCCCTTCCCCATTCCCTGGCCGGCGGGGGGCATTGGATATTCGGCCTGGAGGGGGTCTATACCTATCCCTTTTTCTATGTGATGGAGGGGAAGGAATGGTCTTTTTACAAGCCGGCGGATTCCCAGACCGGCAATTTGGATTTTTGGATAGGGACCCCCCTTGGGCCGGATTCCGCCGCCGCCGCCCTGTGGGCGGGTTTCCGGGGTCCGGTCTGGTCTCTTTCCCTTTCCCTGCTCTTTGCGGCCCAGGGGGAGCGATCCTCCACCGGCATTTTTGATACCGATACATATCATCCCTGGCGGACCAAGGATCCCGGCGAACTCCGGCTGGTATCCCCCACCGGAATTCCCGTCTATACCTGGGCCCTGGGGCTTTCCGGGGCCTGGTCCCTTAAGGACTGGCTTTCCCTGCATCTGAATCCGGGCTACAAGATCATGGCCAACTACGGCCATGTACCGGGCGGCGTGGAACAGGGTTTTGAGATTGCCCTGGCCCTGCGTCTTCGCCCGCCGCGGCGTTTTTCCTTTGGGTTTTGAGCGGCGGAGCGTGAAACTCCGCCCCGCCGGGCCGGCGCGGAGGCCGGCTGTTTTCAATACAGGGATTGCGCCGCGCGGCGTGCGGCGGCTCCAAAGGAGAAAAGCGGCGGGGATGCGGCTGCCTTAGGCCGGCAGGGAGGCCGGCTGTTTCCATTTCCCGGGGTTTTTGCGGAGCAAAAACCCCGGGTTCGCGAAAACGGCAGGGAGGCCGTTTTCGCGAGCAGCGCAAGGGATAGGAGCGGAATAAAAACCCGCAGGGTTTTTGTTAGAGCGGATAGCCCGGTCCCCGGCCCGCAGGGCCGGGGATGCGCCCAAAAACATACACGCGATACGGGGGCTCCGCCAAGACGGGTCCACCCCTTGCCCCGGCCCCTTTCTTGTTGGACAATGGGGCCGTGAGGCCAGAACAAAAACAAAAGCTCGCCGGGTTCCTGGATTTAGCCGGCGATTACCTGCGGGACGGCTATGTCCGGCCCCGCGAACCCTGTTCGTTTACCGATGATCCGGGATCCGGGCAGGGTTCCGATAGAGGTTCCGGGGCCGCGGCTCCCCTGTCCGGGGGCCCTTCCTTTTCCCGTCCGCGGGAGGGCGCGGATACCGGCGCCGATACCCTGGAAGGAATTGCGGCGGAGATCGGCGTCTGCCGTTCCTGCCCCCTGGGGGCCGGCAGGACCAACGCGGTGCCCGGAGAGGGGGCTGAACATCCTCTGGTCCTGGTCGTGGGGGAGGGCCCCGGCCAGGACGAAGACCGGACGGGCCGGCCCTTTGTGGGTCCGGCGGGGCAGCTTTTGGACAAGATGCTGGCCAGCATCGGCCTGGGGCGGGAAACGAACTGTTTCATCGTCAACGTGGTAAAATGCCGGCCTCCGGGGAACCGGGACCCCGAAGCGGAGGAGCTTCTCGCCTGCGCCCCCTACCTGGAGCGCCAGATACGCTGTCTTAAACCCCGGGCCCTCCTTTGTGTGGGGCGCATATCCGCCAACTCCCTCCTGGGAAACGTCGAGCGGCAGTCAATCAGGAACCTGCGGGGCCGTTTTGTCGATTACTTTGTCCAGGGGATGGGCGCGGTCCCCCTCATCGCCACCTACCATCCCAGCGCCCTTTTGCGGAACGAGGAATGGAAGCGGCCCGCCTGGGAGGATTTGAAGATGCTCCGGGCCAAGATTGACGAAATAAAGGGAACCTGATGCCTCCCTACCTGGATCTGGTCTTCGACATCCCCGGAAACGCCCGTTTTACCTACCGGAACATCGGCCAGGATCCGGCGCATCCCCCCGCCCCCCCCAAAGCCCGGTCCCGCCGCCGCGCCGGGGAGAACCCGGCGGTCTTCGGCAAAAGAGTCATGGCCCCCTTCGGCAAGCGGGAGCTTTTGGGCTACATCGTCGGCCAGCGGGAGGAAGCCCCGCCGGGGCTGGATCCCCGGTCCATCCGGGCTGTCCGCCGGGTGGTGGACAAGGAATGCACCTTTGGGGAGGAGGACCTCGCGCTGGCGGAATGGATCGCCGGCTACTATCTTTGCGGCCTGGGGGAGGCCCTGGCGGCGATGATACCCTCCGGGAGGAGGCAGGGAACCTACCCCTCCTTTGCCGACGAAGGCGAGATCGCCGCCGCCGCCCCGCTGGAGCTTTCCGCCGAACAGGAGGCGGCCCTTCAAGCGGTTGCCGCCGCCGGTTTCCGGGACCCCCCCCGGGAAGGGCGGTTCCCCATGTTTTACCTCTACGGCATCACCGGTTCCGGTAAAACCGAGGTCTTCCTCCGGGCCGCGGAGGAAACCGTCAAACGGGGGAAGGCGGTGATCTACCTGGTGCCGGAGATTTCCCTGACCCACCAGGCGGCGGAAGCCATCGGCTCCCGCTTCGGCCCCCTGGCGGCCACGGTGCACTCGGGGATGAGTCCCGCCGCCCGGCTTTCCCAATGGATGAGGGCCCGGGAGGGGGAACTGCGAATCGTGGTGGGCCCCCGGAGCGCGGTCTTTACCCCCCTGAAAGACCTGGGGCTTGTCATCATTGACGAGGAGCACGACGGTTCCTACAAATCGGGGAGCACCCCCCGCTACCACGCCCGGCAGACCGCCATGCGCCGCTGCGCGGCGGCGGGGGCCGTCCTCCTCATGGGCTCCGCCACTCCCTCGGCGGAGGCCTGGAAACTCATGGAGGAGGGCCGTATCACCAGGCTTAACCTTTCCCGCCGTCTGGCGGGGGGGGAACCGCCGAAAATTACCGCCGTCAGTCTGGAGGGCGCCCAGGGCTGCCTGAGCGCGGAATTGAAGGAGGAGATCCTGGCCACCGCCCGCATGGGGCGCCAAAGCATCCTGTTCCTTAACCGCCGCGGCTTCGCCTACTTCTACCACTGCCCCTCCTGCGGCTACGAGTTGACCTGTAAACACTGTTCCGTGTCCCTCACCTGGCACAAAGACCAGGGCCGGGCGCTTTGCCACTACTGCGGCTACTCCCAGCCCCCGCCCCGGGCCTGCCCCAACTGCGGTTCCCTTGAAGCCGGTTTCCGGGGCTTCGGCACCGAAATGATCGAGGAGGAGGTCCGCCGGACCTTTCCCGGCCTGAGCATCCGCCGGGTGGACGCCGATTCAACGGGCAGGAAGGGCAGCCTGGAAGAAACCCTGGGCCTCTTCCGCGCCGGGGCCGTAGACATACTCCTGGGGACCCAGATGGTGGCCAAGGGCCTCAATTTCCCCGGCGTCAGACTGGTGGGGGTGATATTGGCGGATACGGGACTCCAGCTCCCCGATTTCCGGGCCGCGGAACGGACCTTCTCCCTCCTGGTCCAGGTGGCGGGCCGGGCGGGCCGCTACTTTCCCGACGGAAAAGTAATCATCCAGACCCTCAGAATGGGGGACCCGGTGATCGAAAAATCCACAACCCTGGATGTGGAAGGCTTCTTCCGGGCCGAGATAAACCAGCGCCGCAGCCTGGGCTTCCCCCCCTTCACCAGACTCATCCGCTTCAGCTTCCGGTCCCGGGATCCGCTCCGCTCCGACAAAGCCGCCGCGAGACTGGCATCCCTCGCCCGGCCCCTGCTTCCCCCCGGGGCGGACATCTTGGGCCCCGCGGAGTGCCCCATCGCCGTCATCGCGGGGAACCACCGCCGCCACCTCATCCTCCGGGGCCCGGACATGGGGCCCCTCCACAGCGCCGCCGCCGCCGCCCTCCTCCGCTACGAAAAGGGAAAGGACGGCCGGGTCTATGTGGAAAGCGACGTGGATCCCGTCAGCCTTCTCTAGGGCTTTGACAGGGTCGAATGCGGGCCAGGAGACCGGATATCGATATGTTGGGCGCATCCCCGGCCATGGGCCGGGGACCGGGCTATCCGCTCCAATTCCCCGCCCCCGGAGGGGTCGGGGAATTCCGCTTCTATCCCTTGCGCGGGCGCAAGCCGTACCGGCTTTCGCCTTTCGCTGTGTCCAGCCCCTCCTGGCGTGTATCCTGGAAGAAATTTACCACCAAGGCGAAGAAGGCGCACGAAGACCGGGGATTGAAAGCATTTCTTCATTCCTTCGTGTTCCTGGCGAGCAGCAGCTCGCCTTGGTGCGCCTTCGTGGCTAACATTCCTGTTCTCGATTCCTTCGCTTATCCCGGTGATGCAATGTAATCAAGATACGAGATCTTAAAAACATTTATATCTGAGCCTGTTCCAAAACCCCTAAATGAATACCTGGAGGTACTTCAGGGCGGTCAGACATACTACCGCAGACATCAATACGAATGATGCTTTCCTGTATCCCTTCACATATATTGAACGG
>JAIRSD010000132.1 GCA_031255615.1 Treponema sp. | reverse complement strand
TTAAGGGCGAAAAGCCGGATCTGGCTGGGGCTGATGTAGATGTCGTCCGGGCCGGGGAGGTAGGAATTCTGGGGGCTCCTGAGGAAGCCGTAGCTGTCGGGAAGTATTTCCAGGGAACCGTAGGCGTAGATAACCCCCCCCCGCTCGGTATGGGCCTTGAGCAGGGAGAAGATGATCTCCTGCTTCTTCATGTTCACCATGTCCTCGTGGGAGATGTTGTAGCAGGCCGCCAGATCCCGCAGATCCATCATGTTGAGCCGGATAAGTTCGTTGATGCTGAGCCGGGGTTTCCCGTTGTCCTGATCCAGCCGGGGTTCGGGTTTGCCGTAGATGTCCGGCATGGGGGGAAGGCTCCTGGGCAGGGCCGACATCTCCGGGGACAGGGGCTGCCTCCCTGCCGGCGGCGGACCTTCGGCATCCACCGGCGGACGCGCCCCGCCGGGAATACGGGGATACTCCCCGTAGGAAGAAGCGCCGCCCCCGCCATTCTCGTAGGAGTCGCCGGAATTCGGCCGGATTCGGCTTTCCCGGTACTCCCGGACGGGAACCGCCCGCTTTGGCCGGGCCCGGACCACTATGCGGCCCCCCTGGCCCTCGTCCCCCTCCCCCGGGGCGGCCCAGCTTTCTCCGCCGGGACCCAGCTTTACCCGATCCCCCAGCAAGGACGGTTCCTTGTTGGAAGAAGGATAATCCTCCTCTTTAACAGGGTCTTCCACCGGCGCCTTCTTTCTCCGGCTCACGGCTACCGTTTCTTCCAAGGGGAGTTCCGCTGTTTTCGCTTTTAAGCTTCTCCGTGTAATTGCCATAGATAAACAAATCTCCTAATTAAATTTTAGGCGGGGATAGAACAGTATGTCCCGCGTGTCTTGATAAAAATTTAAGGGCCTCCAGGGCGGCCTTTTCCCGAATTTCATTTCGCAAACCTTTAAAACTGAACATCCGGGCCTGGGGAATCCGGTCCCGGCCCGCAACGGCTATCCACACCGTCCCCACCGGCACCGCCGTTCCGTCTCCGTCGGGGCCCGCGAGGCCGGTAACCGCCACGGCGAAATCGGCCCCGCTTTTCTCCAGAACCCCCAACGCCATGGCGCAGGCCGTCTCCCGGCTTACCGGACCGCAGCGTTCCAGTTCCCGGCGGTCCAGTCCCAGAATCTTTACTTTTGCGTCAACCGTATAGGTAACAAGGGAACCCCAAAAAACCCGGGAAGCGCCGGGGAGCCGGGCGAACAGATCCGCCACCAAACCGGCGGTGCAGGATTCCGCGGCCGCCGCGGTTTGCGAACGCCGGCTTAGGGTTTCCGTTAACTGCCGGACCAGCGCCTCCCCCCCGGCCGCGGAATCCCCGGAACCGGCGCTATTCCCGTCCTGGCTCATGGAGTCTTTGAAGTTCCGCCTTGATCTCTCCGGCGGGGCGGGAGAAAATTTCCACTTCCTTGTCCGCCCTGGCCATGTTGCACTGGCCCTCGAACAACACCCCATCGGCAATACGAAGCCGGGCGGCGGTAACATCCCCCCGGACCTCGGCGCCGCTTAACATATCAACTTTGTCGATGGCGCGTATTTCACCAACCACCATCCCGGAAACCGTCAGGGAGGTGACGGAAATGCGATCCGCCTCTACCACGGCGTCTTTATCGACGATAAGGGCGCCGGTCGCTTCGATAGTGCCTCTGAATTTTCCCCGAATCCGCAGGGTTTCCCGGAAACGGAGCAGGCCATTAAAAACGGTGCCCTCTCCCAGTACTACTTCAGCGGGATTTTCCTTTTTTTTGGTCTCTGTCCTGATCATATTTCAGATTATTCCCCGCGGCCCCGGTTTGGGCTTTCCAGTTCCGCTAAAGCTATTTCATTTTCCTTTAAATCTTCCCATTCCGCCGCCGCGTTTTCAAGCCGGGCGTCCAACTCGGCGATTTGTTTCCGCAGGACCCCGCTTTTTTTCATTGCGGTTTCGGAGGGGGAGAGCGTTGCAAGGACGCCGTCTAAATCATCCAGCCCCCGGACCAGGGAAAAAAGGCTGTCTTTTACGGCCCCCATTAAGGCCTCCGCCTGACGCAGCCGCTCCTCCCGCATGGCAAGCTGGGCAAAAAGCTCCCGGCCGCGCAAGGCAACCTGGATGCGGGCAAGGACCTCGGAAAAGTTAAAGGGTTTGGTAATGTAATCCTCTACCCCCAGTTCGTAACCTTCCAGCTTATCCTTTACATCGTCAAGGGCGGAGAACATGATAATAGGTATATCGCGGAATTTGGCATCCCCCTTCAGGGTTCTGGTGACCTCCCAGCCTGACATACGGGGCATAATGTTGTCCAGCAGGATAAGGTCGGGGAAGAAACGCCTGACCTTTTCCAGGGCGTCCTCCCCGTCATGGGCCTTTTCCACGGTAAATCCAAGTTTGGAAAGCATCACCTCGAAAAGCTCAAGATTAAGCTGTTCATCATCAACTATAAGTATCTTTTTTCGGGTATTCATTGTCTCCTTCCTTGCTTCAACCGTTCAATGATGAACAACCTCGCCGGTAAAAAAGTCCATCCGGCAGACTGGGCCGAATTTTTTCTGCAGCAAATTCACTTTTTAATTTTAATCAGTATATGGGATGCGATGCCCAAAATCAACAGGGCCGCCGAGACAACAACGAAAAACCAGCCCAGGAAGTCGCCGTGGCTGGTGTAGAAGGTCCCGCCGGAAAGAATGGGAACCTCAACGTTGATCCAGGATTCCTCGAAGGGGGGGGCCATGGCGGTAACCCGGCCGGCGGGGTCTATCGCGCAGGTCTGGCCGGAAGCGGTGGCCCGGACCATGGAACGGTTATTCTCCACGGCCCGGAACACCGCCATGCCCAGATGCTGATTCTGGGCGGAAAGGCTGTGGGACCATGCGTCGTTCGTGAGGTTGACGATAAGCTGCGCCCCGTTCCGCACAAATTCCCTGTTCAGGTAGCCGAAACTATCCTCGAAACAGACGGGGGTAGAAAAATTCAGCCCCCCGGGGCCGCCGGAACGGGGAATGGGGACGGAAAAGACCGCGGCCTCCTTCCCCTTTTCCCAGAAATGGGTATCCGCCTTCACCAGGGCCTCGTGAATCGCGGGAAACTGCCGTTGGAAGGGGAAATGCTCCGTGAAGGGCACCAGATGCTGCTTCCGGTACAGGCTGGTGATCTCCCCCCTTTCAAACAGCATAACCGCATTGTAATCCACCCGGGTCCAGCCGCCCATCCCGTCCCCCTCCAGGCGGGCGTCGTCATTCCCGATAACGAAGGGAACATCCTGCCCGGCAAGGTAGTCCAGAAGTTCCCGGACAAGCTCCCAGGATTCCTGATCATCCCGGTAGGTTTGGTGCCAGTAGATCCGGGGGACAAAGGCCGTTTCCGACCAGACCACCATATCGGGCCGGGGATCCGCCCGGAGGGCCTCGTCGGAAAGGCGGCTGAGGACCTGGAAATTCTGCCGGTATTCCTCTATGCCCCCCCGCCAGGGATCGGTGTTATGCTGGATCAGGGCCAGGCGGGCGCGGGGAACGCCGGCGTATTCCCCCAAAGAAAAGAACCCGTAGCCCAGGGCGAGGCACAAACAGAGGAGCCAAAGGGCGGCGGGGAGCCGTTCCCGTTTGAAAAACGCGCCGAGGGCCTTCGGCGCCTCCCCCAGACTCCGCGCCCCCCGCAGAGCGGCGCCCAGAAAGGCCGAGGGGAAAACGATTAAGGCGGATACCAGCCAGACCCCCCCCAGGCGGGCGGCCTGGATAAGGGGAATAAGGGTCCATTGGGAATAACCGGAGATCCCGTAGGGGTAGCCCAGGAAGCCGAGGGTCCGCAGGTACTCATAGGCCAGCCACAGACACCACTGGATCACATAAAAACGGCGGGGAAACAGAATCTCCGCCAGTTTAAGAAGGGGGAAGGTGAGCCCCAGGTATACCACGTAGAGGGTATTGACGATGAAACCCGCCAGGGGATGAAAAGCCCCCAGCCAATAGTTGAAAAGACTGTAGGCCCCGTAACTGTAGAGGACGCCCCAGAGGATCGATGCGGGAAGGCTTACCCTGCCGACCAGCAAAAAAACCGGCGCCCAAGCCAACCAGGCCGCCGGGGCGAAGCCCTTTTCCACCAGCGGATTGGGAAAAGAAAGGGCAAAGAGCAGCGCCCCCAGGACAACAAGCCCCAGGTTGATCAACAAGCCCCTTAGGGGTGAATTGGAAATAGGCTTCATTGTTCCCCGGCAATTTCTCCGCCCCCGGGGGGCGCCATATTCGCAACGCCGCCTTCAACAGGCCCCGCGCCGCTTTCAACAGCCCCGGCGCCGGCAATGCCGGCGGAGTCTCCCGGGGAGGCCAGATTCCAAACGGCCCCTTTCAACGCCCGCCCCGGCCTGAAGGCGGCGATGCCGTGGGTATCAACCTCCACGGATTTTCCTGTCCTGGGATTCCTGGCCTTCAGGCGGCCCTTGCGGGTTTTGATCTCGAAGGTGCCGAAACCCCGCAGCTCTATCACCATATTCCGTTTGAGGGCTTCCTTAAGCTCATCAATGAACAGATCGATAACGATCCGGATATCCTTTTTGCTCGCATCGGTTCGCTCGTATACTAAATCAACAATGTCCGCCTTGGTATACTTAGAAACCGCCATCACAGAATCTTG
This sequence comes from Treponema sp., assembly GCA_031255615.1. The sequence continues at coordinate 7,827 of JAIRSD010000132.1, read as the reverse complement.
TTTTCCGGATTAAACCGCGTTGCCCAGGACCCCGTAATGCACCGGACCGCCCGGCCGCGCCGACAGGGTCGGGGATGCGCTATTGGGCATTTTTTATGGAATTGAAGAACCGCTGCATCCGGGATTTTTTACGAGCCGCGGTGTTTTTCTTGATGATGCCCTTTCCCGCGGCGGTGTCGATTCTCTTGATCATATCCTTGAGCGCCGCCTCGGCCTCGCCCAGTTCCTTTTTCCGGGCCAAAAGGACAAATTTCTTGACGCTGGTCCTTACCGCGCTTTTCGCCGACTTATTGCGAAGCCGCCGCACTTCACTCTGCCGGTGGCGCTTTTCCGCCGAACTGCTCTTGCCTGCCAAAAGGTAACCCTCCATAGGGTAAACGCCGCTTCACCGGGGCATTTACCAGAATTATACAAAAATTAGCTTATTTGAAGTCCGAAGGACGGCGTTCCACCCGCTTGCACTTTTCACATTCGGCAATGTTTTTTATCTTGCCGTTTTCGAAGAGGGTCTTCATCCTAACCTCGCCCCCGCAGGAACAGAAGAATTTTTGCTTGGCGCTGGATGTACGCGCGTTTTTACTGGCCTGGGCCATGTTTCGTCTCCTTACCGTCTTTAAAATTACCATGAGAATACTATGGCGGGCAAGCCGTGTCAATACGACGATTGGCCCCGCGTCGATTCTCCGTTTGGATATGCCGGGTATGTTGGGCGCATCCCCGCCGGCCCGGCGGGGACCGGGCTATCCGCTCTAACAAAAACCCTGCGGGTTTTTGTTGGCCGCTCCTATCCCTTGCGCGGCCCAAACACGGCGTCCATGCCGTGTTTGGGTGTATGGGCCTGTTCAATAACCCGGCTGATGCCCGGAAACTGAAGTTTCCGGGCAATTCGATTGAGCAGGGCCGGCCTCCTGCCGGCCCGGACCTCGGCGCGGACCGCGGCTTTGGGGTTTCGCGGCGGGGCAGCCCCGCACGGCGGACAGGCGGAAGCCGGTACGGCTTCCGCCCGCGCAAGGGATAGAAGCGGAATTCCCCGCCCCCGCCGGGGGCGGGGAATTGGAGCGGATAGCCCGGTCCCCGGCGAAGCCGGGGATGCGCCCAAAAGAAAACGACCCAGGCCTATCCGTTTTTCAAGACCGGGTATCGGCTTTCAGGCGGCTTGGGGGGTTAAGCGCGAAGGACGGCAAAATCTAGGGGTTTTCCACCGGGGGCTCCAGGGAGGGGCGTTGGAGCTGGGCAAAGGACCGGCCGCGCCATTCCCCAATCTGCTCCCGGCCCGCCAAAAAGGTCCAAAGGTCCCGGGCGGAGCTTTCCCTGCCTATGCCGTAGAGGGCGCTTCCCAGGTAGTAGGCGCAGCGGTAGTATTCCGAGCGGTCCATGAAGTCCCGGAGATCCTCCCGGCGGCCCAGGGATTCCATCAACTGCTCCAGGGATTCAAACACGAAGTCATAGCGGCTCCGCTGGAGTTCTTCGATAAGGATGGAATTCTGGATAAGGAAGGCGAACATCAGGTGTTCCGCCGCCTGGTTGTAGCGGTTTGACGCATAGTAATAAAAGCCCAGAAGCCGGTGGGCCCTTTCAACGGGGCCGTTGTTGTAGCGGTACATGATGAGGAAGCGGAGGGGGCCGGAATTTTCCAGGGTCCGGGCCATGGAGTTCCGTACAAACCGGCCGGAATTCTCCACATTCCCCGACCACTGGGGGTCCCAGGGCTCGTTCCGGGCGTTGTTTCCCTCCACAATCCTGAGGAGGGTTTCCTCCATCCGCTTATACTCCTGGCGCATCCGGTGGATGTCGGCGACCTGGTAGAGGAGTTCCAGCTCCAGGCCGGGATCCTCCAGCTTTTCGCCCCGGGCCAGGACTTTGGCGTACTGGCTGAGGGCCAGGTTCAATTCTCCCTCGACCCGGTAAATTTCCCCTATCCAGTATTCCGCCTCCGGGTAGTCCTTGAATTTTCCCAGCTCCTCCAGGGCCAGCAGGGCGGAATCCCGAAGGCTTTCCCGGGGGAGGCGGTAGTACAACTCCTGGAGGGCCTCCCCCGCGCCGGCGTGGGACCGTTCTTCGATGTAGCTTTCCAGCGCGCCGAGAGAATCGCCCATGCGCCGGACTTCCGGGATGGAAAGAAAATTGATAAAATCCCGTTCCATCCGGGCGTACATGCTATGGCGCTGCCGCCGGGCGTCCTCGAAGGACAGGAGGGCGCCGCCGTAGTCCCCCTGGCGGAACAACAGTTTTCCCCGTTCCAGGGTATACCACCAGGGCCGCCCTTCCTGGGCCTGGGTGAGGGCGGCCGCCAAAAACAGAAAGACCGGCGCAAGACAGGTCAGTTTCACGGACGATCTCCCTTAAATTCCTAGATCCAGACTCTGAATCCCAGTTCAGCCCCCATGGCGCTGTACAAGGGGTGGGAATCGAATTTGACGCCGACGCCCGGCGAAAGATTCAAAAAGAGTTCAAAGGCCCGGCTGATATGCCAGGATAGGCCGATGGGCAGCCGGACGCCCAGGGCCATGGCAAAAGTATCGCCGAAGAATACATGGCCGAATCCGCCGAGCCCCAGGAACCAGTCCAGGTTCAGGGAACCGTCGTTAACCAGATTCCGGTCGATAAGATAGTAATCCGCCGCAACGCTAAAACCCATGGCGCCGCCGAGGTAGGCGTTCAGCCCCCAATAAATGGGCAGGCTGGGGACCTTAAGACTGACGCCCGGGTTGAACAGGCCCCCCCCGACGCTGGTCCAGCCGCCGCCCAGGAACAGCCCTACCCCCACCTTGTTGCTCGGATGATCCGCAAAAACACCGGCGGTCAAAAGCCCGGCGAAAGACAACAGCAATACCCATCGTTTCATCAAATTTCGGCACCTCCACTCGAAGCCGTCCCAATATCGCTTTTGAACCGCTTCTTGAAAATTCGAAAAAAAAACCGGCTTCCAGACCGGTTTTCCCGGGAAGCCGTTCTAAAACCGGCTTCGTTTTGGCGCAAACCCGCTGAATTAGCCTCTGTCCATAATGCGTCTACGTTATGGACAGACTCGCATTAAAAACGCGGAACGGGGGGACATCCGCGGAATTTCACCGGCCCCTACAATTTTTCCAATTCTTCCGCGAAGGCGGCATCCGCGTCCTCCCGGCGGAGATTTCGAATGACGACTCCGCGGCGGAAAAGCAGGACCCTGTCCCCCGCCCCGGTAATCCCCAGATCCGCATCCCGCGCTTCGCCGGGGCCGTTTACCACGCAGCCCATGACGGCCACGGTGGCGTCCCTGGGAAAACTGTAGAGCCGGGACAGCCAGCGGCTGGTAAAGCCGTGGGTATCGAAACTGCTCCTGCCGCAGCGGGGGCAGGACACGATCCGCAGGCCCGGCGGAGCGGCCCTGATCCCCGTAAGGGCTCCCAGGATTTCCCTGGCCGCGATAACCTCGTGTTCCATGCTGTCCGAGAGGGATACCCGGATGGTATCGCCGATGCCCCGGCCCAGCAGATCCAAAAGGGCCGCGGTATTCCGCACCACCCCCGCCACCAGGGGCCCCGCTTCGGTGACCCCGACGTGGAGGGGGACCGTTCCTTCTCCCAGGGAATATTCCCTTTCCGCGAATAAACGGTTTGCCTTTATAGTATCGGCTACTCCGGAAGCCTTTATAGAAACAATGCCGTCGCGGAATCCGAATTCCCGGAAGACGGCCAGCTCCCGGGCGGCGGCTTCCACCAGGGCCGCATGACGGTCCGTCTTCCCCTGCTCCACCGCCAGGCGCAGGTCCTGGGGCAGGCTCCCCGCGTTGACCCCGATGCGGATGGGCCGGTTCTTTGCCGCCGCCTTGTCCAGCACCGCCTCCACCTTGCCGCGGCCGCCGATGTTGCCGGGGTTAAGGCGAATCTTCGCGATGGGGAAATCAAGGCACCGGAGGGCGATCCGGTAATCGAAGTGGATATCCGCCGTCAGGGGGAGGCTGACCCGGGAGGCCAGCTCCCCCAGGACTTCGGCGGCTTCCAGATCAGGTACGGCGAAACGGAGGAGGCCGCAGCCCATGGCGCTGAGGCGATCTATCCGGGCCAGGATCTCCTCCCCCGCCGGGCCTTCGAGGTCCGCGGCGGCGAGGCGGTCCTTCCACATGGTCTGGATGATCACCGGACCGCCGCCGCCGATAAAGACGGGCCGGACATGGTCAAAGCCGCCGATTCGTATGGCCCGTGTTTTATCAGACATGCCGGCGCTCCGCGCTAACAAAAATTACCGGACAAGGGGACATACCCAAAACCCGCCTGGCCCCGGGAACGGCCCTATAGGAAAAAACAGAGAGAAATTGAACCGCGGAAAAGCTCCGGGAGAAAGATTCATTCCTCCCTGTTCCTTGTACGCGCCGCCGCGGCTGAAATTCCGTGGTTATTCACAGCGGCGGCGTTGGTCCAATCGAGGCCCCCGGCAGCCACAAATCCCCGTTTAAGCAAGGCTGATCATCGAAAGGACCATGGCGAAAAGGGCGACGGTCTCGCAGATGCCGACGATGGCGATATACTGGGTAAAGCCCTTGCCGGTTTCGGCCTGCGCGTCGGCCCCCGCCGCCCCCGCCTGGCCCTGGGCAATGGCGGAAAAGGCAATGGCGAAGCCGGAGGCGATGCCGAAGCCCAGGTAAAGCCATTGGTTGCCCGTGTTTGCCAGGGCAGCGGCCTTCATCTGCATCATCAGGATAAAGCCGTAGAAGGTCTGGGTTAAAGGCGCGCCGCCGAAGGCGAGCAGGGTCATGGGGGCGGGCTTGTTGCCGATATAGCACTTCTTCCACGCGCCGATGACCGCCTGGCCGGCGATGCCGATACCAATTGCCGAACCGACCGCGGCAATACCCATTACAAGACCGGCGCCTAATAATCCTAAATTCATGATAACTCCTATTAAGGGCGGCGGCAGCGCCGCCTGTATCCAACCGAACATTAGCGCGACGCGCTAACGATAACTCCTATACAACATAAAACGGCGGCGCCGTCCGCGTCCAAGCGGACGTCAACACGGGGTTAAAGCTGCCTGTCCGAAAAGGGCTTGTACACCGTGCCCGACCAAGCCAGGCCCACATGGCTGGAAAATTCCAGCGTGTTCAGCCTGACCCCGTGGACCAGCACCGAAAGCACGTTGAGTACGATGTTAAGCCCGTGGCCGAAGACAAGGAGGAGGATCCCCAGAAAGACCAGGAAGTTCCCCAGGAGGGGCCCCGCCAGGGTATTTACCGTGGAGGAAATCGAGGCCCCCGCCAAACCCACCGCCCAGAGGCGGATATACGACATGATGTCGGAAAATACGTTGGTGATTCCCAGCACCACGGAGATGAAGTTCTTGAGGCTTTCCACGATGGATTTCCCGACACTGTCCTCGTAATTGGCGAATACAAAATTCAGCGCGAAGCCGCCGGCAATGGCGTAGACGCTGAGGGACAGGAGGGGAATCCGCCGCACCTCATTGCTTACCACCAGGAAAAGCACCACATTGTACATCCCCGCCAGCATGGCCGTGTTGCCCAGGTCCGCCAAGAAACGCGGGGAACGGGCCTTGAGATTCCGCCCCATCCCGATGATGTGGCCGATGGAAAGCTGGAGCAGGGCCAGGGAGAAACAGAAGATCATCAGGTTCTGATCCACGAGGGCCTTGGATTCCGGCCCCTGGGCCGAGACCGCCCCGGAAATGAGGGGCAGGGCGATACCCTGGAGCGGGGCCGGGAGTTTGAGCGGATCGACGCCGAACCAGGTACAAGTGAGGACTCCCCAGAGGATGTTGGACCCGCTGAGGAGGAGGAGCATCTTAACGGCCTGGGGGACGCCCTTTTTTGCGGTTTTTATCGCCGCGGCAAGGCCGATGCCGAAGAGGATGCAGCCGTAGCCCGCGTCTCCGAAGATCATCCCGAAAAAGATGACAAAGAAGAACAGAAACCAGCCGGAAATGTCGGTTTCGTGATAACCGGGGGTGACTTCCAGGAAGTCCGTGAGGGGATAGATAAGGCTGACCAGTTTATTGTTCTTCAGTTTGGTGGGAACCGGATCGTCGGGGGCCGGATCGGAGGCCGCCAGGGCCCAGGCGTTTTCCGCCGCCGCCCTTTTAAGATGCCCCAGGTCCTCCTGGGGGATAAAGCCGGTGATCCAGGCCAGCCGCCGTTCCGGGGGGGCGTCCGCCAGGCTGTCCATGCCCAGGCGGGCGGTCTCGAATTCGATCTCCTTGAGCAGGGACTTCCCCTCCCCTTCCAGGGTCCGGGTCCTGTCGGCCAGCGAAAGGAAGCGTCCTTCGATCTCCGCAAGCCGCTCCCGCATCCGGTCCGTCTGTCCGTCGATCTCCCCCAGGGACTGTTCCGGCAGGACAAAGGGGCTTTCTCCGGGGATTTCCCGGTCCAGGACCAGCAGGTAAACCGAATTTTTATCCTGCCCCAGCTTTATGAAACGAATGTCCCGGGGAAGGGAATCAAAGAACCGGGGGGAGATCTTGTAGGGGAACAGGCTGATTCCCCGCTCCTCCAGGAAGGCGAAATCCCCGCTTCGGAAATTCCCCCACCCTTCTATGCGGTTCCGTTCCCTGGCCAGGGCCGCCAGCCGGTCTTGCAGGGACTTCCGTTCCTCGGCGTATTCCAGTATCAGGGCCGCCAGATCGGGGCGCTGGAGATCCTCCGCGGCGCCGACGGAATAGAGGGCGTCTTCCGGACGGACCGAATCGCCGGCCCGCCGCCGGGGCGCGCCCCCCCCGGCCGGGGGCTGTCCGCCGGAGGGGGCCTTCTTCGCCCCCCCCTCGTAGGGGCGCAGGATTCCCAGGGCGTTTTCGATTTTAGCCTTCCGGTCAAGAAGCCTGGAGAGGACCTCGGAGGAAACATTCTTCCCCATCAGATGGACAAGCCCCAGCTCCCGCAGTTTGACAAGCGCATCTTCCCGGGAGGTTTCCATCACCACCAGGGAAACCTTTTTCATGGGCATGATCATTGGGCGGCCCTCTCTAATCCGGTCTTGGCGATCTTTCCCCGCACCACCGCGGAGGTCTGCTGATCCCCCAGGTAGACCTGGATCTTCTTGATATTCCCCCGCGTCTCGGGGATCTTCACCTTCTCGAAAAGGTTCACCCGCTGGGTGGTGACCCGCAGTTCATGGTCCAGCCTGCGGCGCTGTTCTTCCACCACCTCGGTTTCCAGGTCCACCAAAAAAGCCTGTTTGAGCCTTTCCACCGCAAAATCCAGCCACAGGGGGCTGCGGACAAGATCGTAGGGGGCGGTCTCGAATTCGGCCCCCTCAAAGAGGGGGATGGGGACGCCGGCGATGTTGCCCTGGGCGGTTTTTATCCGGGTGATGCTGAGTATATCCGGGGTAAAGACCCCCTTTTCCCCGAAAACGGCGATCCAGGACTTAAAGAGTTCGTCCAGCCGCTCCTTTTCTTCCCGCAGTTCCCTGATGCGGATCTCGGTGATCCGAATCTCCGCCTGGAGCTGCTGCTTTTTCAGCATCAGGGTAGGCAGGTACCGCTGGTACATCTTGAGGGAATCTTTCTGCTTTTTAAGCTCGTTTTTGGTGAGCCGTATCTTTGCCATGGATACCCTTAATCCTTCTTGGGCCAGAATTTACTGATAAGTTCGGTCCGCAGACCGGTTTCCTCGGGGCTGAAGCAATCCGCCAGAATCTCCCAGCCCAGGTCCAGGGCCCGTTCCAGGGGGATGTTCACCGAGAGGTCCATCATCTGCCGTTCAAAGGATTCTCCGTATTTGAGGAGTTTGTCGTCCCAGGCGGTCATGATGAAGCCCATGGCCTTCTTTTCCAGGGTGTCCCGGTAGGCGGAGTAGAGTTTGATCATGCCGTCCATCAGGGCCCGGTGGTCGGG
>JAIRSD010000258.1 GCA_031255615.1 Treponema sp. | reverse complement strand
AAATTCAAAGCCTCAGGCTCCGCCCGGTTGAGGCCCTGGGCCATGCTGATCCCCGCCCCCATGCAGAGGCAGGTGTCCACCATATCCAGGGGCCGGGCGTTCCCCAGGGTGTAACAGCCAATATCACCGGAGAAGACCGCCTTGCGGGGGGAAAGGCCGGCCCGCCGCCGCTCCCGGTTGTAGCGCTTTACCGCCTCCTTGACGGCGAAAAAACTCCCCCGGTGGGGACAGCCGGCACAGAGTACCGGGGGCCGGGCCGGCAGTTCCGGGGGAGCGGCCCGGGCCGTCCCCTCCGCGGCGCCCGCCGGAAGGCCGAGACAGGCGGAAAGGGCGGCGGCTACCCCGGCCGGGGTGTTTTCCCCGGCCCGGGGCATATCCCCGCTCAGCTTCCCCCGGATCTTCACGTTAAGGTGATAGATCCCGCAGAGCCGGATAAGGGCATCCTCGATGACCGGGTCCAGCTCTTCCACCACCAGGACTTCCCCAAGGGGGCCTTCCCCGGAGCCTTCAAGGAAGTCCCGGCCCAGGGCGGCGGGAAAGGGAACCGTGGCGACCTCAAGCAGGGTACATTCCCCTCCAGCCTGATCTCCAATGGCGGCCAGGGCTTCTTTCACGTAGGCGCGGCTTACCCCGCCCGCGGCGATGCCCCGGCGGGGGCCGGGGGGCGCTTTCGAACCGGGCGCAGTGATCCTGTTGGCGCGGTAAGCGGAAAAAAGCTCCCCCAGTTCAAGGAGATCCTTCTCAATCTGAATATGGCTGCGGTAGGCCAGGCTGGGAAAGATCACCCAGCGGCCTCCCCCCTTGTCAAAACCCGCCGGGCTTTTCCGTTCCTTGTCGGGCAGCAATTCCACCGAAGCGTAACTGTGGCAGACCCGGGTGGTGGGGCGGAGGATGGCCGGGCGACCGTACTTCTCCGAATACTCAAAGGCGTCGGCAACCATGAGGTAGGCTTCCTCCGGGTTTACCGGATCGAACACCATGATCTTCGCGTAGCCGCCGAAACGCCGGGTATCCTGCTCGGTCTGGGAGGAAACGGGGCCGGGATCGTCGGCCACGGCAATCACCAGGCCCCCCTTAACGCCCACGTAGTTAAGGCTCATCAAAGGGTCGGAGGCCACGTTAAGGCCGACCTGTTTCATGGTTACCAGGGCCCGCCCTCCGGCTATGGCGGCCCCGGCGGCCACTTCCAGGGCGGATTTTTCGTTCACCGACCATTCCACATGGACATAATCCCTGGAAACGCCGCCCGCGGAGAGGCCGGGCAAGGCCCCCTGTTTTACCCTGGCAATCGTTTCCAGGATCTCCGTGGAGGGGGTTCCGGGGTAACCGGTAACCACCGAAACCCCGGCCCGCAAAGCCCCCAGGGCGATAGCCTCGTTTCCCATGAGCAGCTTTTTCACTTCCCCTCCCGATGGTTTTGCGTTTTCACCAGAGGCTGTTCCAAAACTTCAGCTTTTGGAACAGCTTCCTCGAATTTTTGTGGAAAAACCGGGCTTTTGCCGGTTTTTCCAAGAGCTTGGTTCGAAACCAACCGGGTTTTGGAACAAGCTCACCATTCCCGGGGTTTAAAACCTTCCGGCACATGTATCCTCATCGTATCCCCGGATTGCTCTATCACGTACATCCCCGCCTCTATTACCGCTTCCTTCACCCCTTCCGAAAACACCGCCCCGGCTATACCGCCCCGGATCTTCCGCCGATCCTTTCGACGGTTCATGTGTTCCCTCAGTATCTCCAGCCTCCGCTGGTGGTGGCCTATGTCCTTCTCGGTCGGCCGGCTTTTCACCTCCACCGCTATCGAATAGTCACCGTTCTGCAGCAGAAGATCTATCTCCGTAAGTATCTTCCGTCCGGAACTATCCAGTATCTTCACCCGCTCCGCAATAGTATCGTTAAAATGGTAACCCAGATCGTTGAAGCGGCTGATGATACCCGGAGCCACCAAATGTTCCGCCAGCTCGCCAAAACGGTTGTGGAGTTCCCCCATCTGTTTGTCCAGCCTGTCTATGGTTTGCAGGTTCTTCCGGTAAAGCTCCCATACCTCCGCCTTGTTACGTTCCCACTCCTCCTGACGCTTGGCGGTTTCTTCCTCCCGACGCTTAGCCTCCTCTTCCCGGCGCTTGGCTTCTTCCTCCTGACGCTTAGCCTCCTCTCTCTGGCGTCTGGCTTCTTCCTTCCGACGCTCGGCCTCCTCTTTCTGACGTCTGGCGGCGGCTTCTTCCCGGCGCATGACGGTTTCCTCCCAGCGTCTGGCAGCCTCCTCCTGGGACTTTGTAAAGACGGCCCAGAACTCTTCCAGCGTAGGTACATTCTGCATTAGTTCCGCCGGTAAGGCCATGACATACTCCTTGCTTTCTCAAAATTTCAAACGCCTGTCCGGCCCTTCCCATTGGAAGGGCCCCGCTTTTAAATAAAGTGGAAAAACCCCCGAATTTCAATAGGGGCCGGGGGATCAGCGGTGTTGCCAGGGGAGGGGCCAAGCGGTATTCTTGAGCCATGACAGGCGAAACCGGAAAAATCGGTGAAAAAAGCTGGTCCCGGGTTGAACTTATCCGGGAAGCCTTTCACTACCAGAGCCGTTTTGAGGGTTCCACCATGGTCTTTAAGGTGGATTTCCCGGTTACCGAGACGCCGGGTTTCCCCTTCCTGGTAAAGGATCTGGCCCTCCTGGCCCGGACGGGGTTCCGGGTGGTGATAGTGCCCGGCGCGAAGGAGTGGATCGATTCGGTTCTGGCGGAATACGGCATCGTTTCCTCCTATTCGGGTTCCACCCGGATTACCACCTCCCGGGCGATTCCCTTTGTGGAGATGGCCTCTTACCATGTGGCCGCCCGGTTCATGACCGGGCTGGCGGGGAGCCGGGCGGACGGGGCCATCGGCAACTTTGTCCGCGCCAGGGGGCTGGGGGTTTTAAACGGCCTCGATCTGGAACATACCGGCGAGGTGGACAAGATCCTGAGCGATTCCCTTTCCCGGGCCCTGGATCAGGGGATGGTGCCCATCCTCCCCTGTATCGGCTACAGCCCGGCGGGGAAGCCCTACAACGTACCCAGCGACGAAATAGCCCTGGCGGCCTCCGGGGCGCTGGGGGCGGTAAAATTCTTCATCGTTTCCCTTAGCGGGGGCTTGCGGAAGGGCCTCCACGCTATGCCGGATACTATCGAAACAGGGGAAGGCGGCCGGGTGATACGGCTGAACCCCCAGGAAGCGGAGATGATCCTTGCGGCTAACGCCGCTTGGGCTAACTCAGGCCCGGCTAACGCAAGCCCGGCCGATGCCGTTCCGCTGAACCCGGAGCCGGGAACCGCGGCGGAGCGGCCTGAAAGCCGCCGGCCTCTGGAGGAGCTTTCCCTTGCCCTGCGGGCTTCCCGTTCGGGGGTGGAGCGGATCCATATCGTGGACGGCAGGGAGGACGGGGCGATCCTGCGGGAACTCTTCTCCAACCTGGGTTCCGGAACCATGCTCTACACCGATGAATACGAATCCGTCCGCCCCCTGCGCAGCAGCGACATCCCGGTGATCCTCAAGCTTATGGATCCCCTGATGCGCCAGGGCATCCTTATCCGGCGCAGCGCCGAACAGATACTGGAAAAAAAGGCGGACTTCGCGGTCTTCGAGATAGACGGCTCGGTTCACGCCTGCGGGGCCCTCCACGACTGGGGGGAGGCCCAGGGGGAAATCGCCGCGGTGGCCACGGATCCCCTCTACGCGGACATGGGCCTGGGCAGGCGGATAGTAGGCTACCT
>JAIRSD010000230.1 GCA_031255615.1 Treponema sp. | reverse complement strand
TGTATAAACAGAGGAATGGGGTGGAACGGATGTTCCGGCGGTTAAAGGGGTGCAGGCGGATAGGGACACGGTATGACAAGCTGGACCTGATGTTTTCCGCATTTATCTATCTTGCCTTGTATGTTATTGCCCTGTACTCTTTGATTTCACGTAGTGTGAACAGGATACTAGCGTTGATCAGAAACTTCAGTTTCTGATCAATAACCGCTTAAAAACGAAGCGCAAGGCTGTTCAATGACCAACCGGGTTATTGAACAAGTCCACTGTCTTTTCCGGGCTATTTCTTTCGGGCTATCTTCGCCCAGGTGTCCCGAAGCCCCACGGTCCGGTTAAATACCAGCCCTCTCCCTTCTTCGGCATCCGCGCCGTCGTCGATCACCGGCGCATCTTTTACAAAATAACCCAGCCGTTCAAACTGGAAACGTTCCTCCGGGACCGCCTGAGCCAGACAGGGTTCTCCGTAGGCCCGGGGAATTAGCTCCAGGGAATCAGGATTCAGGCGGTCCACAAAGTCTTCACCGGCCTTTAGATCCATGGGCCGGTCGGCGGCAAAAAGATAATCGTAGAGCCGCACCTCCAGGGTAACGGCATGGGCCGCGCTGACCCAGTGGATGGTGCTCCTTACCTTTTTGTTGTCCGGGGCGTTGCCCCCCCTGGTTTCAGGATCGTAGCTGCAATGGACCGCGGTAACCTTGCCCTCCGCGTCCTTGTCGCAGCCGGTGCAGGTAACGATGTAGGCGTAGCGAAGGCGGACGCTGTTTCCGGGGAAAAGGCGGAAATATTTGGGGGGCGGATTTTCCGCAAAATCTTCCTCCTCGATCCACAGTTCCCCGGCAAAGGGAACCTTCCGCGTCCCCATACTTTCGTCCTCCGGGTTGTTCACCGCCTCCACCTCTTCCAGCTTCTCCGCGGGCCAGTTGTCAATGATAAGTTTCAGGGGCCGCAGCACCGCCATCACCCGGCGGCTGGTTTTGTTCAAATGCTCCCGCAGGCAGTATTCCAGGAAGGCGCTGTCCACCATGCTGTCGGTCTTGGCGATCCCCACCTGGGAGACAAAACTTCTAATGGCCTCCGGGGTATAGCCCCGGCGGCGGAGACCCGCGATGGTGGGCATCCGGGGATCGTCCCAGCCGGAGACATGCTTCTCCCGCACCAGCCGGAGGAGCCAGCGTTTGCTCATCACCGTATGGGTCATGTTAAGCCGGGCAAATTCGATCTGGCGGCTGGGAAAGACCTCCGCCTCCCGGATAAACCAGTCGTACAGGGGCCGGTGGATCTCGTATTCCAGGGAACAGAGGGAATGGGTAATCCCCTCCTTGGCGTCGGAGAGGGGATGCTGAAAATCATACATGGGGTAGATGCACCAGGCGTTCCCGCTGCGGTAGTGGTGTTCCCGGCGGATCCGGTACATCACCGGGTCCCGCATAAGCAGGTTGGGGCTTGCCATGTCGATTTTGGCCCGCAGGGTCTTGGCCCCGTCGGGGAATTCCCCGGCCCGCATCCGGGCGAAAAGGTCCAGATTTTCCTCCACGCCGCGGTCCCGCCAGGGGCTGTTCCGGCCCGGCGGGGTGTCGGTAATGTTGTTCCTGTCCGGGGCCGCCGTCCCCCGGTATTCGCTCATCTCATCCTCGGAAAGGTCGTCCACGTAGGCGCGGCCTTTCCTGATAATTTTAACCGCCAGATCGTAGAGGTACTCGTAGTAATCCGAGGCGTAGTATTCCCGGTCCTCCCAGTCGTAGCCCATCCATCTAATGTCCCGCTTGATGGCGTTGACGTAGGAAATATCCTCTTTTTCCGGGTTGGTGTCGTCGAAGCGGAGATTGCACTTGCCGCCGAAACGCTCCGCCATGGAAAAGTCGATATAAAAGGCCTTGCAGTGGCCGATATGAAGCCAGCCGTTGGGCTCCGGGGGAAAACGGGTGCGTACATGACTGAAGCGGCCGGAGGCCAGATCCTCCCGGATATACTCGCTGATAAAATCCGTTCCCCCGCCGGGGGAAATTCCAGCCCTGTCCGCCGGGGCGGCTGTAGGTTCCATGAGCATCCACTCCTTGGCCCTTGCGCCGGGCCTTCGAAAACTTAAAAATTGGTAAGGAAACAGAGACCGATAAGCAGCACCGACCAAAGAATTTCATTACCGGCGGTGTTTTCCCCAGGCTCCCGGGGCGACAGGCTGCCCAACTGTCCGCCGTACCACCAGAAAAGCCCCATCTGAATGTCGATACGCAGGGCGTATTCGGTAAAATCCTCCCGGGTGCTCTGGGCGCCGAAGAAAAGGTAGGCCAGCTCCTCCAAGATAACGCCGAAATCCCGGAGGGCCTTCTGAAATTTGCCCTCCCGAACATCCTGGATAAAGGGCGGAACCCTGGCTTCCAGCTTCGCCTTGCGGTCCTCATCAGCCTTCTCAATCCAGGTCTTCTGAATCAGAAGATCCAGATTATTCTGGAAATGGGCAAGGAAATGGTTCATCTCCTCGCTGGTCTCATTCACCGAAAGCAGCCGCTTATAGTCGGCCTCAATACCCAGGATTCCCGCAAAAGCCTCGGCGGCCGCCTTATCCAGCCCCTCGCCGGGAAGAAAGCCCCTGGAAGGAAACAGCTTCTCCGCAATCCTCCGGTATTCCCCAGGTATCGATTCGCTCGCGCGCAAAGGGCAACTGTGCATACTTAGACCATGATAAGAAATGGAAACTCTGTCAACCATACCGCGACGATTATCAGTCCAGATGAGCGCGGGCCGAACAGCCTATGAACGGGCCCATTCCCGCCTGCGGCAGGGACCGGGGAACGCGGACGCGGCGGGCGGCAAAAGCCCCGCCGGAGGAATCCTCCGCGGACCCGCCGCCAACAGGGAGGCCCGCCGCGGCGCACGGGCCCTGGCTTTCGGGGTTTGGGGCGGGGGCCCCAAACCCCGCACAACGGAACGCGCAAGGGATAGAAGCGGAATTCCCCGGCCCCCGCATGGGGGGCGGGGAATTGGAGCGGATAGCCCGGTTTTTTGCGGCAGCAAAAAATGCGCCCAAAAGAAAGCCCCCTTTCGGCCTATGCCCTTCTTCCAAACCGGGAAACACCGCCGGGCTTCGCGGGGTCCGGGAGGCTAGCGCCATTCCCGCCTCCAGGAAAGGGACAGCTCCCAGGCGTCCTGGAGGGAGACCGCCCAGTTGAGGGGGTCCGGGGGCAGGTCGGGGCAGCTTAGTTTGAGGCTGAACCTGCCGCGCTTCCCCCGCAGGGATGCGGAGAAGGAAAGATTCCGGCCCTCCGCAAGGCCGCCCTCGCCGTCGCCGGCGCTCAGGTAGTCGAAAGCCGCTTTAAGCTGCACATTCCCCTGCCGCGGGGGGGCCTGGCCCGAACCTTGCCGGGGGGAACCGTTCAGAAGCAGGGCGGCCCCGGCGGGGAGATCGACGGAGCGGGACCAGCTTAGGTCGAAACCGGCCTTGAGGGAGTCGAAAAGGTAGGGGCCGCCGGGAAGGGGCCAGGGCTGGGCTCTGCCGTTCCAGGCCGGGTCTCCGCCGTGGTCGTCCTTTGGGGTCCCGGCGATGGTCCCGGAGAGGCCGAGGCTCAGGGTGCCCGGCGGGATGACCGGTTCCAGGGGGGCCGTGCCTGTCAGCCGGGCCAGGCTTTGGGCGGCGTTCCAGGCTATGTTCCGGGGGCTTCCCGCCGCGCCGATGCCCAGGGTTGCGCTGTCCTTGATGTTTTCGGCCTCCCGGGCGTCCCGGCTGGCGGTAAGGGAGATTCGGGAAAGCCGGATGGGCAGGGTCCCGGCGGGGGGCCGGTAGTAAAAGCCGGAGGAACTGCGGTCGAAGTTCAGTTGGAGTTCCCCTTCGCTGTTCTGGGTGAAGCCGGAACCGGAAAGGCCGGTGTTTATCCTGAAGAAGCCGGCCCCCGCTATCTGCCATTCCAGTTTTCCCCCGGCCCGGAAGCCCGCCCCCGGTCCGGCCCCGTCGATTCCGGTGTAGCGGGGGCCCGCCCCGTCGGCGGCGAGGGAGAGCTGCCAATAGGACCGTTTCCGGCCCGCCCCCTTGTTCCCCATCCGGATTCCCAGGTTGGCGTAGATGTTTTCGGGGAATTCCCCGCCGTATATCGAGAGGTTGGACCAGGCCGCGTCCGCGCCCAAGGCGAAATAGGGGGAATTGAAGGACAGCCCGAAGCCGAGGATTCTGAAGTCCCGGTCCGGCAGGGGGGGGCTTTTTAGGAACCAGGGGGAGGAGTCCCCGGCGGGAATCTCTCCGGCGTTGCTGAACCCTTCCATGCTGAGGGAAACGCCGGGGGCGAACCAGCCTTCCAGTCCGCCTCCCAGGGCGTTTCCCTTCCCCAGAGGGGCGAAGGAGGTCGCGCCGGAGAATTTTTCGGGATCCATCTTTAAGGACGCGAAGGCCCGCAGGCCGGGGAAACGCCTCCCCTCCCCTTCCGGCCCCGGCAGGCTCAGGTAGGGGCTTCCCAGATAGAGGTAGAATTCATCCTCCCTGGTTGAGAAGGCGCTCCGCAGATCCGCCATCGAAGCCTTCCGGGATTCCGCGAAGGGCAGGCCCCGGATCCAGGGGTTGCGGAGCCGGGCCCCCAGCCCCCATTCCTCCAGGGAACCGTAGAGAAGCCGGGATCCCGTGGCCTGATGGTACAGGGCCCCCAAGAGGCGGGTTTCCCCCTCCTTCCCGGCCCCCTCGAAGGGCCAGAGGGCGGCCCATTCCCCCTCCCGGCGGTCCAGAATCTCCCCCCGCAGGGTCAGGCCGGGGCCGGTAAAGCGGAGTTTCAGGTCCCCCCGGCCCGCCAGTCTGCCCCCTTCCTCCCAGGAACCGGCCCACAGGAAGTCCCAGGGCAGGAAGGATTCGGCGGCCAGCGGAGCGGCCAGGACAATGAAGACCGGCAGCGCGGTCCTGGCCCGGAAAAGAAAAGACAGTACTTTCATACCCTATTAAGGGCGCGGCCCCGCAGGACGCTTGGCTTTTTGGGGAAATATTTGAAACTTTTTGAGACGCTCCCGGCGGAGGAAGCGTTTGAGACGGCCTAAAAACTGGAGATACAGTATGCGCCGAAACGCGCGGAAGCCGGCTTGGCCGGGGCCTTGATTACCCTACATCACCGGACAAGCGAAAGAACCGGGAACAGGAATGTTAACCACGAAGGCGCACCAAGGAACACGAAGGAATGTATATGCGCTCCCCGCCTTTCATGCGCCTTCCTCGCCCTGATGGTAAATTTCGTTCGTCCGCATATCCGGTCTTTTACACTAATCATCCTACTAGGCACTGTTAGCAAAGATAGACAAAAATAGAAAGGGAGGATATAAAAAGGAGGAGGGAGGAAAAGGAACATGGGGAGGGAAGAGCGGATCTACCCGATAAGTGAAGAGAAGTT
>JAIRSD010000228.1 GCA_031255615.1 Treponema sp. | reverse complement strand
ACGCCGGGGACCAGCCGTTCAATCCGGGCGGTAAGGGCCTCCAGTTCCTCGGCGGAGGCGGAAACGCTGCACTCCACCACGTCGATTTTCCCCTCATCCTTCATCATGGCCTCAAAATCCGGCAGGGACATAAAGATAAAGGCCTCCTCGGTTCCGCCGGTCTGGAGAATCCCCGTAACGGTAAAATCCCGGGCCAGGTTTTCCCCCCGCCCGTCGGTCCCGGTAACGGTAAAGCCGCTGCCCGGCAAAAGGAGGATCGCGGCGGCCACCTCCTGGCCTATCAGGGCTTCCCCCGGATTTTCCGGCCAGCGGCCCGATACCAGCCAGTAGGGGCTTGTTTTCCGGGCCCCCGCCAGGTCCGTCCCCGCCGCCATAAAGGGCTGTTCGTTGATCTTCACCATCTGGTACCGGTAAGGGGCCACCCCGATGACGCTTGTTTCCGGCAGATGGGACACCGCCTCCCGGGCCGCATCGGCGGTCATAAGGGCCTCGCTGCCCGAAGGGACAAAGACCAGGTTGGCCCCATAGGAGCGGAATTCCAGGCCCATTTGCTTGGGAATGTCGTAGTAGATGGTGATAAGCCCTGAAAGGATCGTCGCCCCCACAGCCACCGCCAGCAAGGCCACGATCATCCGGGAACGGCGGCGGAGCAGGGAACTGACCACCATCTTGACGTAGAATCGCTGTTTATTCATACCAGCACCCCGACGCCCCCCCGCGCTCATCGGCCATGAAGCACCTCCGCGGGCCGGAGGGAGAGGAGCAGCCTGATGGAGGGGATGCTCCCCGCCATGGTGACTAAAAACACCAGCACCGCCACCAGGGGAATGACCATGGGTTTAATGTCTATCGAGGCGCCGAACACCGATTGGCCGATGATCCGGGCAAAGCCCAGGCCGGCAAAGTAGCCCCCTACCCCGCCGGCGATTCCGGTAATCACGATCTCCGCCAATACCAGCCGGGAAATGGGGCCGTCGTGGGCCCCCACCGCCTTAAGAAGGCCGATTTCACCGGCCCGTTCCATGACGCTGGCCGTTACCAGGTTGGAAATTCCCAGGGCCGATCCGGCAAGGCTCAAAATCGTGATAAGCAGCATCAAGAGCTGGGTTTTTTCCAGCACCACACCTTCGGACTCCGCCACCTGGCGGATAGGTTTAGACACCGCGCCGGTAATCACCTCGTCAATCTGGTAACAGATGGCGCTGACGTAGGCCGTGCAATACCAGGTCTCCAATTCCTTAATGGACAGACTCTTGGGGTCCTGGGCCGCCCGGCGGGCCAGTTCGTTGTCCGGGGTGGTAAGGGCGCTGACCTCCACCCGGCTCACCTGGCCCGGCCGGCCGCCCAATTCCTGGGCCGCCCCCAGGGGCACGTAGATTTCCTGGTCCTCGTCCCCACCGGCGTTAAAGATTCCCGCCACGGTAAAATCCCGCTGCCGGTCCCCCGTCCGGACCGTAATAACGTCCCCCAGGCTGATGCGGTACCGGGCCGCCGCCCCTTCACCCACCATGGCCTGATCCATGTCCCCGGCCCCAAGCCAGCGGCCTCGCACGTCCCACCAGCTTTTCATGTTCCGTATCCCTGTATCCAGGGCCTCCCCGGTGGGCAGTTCCAGGTGATGGTCGAACCAGGTCCCCACCAGCTTGATTCCCCCTTCCCCGGCGTTGAAATCCGCCGCGCCGGCGGGGGGGGCCAGATTCACCCGCAGATTCAGATAGGGGGTAAAATCCACAATGTTAAAGGCCCAAAAAATTGTTTTAATATTTCCCAGTTCGGACTCGTTTAAGTATTTGTCGGAAACCCCGGAACCCTCGCTGACCCCGTAGAGATCGTCCAGCAGGGAAGCCCCCCGGGGCAGCACGTTGATATTCGCACCGTAGGTTTTCAGTTCCTGGTTTACCTTGTCCCCCACATCGAGCATCACGTTCAGCATGGCGGTAGCCAGGGAAGACCCCAGGGCAATCGTAAAGGCGACCATCAGCATCTTCTTCCACTGTCTGAACAGGGCGCCCCTGATCATTCTCCAAAACATACACGCCTCCCTCTTGCCGGCCCCCTGTTGCGGCAAAACCGCAGCCTCGCCGGCGCGGCCCTCCCCATGAACAAGGCCCCCGCCTTGTCGGCCCCGCCGGCGGACTCTCCTTTTATGGACCCTACTTAAACCTGATCCGTTCCTTTTCCAGATTCTCCGTGTCGATGATCATGTTCCCGCTCCGCAGGGTGTAGGCTAGGGGCACCGGGTTACAGCCCCCCATAAAGCCAATGGTGGAAATATTCATCACCACGTCGCACAACCGGCAGATTACCTGGTCCTTCCGTTCATAGTATCCTGTGGGCCCGCAGATGTCACAGGCGTCAAGCCCCACCCCGTAGGCAACCTCGTTCTTTTATATCACGATAAAACGCATCTCAATATCATCGGCGGCCAGGTAATTGTAGCGGTGCAGGTGGCCGTCATCTATTTTTTCGATGGGAATAACGATTTCCGTACCGATGATGGTCATGGGTTCCGCGGGGGTCAGCACCACCCCCCGTTCATTGTAGGCCCTGACAACCGTAAGGGATAACACCGCGGCAACATAGACCCCCGCCACTACGGCCCCCCAGCGCCATTCCTTCCGGCGGCCCGCTCTTAATTTCCGCCGCTCCGCCGGATTCCCATAGGCAGGCAGGGGGCCCAGGTTCGCGGCGCAGAGGAAAAGGGGAATACAAAAACTCAGGGCCATGATGAGGTACAAGAAAATGTCGTTGTGGTTGATGATCCATACCATCGTCCTGAAGATCCACCGGGGCACGGCGATGATCCGCCGGGCCAGGAGGAACTGGATGATGACGGAAAGCTGGCTTACCAAATTAACCGCAAGGACGGCGCTTAGGGCGATCTTTATCCGGCGCAGGGGCGAAGCCTTTGCCAGGGCGTAGAGTCCCAGGCCCCCCAGGACTACCGCCAGCAGGCCCGCGAGGAATCCGATGAGTTTATACAGAAAATCGGTGCTGAATACGCTCTGCCCCGGCAAAAGAAATTCCGGGGGATAAAGAAATATCGTGGGCAGGGCGTAAAATAAAAAGGCCCCCGCAAGAACCGGCGCAACCCAGCCGCGGAGCGTTTCCCGGAGTCCCTCTCTTTTCCGAAAACCCCACAGGAGGACGATAAAAAAGAGGGCCCCCGGAACGGCCAGGGACAGAACGGCGGTGTTGATATATTCCCGGTTGATATACCGGGTGCTGCGGCGCAGCACCGCAATGGCCAGGGCCGCAACGCTCCCCGCCGCCCCCCACAGGAGAAGCCGTTTTTTCCCCTTGCCTTCGGGATCCTCCGTTTTCGCGATCAGGGCGGCCAAGAGAGCGGTCAGCAGGGCGGTGCTTAAAAGATTCTGAATAACCTGTATGAGATATTTTAACATGCTTCCCCGTCTTACGCTGAGGAAAGAGGAGCGGGAGGATTGGAAGGAGCGGGGACTGAAATCCCTTTATCCGCGGCGGGTCTCATACCCGTCCTTTACAAAGGCCCATACATTCACCCTTCACCCTTATTTTCAATTCCTCCCTCCCCCAACTCTCGTTCCTAATGTGTCTGCATTACAGACGGTCCCTCGTTTTTAAGCGGCTGTTGCCGGCGGAAACTGAAGTTTCCGCCGGCAACTCTATTAAAGGTAAAGGCTACCAAACCCTGGGAATAAAATCAAAGTCCCATTCCGCCACCAGGGGCTGGGTCCAGAAACGGCCCGGAACCCCGGTAGCCGCGTCCACGTGGAGCAGATACCCCTGGGATTCGGGATTTTGAATGATGAAGCGAACCTTGTAGGTCCCCGCCCCGTCCAGCTTGAGGTTGGCGCCGTAATGGGGCCCGTCGCTGGCATTCATGGGCATAAAGGTCCCGTCGGTTGTCCAACCGTCGTTCTTGGCGATTTCGTAGCGCACCGTCAGGTTGGGAACAAAGTCGCCCACCCCGTAACCAAGGTCATTGGACAGGGCGGAAATGTCCGCCTCCATGTGCATATCCGCCTGGGACGCGGGAAGGCTGTTTCCCACGGGCAGCATATCCACCGGCTGGAAGTATACACCCGCCACATTGAGGGGACCCAGTTCAATATCATCCCCAATGGGGAATTCCTCAAAGCCGGCTTCCTCGCCGGGGGCTACCATGCTGGCGGGCCGCGTTCCTTCCTGTTTTCCGCCGGCAAAGGCAACACCGGCGCAGGCAACGACCAAAAGAAGTACCATCAGTTTCCTGATTTTCATGTACGTCTCCTTATAGTTTTTTTCCCGGTCACAAGACTGGGTTTAGTACCACATGAAACCACACAAGGACAAAACACATCGTTACGCCGCCGCCGCGGCCGATTTTTTGGCGTTCCTGCGGATCTGGATAACAAAGGTGGCGGCGGTAATCACCAGCAGGACGATCTGGGGAATCAACGTTTCCAGGGTGGGGTAGATCCCCAAAATATCTACCGAACCAATCCCCCGTATGGGGGTAACGCCAATGACGTTCCCCTCCTGCAATTCCTTTACCCCGTTGCCGATGAAGGTAATGGACATGACAAAAAGAAGGATGCTGGTACCCAAAAAGAACGGTTTAAGGGGAAGCCTGATGCTGAGAAAACGGATAAGAATATAGATGACCACCAGGAGCAGGATGCCGATACCCAGGCCGAGCCATATCATGTTGATATACACCTGGGTCTGGGCCAGCAGGGCCTGGTAAAAAAGGATCGTCTCCGCCCCCTCCCGGAACACCGCCAGGAAGGCCGCGAAGGCCAAGGAAAAAACACTGCCCCTGCCAAGGGACGCCTCCACCTTGCCCTCGATATAACTGGACCATGCCCCGGCTTCCGCCTTGGAAACCATCCAGTTGCTCACATAGAACAGCACCACCACCGCCAAAAGCATGGTGGCTCCCTCGATAATCTCCTGGTTCTGCCCCCCGGCGACGCTGGTGATCCGGTTTAGAATCCAGGCCATGAGGACGCTTACCCCCAGGGCGATAAGGGAACCCCAGTACACCGGCAGAATACTCTTTTTGTTTCCGCTTTTAAGCAGGTAGGCGATAATGGCCCCCACGATGATGATCGCCTCGAAACCTTCCCGGACGATGATGACGAGGGAACCGAGGAAGACCATCGGGGCGCTTTCCACCCTGCTGTCGAGCTGGCCCGCGTCTTCCCGGAGGTAGGCCGCCAGGGTATCAAGCCCCTCCTTGACCTCCTCCCCGGAAGCCCGGCTGGTGATAGACTTTTTTACGGCGCTGAATTGATATTCCACCTGGGCCGCCCTGGCCCCGGAAATTCTGCTCATGGTGATTTTTTCAAAACCCACTTTTTCATAGAACTGGAAGTAGGCCACATCCACCTGATCCTTCGCGCCCTTCGGATCCCCCGCAACATAGAGGTCGTTGGCCTTTTCCAGCACCGCGGCCATATCGTCGGCTATCTTGCCCCAGTTCCGCGCCGCCGCCGTTGGCTCCTCCTTCCCGTCAAGCCGGTTCGCGCTTACCCGCAGTAGATGGAGAAGATCGTTATGTATTTCCCGCAGTTCCTGCTGGCTCTTGCCCTCCCGCATGGATGTTTTTACATAGTCAAACCACTCTTTTATATTTTCCACCCGTTCTCCGGAGATAATGGCCCCGACCTGCTTTTCAAACCCGGTCTCCTGATATTCGGAAAACCCGGCATCCATCAACGCCACGGCCCCTTCCACATCTCCCGACACATAACGGTAGTAGGCCTCGGTCAGGGTAAGCCGCAATTCTCCTTCCGTCTGAAACCATGTTTTGCCAAAAACCGGGAATGACGCCGCCATTCCCAAGACTATCAATAAAACAGGAAATATCGACTTCTTTCCCATTGAATCCTCCTGTTAGCTCTTACTAACACAAAAACCGGCATGAAGATAGCATCTTCTAACTTTTATGTCAACACTGTTTCCTATTGCTAACATGATTAGGGTAATCTTACTCGATTTGC
>JAIRSD010000107.1 GCA_031255615.1 Treponema sp. | reverse complement strand
TCGCGGAGATACGCGTCAGGGTCAATTTTGCCTCTGCGCGTCCGCTTGATTTCGACCCTGGCGCTGCCGCTTGTTTCCAGTATTTCAATCCGCTGATAATAAGTTCGGGATGTTATTTTGAACGCCTCTTTCAACTCTTTGAATGTGTGTCCGGCCTGCTTGAAAGCAATCGCCGCTTTTCGATAATCCGCGCTGTATGCCATATTAACATTATTGGACGATCCTATGAAAAACCTGATACTTGTTAGTGCAATATACTATAGTGTGTACGGCATCGTTAACCTCCGATAGAGTGTTTTTGCAACTTTATTCTACCGTGTTTACTATGCCGTTTCTATGCCCTTCTATTTTCGCACTTCAGATTAAAATTGGCCAATGTAACCGGGACCCTGTCAGGTTCAAGATAAAAAAGATTTCAGACGCATGCTTCTTCTTTTAAGGAGAAAGAATGGCTAGAGTTAATTTTTTAAAAACGTTTCTCGTTGCGGCGTTTTTCGCCGTGCTGTTTGCGGGATGCGCGACAAGGACAGCAGACATAATCACCTATGACTCCGCGTCGCTGTCAAATGTCATCAGGGTTACCGACAACCGTTTTCGGAAAGATGCCGTCCGCGTTTCACCCGACGGTTCGAAAATACTCTACTGTGAGGCAAACATTACGAATGTTGACACATACGTTTCGTTTGACCAGTTTTCGGTAATGCTGCTCAGAGACGCGAACCTGCCGTCAAAAACGCCGGTTGTAACAGAACCGTCATTCGGGCCTGTCTGGTATGACGACAATGCAGGCTTTATATATGTCGTGTACGAAGGCGGGTCGAGCAAGCTGGTAAAATCAAACATCTCCGGAGGCGGAAAAACTTACATCACCAGAAATTCCATAGGCGACTTTGACAGCCGGCCAAGCCTAAAGGGGCACGATATTTTATGTGAAACCGGCATCAACGGCGTGAGGCATCTGGTACGGTTAAAGGATGACGGCTCTGAAATTACCATGCTTGGAGAAGGAAACTCGCCAAGCTGGCACCCGACAGAAAACAAATTTGTGTTCATCAAGGACGGCAGCGTATTCGAAATGAATATGGAAAACAACCAGATGACACAGATATATTCGGCGACCACGGACAGAAACCGGAATGTTATAGAATCCTGTTCGCAGCCAAGTTATTCCAGGGACGGTAAATACATACTGTTCGCGAAAGGGGCGAACACTTTTATTACCGCCACGACAAAAAGTTTTCTCAGCTCAATTAAAACCCTGATCACGAAAAAAAGGAGTGAAACGGAGCGGCAGCATTTGTTTTTAATGAACGCGAACGGGACGGGTCTTACCCAGCTTACGAGCGGGAATGTAGACGTATTCTCACCATCATGGGGAATAAACAACGAGATATTTTTTATCGCCAATGTTCAGAACGCCACTGAAATATGGAAGGCGCGTTTGATGGTAATAAATTAAAAGCTGCTCCTTCCCGCCCTCGTCATTGCGAGGCGCATAGCGCCGAAGCAATCTATGCAGGGCCGCCTCAACACTGGATTGCTTCGCTCGGAAAATTGCCGTTCGGCAATTTTCCGAGCGCAATGACAGGCCCTGGTAGGCTGCTTGGTCTAAAAACCAGATATGAGGATAAAATTTACCACCAGGGCGAGCCGCGGCTCGCCAGGAACACGAAGGAATGAAAAGCACTTTCAAGCCCCGCCCTTCGTGCGCCTTCCTCGCCTTTGCCGTAAAAAACTGCGTAATCTGCGGACAAAAACAACCGGGAACAAGAATTTTAACCACGAAGGGGCACCAAGGCGAGCTGCGGCTCGCCAGGAACACGAAGGAATGAAAAGGCGCCTTCAAGCTCCGCCCTTCGTGCGCCTTCCTCGCCTTCGTGGTAAATTTCTTCCGCTCCCTGCCCGCCTTCCTGCGCCCTGGCGGTGCATGCCTGCATCCGCATGGCCGGTCTGGTTGCACCTGGGGGACGGAGCGGCGGGGCGCGGGTTTTCTGAGTTTCGCGGAGCGAAACTCCATACGGCGGGAAGACTCCCCGGGCTGCCGCGCCGGGCGCGGCAGCCGCCCGCGCAAGGGATAGGAGGGGTGCGGAGCAGCCACGCCGGAGGCGGGGCCGGAGCGGAGCGGAGCCCCGGATAGCCCGGTTTTTTTGCGGAGCAAAAAAATGCGCCCAACAGACACGCTGTATGCGGCGTATTCAGGCTGGGATTGCGGGTCCCCGTTGTCCGCGGCGGCTTCCTTTGGGATGCGCTTTGCCGTATTATAATCCGGTGTATACTTAATGCCAGGAGGATGCTGTGCAAAGCGATACGGTAAGGATGCTGGCGGCTTACAACAGGGCGGCCAACGGGAAGATGAACGAGCTTATTCAGGGTCTGGACGCGGGGGAGTGGGAGAAAAATCTGGGGGGCTATTTTCCTTCGATCCGCAGTATCTGTTCCCATACGTACTACTGGGATCTTACCTGGTTCGGCCGTTTTGCCCGGAGCGGGGCGTTCGAGGCGGCGAAGGATCCTCTCCTGAACCGGGATTACGCGAGGACGGAGTTGTTCTTTCCCCGGGTGGAGGATTATCTTGAGGGGCGGGGGGTCCTGGACGAGCTGCTGATACGTTTTACGGGGGAGCTGGGGGACGAGGATTTGGCGAGGCCGCTGAAACCGGGGGAGGGGCCTGAAAGGAATTGCGGGGCCCTGATGCTTCACGCCTTTAACCACCAGACCCACCACCGGGGGATGATCTCCCTTTATCTGGAGTTTCTGGGCAGGGCCAACGATTTTAATTCCCTCAGCGCCTATCTGGGGGGCCGGTAGGCCGCGGCTGCCGCGTCTCACCGCAATGCGCCGCGCCCTATGGCCGTAAGAGTAAACAACGCCTGGTATAAACTGACGATTCTGGCCCTGGGAGTCAGTATTACGGCCCTGGGGATTGTCATCGGTTCCCGCGCGGCTTTTACGGGGCGGGTCCTGACCAGCCAGTCCCTGGGGAGGATTGAATACGAGGGTTCCCTGGGGGCCGCCCGGATTAACGGCTGGCTGGAAAGCCAGATTGGATACCTGAACGGAGTCGCCGAGGACCTGGGCTGGATCATGACGGCCTATGGGACCGAGGATATGCAGTCTATCATCGAGGCCCATTACGAAAACTACGGGACGGATTTTTTCCAGATGTACCTCGGCTACCCCGACGGCAGTCTCTGGTCTTCCGGTGAATGGGAGGCGCCGGCGGATTACCGGCTTGCCGCCCGGGACTGGTATCTGGGGGCGGTCCGGAATCCCCTGCGGGTCTTTGTCAGCGAGCCCTATGTGGATTCCCGGACCGGCAGCATCTGCATCGCCTTGAGCAAGGCGGTCCTCCGCGGCGGGGAGCTGCTGGCGGTGCTGGGGGCGGATATTTACCTGAGCGATATACGGAACATGGTCAACGATATTCCCATCGCCGAAGGCCGGGGCTTCGCCTTTTTGGTGGACGGGGAATCGGGAATCATCCTGGTCCATCCCGACTCCTCGATGATGCCGGGGGAAGACGGAACCTACCGGACTGTCCACGACAGCTACGGCGGAGTGTACCGGGAATTACTGGCGGCGGCGGAGGGGGAATCGGTCTTTATCGCCGGTTATGACGGGGCCCGGCGCTACTGCAACAGCCAGGCCGTCCCCGCCGCGGGGTGGAAGTTCTTTTCCCTGGTGGATCATGAGACGATTCAGGCCCCCATCTCGCGGCAGATCCGCCTGCAAATCACCCTTTCCCTGATAGTCCTGGTGCTTGTTTTGGCGCTGCTCCTGGCCGTTTCCCGGGCGATGCGCCGGGCGGCGGAGACGGCGAAGGAACATTCCGACATGAAGACCGCCTTCCTGGCCAACATGAGCCATGAAATCCGCACCCCCATGAACGGCATCATCGGTTTCGCGGAGCTCGCCCTGGAACACGCCGGCCTGGCGGCGCAGACCCGGGGCTACCTGGAAAAAATTCGGAACAGCGCCAGGGATCTTTTGGGCATCCTGAACGACATCCTGGATGTGTCCAAGATCGAGGCGGGGAAGATCGTTTTGGAAAAGATCCCCTTCGACCTCCACGATCTGATAACGGCCTGCGAAAGCGCCATCAGCGTGCGGGCCGCGGAAAAGGGGATCGGTCTATATATCTACGCCGAACCGGTTATCGAATACCGGCTTCTGGGGGATCCCACGAAGCTGCGGCAGATACTCCTGAATCTTCTGGCCAACGCGGTTAAATTTACCAACACGGGGATCGTAAAACTGATGGTGACGGCGGAAAAGGCCGCCGCCGGCAGGATGCTGCTCCACTTCGAGGTAAAGGATTCGGGGATAGGCATGACCGCCGCGCAGGCGGCCAATGTTTTTAAGTCCTTTGAACAGGCGGACCGGAGTACCACCCGCAAGTTTGGGGGGACCGGTCTGGGGCTCCCCATCAGCAAGAATCTGGTGGAACTCATGGGGGGCAGGCTGGAGGTGGAAAGCGCGCCGGGGATCGGGAGCAAATTCAGTTTTACCCTGGAATTCGAACTCTCCAGCCAGCGGGCCGGAACCCGCGGCCAGGACTCCGCCTACCCCGGGGAACTCCGGCGGCCGGTTTTTTCGGACAGGGTCCTGGTCTGCGAGGACAACACCATGAACCAGGAGCTTATCCGGGATCATTTGGGCCGCCTTGGTCTGGAGGCGGATATCGTGGAAAACGGCCGCCGCGGCCTGGAGGCGGTCCGCGGGGCCATGGAGGAAGGGCGGCCCTACGGCCTTATCCTTATGGATATTCACATGCCGGTCATGGACGGCCTGGAGGCCTCGACCGAAATAAAACGGCTGGGCTGTTCAAGCCCCATCGTGGCTCTGACCGCCAACGTGCTGACCCAGGATACGGGGCTCTACCACCATTACGGGATCGCCGGCCACCTGGGGAAACCCTTTACCTCCCAGGAACTGTGGGACTGCCTTTCCCTCTACCTGGACCCTGTTTCCTACACCGTTCTGCCGGACGGGGCCTCCAATTCCGCGCCGCCGGCCATAGATTATCAGACCGGCCTTGCCGCCTCCGGGGGAAACCGGGAACTCTACGAAAGACTCCGCCGCATCTTCTACGACCAAAACAAGAATTTTTTTGAACGCCTCCTGTCCCTTGTGCGGCGCGGCCCCCCGCGGAACCCGCCGCCGGACGGCGGCCAGACGAACCGCCCGCCGCAAGACCCGCCGCCGGGCGGCGGCGCGGGGGGGAATACAGGGGGACAAAATAATGATACCATGGCGGATGCCTACCGCATGGTCCACGGCCTCAAGAGCAACGCCGCCCTTATCGGCGCGGAAACGCTTCGGCAGGCCGCCGCCGTGGTGGAACCCCTTCTGAAAGGGGGGGCGCATTACAACCGGGAACAACTGGAGGCTTTACGGAAAGCCCTGGATGCCGTTCTTGGGGAATTAAAAGGGGAAAGAGGGGATTCTGCGGCCGGCAGTCCGGCGGCCGATAGGCCGGTGTCCGGTAGCCCGGCGGCTGACAGGCCGGCATCCGGCGGCTGACAGGCCGGAAGACCCCTAACATCATACCTGTATGGCTAAAAACCCCCTGGTAGCAACCCTGGTCGGACTGCGGGGAAACCCCCGGGCCTGCGTATATACCGAACCCCTCTGGGGGCTTTCGATGAATCTCTGCCTCCCCTATGCGTCGGTCTACATGCTGGCCCTGGGGCTCAAGGATGCCGACGTAGGCTTCATCGCCTCCGCCTGCATGATGGTGCAGGTGGTCTTCGGCCTCCTGGGAGGCGTCATCACCGACAAACTGGGCCGGCGGAAGACCACGGCGGTCTTCGATTTTATCGCCTGGAGCATCCCCTGCCTTATCTGGATGGGGGCCCGGAACTTCTGGTTCTTCCTCGCCGCCGCCCTTTTCAACGGAGTCCTCAAGGTAACCCAGAATTCCTGGGACTGCCTCCTGGTGGAAGACGCGGAAAGGGGGGAGATAACCCGGATCTATTCCCTGGTCATCGTCTGCGGCCAGCTCTCCGCCCTCTTTGCCCCCATATCGTCCATCCTCGTCTCCCGGCTTAGCCTCGTACCGGCAATCAGAATCCTCTACATCAACGCCTTCATCATCATGACGGCCAAAATATTCCTCCTCTACCGCTTTTCCCGGGAAACCCGCACCGGCATGATACGCATGGAAGAAACCAGGGGCCAAAGCATCCCAAGCCTCCTGGCAGGCTACGACAGGGTATTCAAAATCATCGGCCGCTCCAAAGGCACCGTCTTTTCCCTGGTAATCGCCGCCCTGGTAGGGGCGGTCCAGATGGTAAACACCACCTTCTGGCAGGTCATCGTCAGCAAAAAACTGCTGGTCCCCGATCCCCTGCTCCCCCTGTTCCCCATGTTCCGCTCAATCCTGGCCATCGTCTTCCTGTTCTTCGTCGTCCCCCAACTCTCCCGCTTCAGCCTCAAAACACCGCTCCTCTTTGGATTCGCCGCCTACATCCTGGGCCAGAGCCTCCTCATCACCGCCCCCGCCGCCGGCCTCGTCCGCTACGCCGTCCTCTGCGTATCCCTCCTCTTCGACGCCTTCGGATCCGGCGCCCTGCTCATGCTCGCCGAGTCCCTGGTGGCCCTCCACGTCAACCAGGCGGAACGCGCCCGGGTCATGGCCATCCAGCACATGATCATCATGTTCGCCACCTCCCCCTTCGGCTGGATCGGCGGAATCCTCTCCGGCGTCAACCGGGCCTACCCCTTCATGCTGAACATCGCGCTTCTAAGCGCCGGCATCGCTGCGACCCTGTTGTACTACCGAAAAAACAGCGACAAGGTCCAGCAATAGCCGATACGGGCGCATCCCCGGCCCGCGGGCCGGGGACCGGGCTATCCAGGGCTCCGGCTTCGCCTCCGGCCCCGGCGCTCCGCGCCGGGGCTGCTCCGCACCCTTCCTATCCCTTGCGCGGCTGAAAAACGGCGTCCCTGCCGTTTTTCAGCCTGTGGGTTTACCCGGAGTGCCGCCCGCGGCATGGAGTTTCGCGCTCCGCCGCGAAACTCCGCGGCCCCGCACCCCGCCGCGGAATCCCCAAGGCCCCCCGCCGTGCGAAGCGGCAGACCGCGCCGCTGACAAGCCCCCGGTCCCGGCGTATACTGGACCCCATGGAAAGGCAAACACGGTGGTATAAACAGGGCGCCGCCCTGCTGGCGGAGATCGAACAGTCCCGGCCCGGACCCGCCGAAGCGTGGATCTGGTATCTGGGCCAGCTCGGCTTTGTCATCAACCTGGAAGACCGAATCTTCTACATCGACGTGATCCTCAACGACATGACGGACCGGGAAGGCAGAAGCCGCCGGGAGTATCCCGCCCCCTTCGCCCCGGACCAGGTCAAACGGGTGGACTACGTCCTCTGCACCCACAACCACGGGGATCACCTGAACCTGAAAACCCTGGTTCCCCTGGCGGAGGCGAACCCTCATGCCTGTTTTGCGGTCCCCCGGCCCTGGAAAAAGCTGCTCGCCGATGCGGGAATCGGGGAAGACCGGATCCTCGGCCTCCGGGAGGGGGAAGAAACCCGGCTGGGGCCGGTTTCCCTCCTCCCCGTCGCCGCCGTCCACACCCCCTTTATCCAGGATCAACCGGAACGAAACGCGGAAGGGGAGGCCCTGTGCCTGGGCTACCTGCTTAAGGGAGGGGGGCTTCGTATCTACCATGCCGGGGATACCTGGGCCGCCCCGTCCCTGGTTCAAAGCCTAAAAGCCATGGGACCCCTCAACGCGGCCGTCTTTCCGATCAACGGAACCGACTGGGAACGGACGGAGGGCGGCTGCATCGGGAACATGAGCCCCCTGGACGCGGCAAAACTGGCCCGGGCGGCGCCGGTGGATTTGACCATCCCCGCCCATTACGATCTGATGGCGTCCAACAGCGAGAACCCCGCCCTTTTTGCGGCCTATATGTACCGCCACTGCCCGGAAAGGCGGTTCCACATCTTCGCCCTTGGCGAACGGTTCATCTACCGGAGCTAACAGTCTGCCCGGCCTAAAAATCAGATATACGGACGGAAGAAATTCACCACGAAGGCGAAGAAGGCGCACGAAAGGCGGGGATAGGAAGCATGTATTCATTCCTGTTCCCGGTTCTTTCGTTTATCCGGTGATGCAGCCTAGGCAAGGTATTAGCAGTCTGCCCGGCCTAAAAAATCAGATATGCGGACGGAAGAAATTCACCACGAAGGCGAAGAAGGCGCACGAAGCTCAGCGACAGAAGGCCGTCATACATTCCCTTTGTGTTCCTTGGTGCGCCTTCGTGGTTTATATTCCTGTTCCCGGTTCTTTCGCTTATCCGGTGATGCAGCCTAAGCAAGGTATTAGCAGTCTGCCCGGCCTAAAAATCAGCTATGCGGACGGAGGAAATTCACCACGAAGGCGAAGAAGGCGCACGAAGCTCAACGACAGAAGGCCGTCATACATTCCCTTTGTGTTCCTTGGTGCGCCTTCGTGGTTAAAATTCTTATTCCCGGTTCCTTTGCTTATCCGGTGATGCAGCCTAGGCAAGGTATTAGCAGTCTGCCCGGCCTAAAAAATCAGCTATGCGGACGGAAGAAATTCACCACGAAGGCGAAGAAGGCGCACGAAGCTCAGCGACAGAAGGCCGTTGTACATTCCCTTCGTGTTCCTGGCGAGCCGTAGCTCGCCTTGGTGCGCCTTCGTGGTTAAAATTCTTATTCCCGGTTCTTCCGCTTATCCCGGCGGCTTTATTCGCAGCCTTCGCGGTTTATATTCCTGTCCCCGGATTTTCATAGCCAAATCCCCGCAGCCGAAACATCAGGGCCGGCCCAGGGCCTGGAGTATCTCCGCGGAACGGGCGGCGGCGGCCTCCGCCTGGGAGCTTTTACCGGCCTTGCGGTACACCTCCGCCAGGGCCCGCCAGTCCATAGCCAGCCCCCAGGAATTTTCCGACCGCCGGTCCAGGGCCAGGGCCTCCTCGAGGGCGGCCTCCGCTTCCCCGTATTTCCCCGCCACGGAACGGATGGAGGCGATAAGGTACCAGTCGTAGGCCGCCTGCTCCAGATAGTTTTCCCCTAGATGCAGGGCCAAAGCCTTCTGGACCGCCGATTCGGCGGCGGAAAAACGACCGCCTTCCTTTTCCGCCAGGCCGATAACCGTCCAGCCCAGGGCGGTGGAAATTTTATCCTCCCTAAGCTGGTTCAAGGCCCGGTTCAGCTCCTGTATCGCCGAATCGGCGGCCTCCGCCCCCCTTCCTTCCGCCGCGGCCCGCAGAAGGCCGCCCCGGGCGATGTAGATCCGGACCAGAGCGGCCAGGGCGGGGTCCCCCGCGGCATCCGCCTCCGCCGCCGTCCATTCGGCGGCGGCCTCATCCCGCCTGCCCTGGTAAAAAAGGACGTTCCCCCGGGAAAGGCTGGTGCGGACCCGGAGCCCCGTATCGTCCGCGGCCACCGCAAGCTGCCGGGCCAGTTCCAGCAGGGACAGGGCCCCCGCAAGGTCCCCCCGCTCTGCCTGCCGGTTGGCCAGCTCAAGCTGCTGTTCCGCGCCGTTCCGCCGCAGCCGGATCTCCGGCGGTTTCGCCGGGGCCGAAGAACAGGCCCCCAGCAGGAGCAGCCCGATTGCCGCCGCGGCAAAGCGGCCGGTATATTTCGCCATACCGCCTCCTTAAAAGGCCAGATCCCGCATGCCGGCGCCGGTGGACTGATTCTCCACCCGTTCTCCCACCCCATTCCGTAAAAGGGGATTGTTCAAGACGGCGGTAAGCACATCCTCCACCGAGTTAAGCACGGCCTGGAGTTCCGCCAGCATGACGGTAATCTGGGGAAGCTGGGCGGGCACATAGGCGGCGGTCTGTTCCAGACTCGCCATGGCGCCGGACAGGGATTCCAGCATGGATGTCAGGTTGGCGTAGACGGGACCCGAGGAGTCCAGAACCTGGGCGACGGTTCCCTCGGGATCGCTTAAATCGTCGGACACAAGCCGCAGATTGGCCAGGATGGGCTCGGCGCTTTCCATAATCTGATCGACGTTCCCCGCCAAATCGCCCAGGATCCCCCGCAGCATGTCCGGAATCTCCGAAAAGCCCTGGCTAAGCTCCTCAACATTCCCCAGGGTGCGGCCCAGCGTCGTATCGCCGGTCCCCTCAAAGGCGCCGCTGAGATCCCTCGTCAGGGTATCGAGGCTCGCCAGCAGGGTGTTTACCTGGCTCAGGATCATGCTGATGCTGTCGTCCTGCCGGGGAATAAAGGCCAGCCCCCGACTCAGGGCGTCCTTCCCCTCCGGCGACGATGCGATGGGGATAACGCTCCCCTCTTCAATCTGTTCGGACCCCAGGCCCGCGTAAAAAAGGAACTGGTTCCCCAGCCCCACGGGGCTGATGCTGATGTCCACCAGCGAGCCCTGGCGGACCCGGGAAATATAGGTGTCGAAAATATTGAAATGAACCTCCACCCGGTCGTCCGGGGTAAGGTCGAAGGATTTAACCCTACCGATGGTAAAGCCCTTGTACTGGACCGCCATATTCTTGCTTAGGCCCGCGGCGGAATCGAAGTAGGTGATAAAGTGGTAATCCTTGGCGAACCACCGCTGGCTGGAACCCAAAAGGAAGATAACCGTCCCCAAAGCCGCCACGGCAATGACGATCAGGACCCCCACCAACCGGTCCGCGTATCTGATCGTGAATTTCATAAACCCTTCCGGCCCCGGCCCGGTTCTAAAACCGCCTTCACGGCGCTACTTCCCTTCCACATACCGGTTCAGATCCTCATCGTTTTCAATTTGACTCTCCGTCAGGTTCATAGCCAATTCACCGCCGGCGACAACCAGCGCCGTATCCGCCAAGTCCCGGATGATGCGAAGATTGTGGCTCACAAAAATAACGGTGTGGCCCCGGGCCCGCCGGGCCCGCACCAGGCCCACCAGCCTTTGGGCGGAACGGTCGTCCAGGGATTCGGTCCATTCGTCAAGAAAGAGAAGCCGGGGGTGGCACATCAGGGCCCGGGCGAAGGCGATAAGTTTTTGCTCCCCCATGGAAAGCATGGCGGGCCGAATATCAAGCTCCTTCCGGTAGCCCACCGTTTCCAGGACTTCCCGAATCCGGCCCGCCCGCTCCCCGCCGGTCATGCCGGGAAAATGAATTTGCAGGGGAAGCTCCAGGATCTGTTCAATGTTCTGGTTGGCCCACAGGGCGGAATCCTGAAACACCACCGCCCCCTCCCGCCGGAATTCCAAATTCTCCCGGCGGTTCATGGCCGCTATATTTCTTCCCCGAAACGCCGCCTCCCCCCGGGAGGGAACCAGGAGCCCGGCGGAAAGTTTAAGCACCGTGCTCTTTCCGCCCCCGGAGGGGCCCAAAAGGGCGGTGCTTTTGCCTTCGGCATAGGCCCAGGAAAAATTACGGACGATCTCCCGGCCCAGGGCGGAAAAACTGACGTTTTTTAGTTCGAGTATGTCCGCCATATCCTCATTGTACCATGTAATATAAAACAGTAATAAAAATATCGGCGGCCACACAGCCCCCAAAGGCGCTGCTCACCGCGTGGAGTCCCGCCACGGGCACCTCTGTGCTGGCCCGTTCCACGGACAAGCCCTTGATAATGGCCACCATGGAAATGATCATCCCAAAGGCGACGCTCTTGATAAAGGACACCAGGAGATCCCCCATGGCAAGGGCCCCTAAAAGGTTGCCGAAATATATGCCCGGCGGCATGGCGTTGAAAAGCTGGGCCACCAGGAAAGAACCGGCGAGCCCGAAAAGGGAAAAATAGACGTTCAGGAGGAACATGGAAATAGTCACCCCCAGGAACCGGGGGGCCGCCAGGTGTTCAATCGGGTCCACCCCCACCGAGATATAGGCCTCCACCTCGTGGGAAATAACCATCCCCGCCATTTCGGTGGCGATGGCGGTGGCGGAACGGGAAATAATGATAAAGGCCCCCAGGAGGGGCCCCAATTCCCGGGTGATGATCATGATGAGCAGGGTGTAGATCAGCCTTTCCTGGGAAAGCTGGGTCAGAAAGGGAATCCCCGTGATGTTCACCGCCGCCCCTATCCCCAGGGCCAGTACGGAGGCCAGCCCCAGGGCCTGGACGAAGGTAAAGAAAATCTGCATCACCAATATTTTGCGGGAGGCCTCGGTACGAAATATCCCTTTAATCCCCCGGAGGGTCCTGAAAAAGAACCCCAGGTTATACAGAACCCCGCCCATCCGCTCCCGCCTTCCCGTCCCGCCCCACTTTTTCCCGCAGAATCCTGATCTGGCGCGCCAGCTCTCCGGGGGCGGGGCCGCCCGGAAGGGACCGGGCTTCAACCAGAGATCGGGGAGACAGGGCGGCATAAATATCTTCCTCAAAAAGTTCGGACCGTTTTTTCAAATCCGCGAGACTCCGCTGGGCGATGCCCCGCTGCCCCGCGGCGATGCAGTCCCGGACAATCAGGGCCGCCGCTTCGTGGGCCCGACGGAAGGGGAGCCCCTTCTTTACCAGGTATTCCGCCGCGTCGGTGGCCTCCAAAAAGCCCCCGGCGCAGGCCGCCTCCATCCGGGCGGCGTTAAAACGGGCCGATCCCATCATGCCCCGGAACATCGCCAGACAGTCCCGCACCGTGTCCAGACTGTCGAACAGGGCCTCCTTGTCTTCCTGAAGGTCCTTGTCGTAGGCGTAGGGCAGGCCCTTAAGGAGGCAGAGCAGGGTTACCAGATTCCCCGTCGTCCGGCCCGCCTTGCCCCGGATAAGCTCCGCGAAATCGGGGTTCTTCTTTTGGGGCATAATGGAAGATCCCGTGCTCCATGCCTCCCCCAGATCCACAAAGCCGAATTCCTCGCTGGCCCAGATGACCAGGTCCTCGCAGAACCGGGAAAGATGGGTCTGGATAATGGCGCAGGCGGCGGCGGTTTCCAGGGCGAAGTCCCGGTCCGCCACGGAATCCATGGAGTTAAGGCTGGGGCCGCCGAATCCCAGGGCCCGGGCCGTTGCCTCCCGGTCCAGGGGCAGCCCCGTCCCCGCCAGGGCCCCCGCGCCCAGGGGGCATTCGTCCAGCCGGCCCAGGGCGTCCCCCAGCCGTTCCCGGTCCCGGACCAGGCCGCAGGCCCAGGCCGCAAGCCAGTGGCCCAGCGTTACCGGCTGGGCCCGCTGCAAATGGGTATAGCCGGGCATGACGGAAGCGGCGTGCTCCTCCCCCCGCCTCAACAGGACCTCCACCGTCTCCGCCAGTTCTTCCCGCAGTTCCGGCAGAACGCGCCGCAGGTACAGCCGTATATCCAGCGCCGTCTGGTCGTTCCTGCTCCGCCCGGCGTGCAGCATCCGCCCGTGATCCCCCAGCCGGGCCGTCAGAACCCCTTCGATAAATGAATGAATATCCTCGGCCCCGCCGCCAATCTCCAGGGCCCCCCTGTCGATTTCCCCGGCAAGCCCCGCCAGCTCCGCGTCCAACCGGGCGGCGGTCTCCGCGGGGATAATCCCCCGGGCGCCCAGCATAGCCGCGTGGGCCCTGCTCCCCTGAATATCCTCCCGGGCCATCCGCCGGTCCACCGCCAGGGAAGCCTGAAAAGCGAAGGCCCCCTCCTCCGGCCTTTCGGCCAGCCGCCCCGCCCACAGCACCTCCGCCCCGGTTCCGCCCCGGTCCTCGTTTTTTTCAATTTTTTTTTCGACCATAAAAAAGCTATACCAAAAAAACGCCCCTTGGGACAGGGCCGCCGCGTATCGTATAGATGTTGGGCGCATCCCCGCCTGCGGCGGGGACCGGGCTATCCGGGGCTCCGCTATCGCTCCGGCCCCGCCTGCGGCGTGGCTGCTCCGCACCCCTCCTATCCCTTGCGCGGAAAGCCTCCGCAGCTTTACTGTTTTTGGATCGGGGAGTGTTGGCGCGCTGCGCCGACACCCGGAATCCCGCCCTCCGGCGGCTTGTCCGCTTTTCGCTGAGTTTCGCGGCGGAGCGCGAAACTCCACTGGGGGGCGAAATTCCCGGGTTTGCGCGGAGCGCAAACAAAAGGCGGACATCCGCAGGGATGCGGATGTCCGCCCGCGCAAGGGATAGAAGCGGCTACAAAAACCCGCAGGGTTTTTGTTGGAGCGGATAGCCCGGTTTTTTTGCGAAGCAAAAAAATGCGCCCAAAAGAAACGCGGCGCCGGACCTATGCCGCAGCCCGGACAGGGCCGGGGAATCCCCCTCCCGCCTTGAGCCCCTAGGCCTTTTTTGAACGCCGGGGGGCCGCGGCGGATCTCGCCGCTTTGCCGGACTTTTCCATCATGGCCCGGATCAGCACCGGAAGGCCGTAAAGCCGGACGAAGCCTTTGGAGTCGGCGTGGTTGTAGAGGTCGCCGGTGGTGAAGCTGGCGATGCTGGCGCTGTAGAGGGAATAGGGGGAGCTTACCCCGGCGGAGATGATGTTCCCCTTGTAAAGCCGCAGCCGTACCGCGCCGGTAACGGTTTTTTGGGTGCCGTCCACGAAGGCGGAGAGGGATTCCCGCAGGGGGGTAAACCAGTGGCCGCCGTAGATCAGTTCGCCCATTTTCTGGGCCGCGATCTGTTTAAAGGCGGAGGTCTGGCGATCCAGGCAGATATGCTCCAGTTCCCGGTGGGCGTAGTAGAGGATGGTCCCGCCGGGGACTTCGTAGACTCCCCGGCTTTTCATGCCCACTACCCGGTTTTCCACCAGATCGGAGAGGCCGATGCCGTGGGCGCCGCCCAGTTTGTTCAGTTTGAGAATCAGGGGCGCCCCTTCCATTCTTTCGCCGTTCAGGGCCACGGGGATTCCCTTTTCAAATTCGATTTCCAGCTCCTCCGCCCGGGCGGGGGCCCGTTCCGGGGGAACGGTCATGCGGAGCATTTTCCGGTAGTTGGGGGCGTTGGCGGGATCCTCCAGTTCCAGGCCCTCGTGGGAGATGTGCCACAGGTTGTCGTCCCGGCTGTAGGAATCCCGCTTTTTTACGGGGACCTCTATACCCCGCCTTCTCAGATAACGGATCTCCTCCTCCCGGCTTTTCAGCCGCCAGACCCGCCAGGGGGCGATGATCTCCAGGTCCGGGGCGAAGGCGGTGATTCCCAGATCAAAGCGGATCTGATCGTTCCCCTTGCCCGTGGCTCCGTGGGCGACGGCCTTGGCCCTGCACTTCCGGGCTTCCTGCACC
Organism: Treponema sp.; assembly: GCA_031255615.1. Next base: position 4,101 of record JAIRSD010000107.1, on the reverse strand, counting down.
AGGGTTTTGGCGATCAGGGGCCGGGCGATGGCGGTGCCCAGGAGGTATTTGTCGTCGTACACGGCTCCGGATTTCAGCATGGGCCAGAGGTAATCCTCCACAAACTCTTTCTTAACGTCCACCACCGCGCAGGATTCGGCGCCGGTAGCCATGGCCCGCTTGGCGACGGCCTTCCAGTCGGATTCCTGGCCGACATCCACGCAGACCGCCGCGATCTCGCAGTCGTAATTCTCCTTAAGCCAGGGAATGATCACCGTGGTATCCAGACCTCCCGAATAGGCCAGGACGATCTTCTTCTTCATAACGCAGCTCCTCAGGGCGGTTTAACAAGCCGCCGGATACAAAATTGAATTGGAAGGAGCATAGCATAATAAGGGAAAAAGGGCAAAGCCGGACTATAGGTTCAAGATCAAGAAAAAACGGGAAAAACAAGGAGAATTTTTTGATTTTTAGCAGTTTCCGTGATAAAAAAAGGTGACCTTTCCACGGGTAGTGTGGTAGAATAAAGAGGCTGCCTGGGGATTCTCCATCCAGCTTTCAGGAGGTCCGCCCTCCTGGGGAACACACTTAACAAATAGGAGTGATTTATGAAACGGTTGGTCCTGTTGTCGATGGTCCTCGCAATCTCCGCGGCAGTGTATGCCCAGATCCCTTTATCATACACGGTGGGTTCCGGATCCTGGAGGGTTTCCGGGGACCGGCTTTATCAGACCGATGAGAACGCCAAGCTGGCTAAAGTGAATCTCAAGATTCCCCAGGAAGGGCCCATGGTCTACGAATTCAACGCCCGTTACGAGGCCGGGGGAGAAGACGGCCACGGCGGATTCGGAATCCATGTGTTTGGGGATAGGGCGGTTGACCAGCCGTCCTGGGGCAGCGGCCGTTCTTACCTCCTCTGGCTGAACTACGATGAAGATCCCAGCGATCCCAAGATACCGGCGGGTCTGAGCGCCCAGATATACCGGAGCCTTACCCACTCCTATATGGAGATGGTCGAAAGCGTCGATTTAAACAATTTCGCGGACGAGGTGACCGACGAAGATCTCGACTATCCGGTGCCCTTTAGAATTTATGTGGACGGTTCCAACGGCGAGGTCAGGGTCTACGATCCCACGGATATTGATATGTCGGAGTATTATTATTTTTATATCAATCCCAGAGAAATCCCCATCAAGGGAGAATGGGTCAGTCTGCGGACAAACGGCGCCAACCTTTCCTTCGGCCTTGGGCTGTAGGACGCCGTGAATTCCAGGCCGTCGGCGGCCCCGCAGGGGCGGGTGAAACCGGCGGCGTTGTTTCCTGTTTTTGGTGCTGCACATGGGTAAACGGTTCCCCCCCATTTTCTTGGCTGTTTTTCTTCTGCCTGTCATGCTGGAAGCCGGAGAATGGGGGGACCATTATTTGGCGGGTCTCTATTACAACAGCGGCAACTACAGCCGGGCCTTCGATCTGTACCAGGGCATGATCCTGCGGCAGGACGCGGAAGAACTGTCGGGGGATATCCTTTACCGCTGGGGCTCCTGCTACGAACAGATCAGGGGTCTTGACGAAACCGCCCTGAAAATCTACGCCCTCTCCTGGTATTACTCCGAAAAGGCGGGCCGCTTCGAAGGCGACTCCTTCCGGGCCGTCATCAAGCTGGAAGAACAGGGGATGTTTGGCGGTCTCGACGATGAAAGCGCGGCTTCTACCCTGGCGGAATTGCGGACCCTCATCGAAAACGAACAGAAATCCTCTTTTTATGTGCAGGCGGATCGGTTCTATGCTTTTTTTTCCCGGTTCAGCATCTTTCAGTGGAAGATCCTCCTCAGCCTTGCTATGTTTATTCCCTTTCTGGCCGGCATACTGACCCTGTTCTTCCGGGGACAGGGATCCCGCCTTTAACCTTGTTAATTCCGGCATAGACATCCGCGGATGGAACGTTGCCGATTTAGCGGCCGGGGGCGGGGAACGCCCCGGATGCCGCGCGGCCCAATGCCGCGGTATTAGGCCGCAGCATTACTCACCGCCATGAATGCCGCGCCGTTCATGGCGGTGCGTCCGTCGATAAAAAGGGGCCGTGGAAAAACTTGATCTTTCAGGGGCGGCGGGCTATAGTAAAGGTGTGCGGAAACTCCGGTTCCCGGCGGCAGCCGATGAAGCTCCCCGCGCAAGCGGCGGGCTGAGAATCAATGTGAATAAAATAGCGGAAAAAACGGTGATTTTTTTTAAAATCCGTGTTTTTTTCGGTGGAATTATTAAAAAAAACCGGTTATTGAAAACCGGCTTGTTGAACGTGTCCATTTATTGCGGAGGTATACGAAAAACCAAAGACGGGATGCCGGTCCTTTTTATTTTTTAGCGTTGTTCGGACGCTTCAGTTTCCGAGCAGCAACCGTTTAAAAACGAGAAAAGAAAGGGCGGGAAACATCGTCCCGGAAATTGCCAAGTATTATGAAAACATGTCCCTTCCCGGTCCTCGCGTTTGTCCTGTTGTTCGGTCCGCCGTTTTTTTCCAGTTCCCCGCTTTTCAGCCAGTCCAGGAATGACGTATCGGTCTTTATCGCCCCGGTTACCGGCGGAACCCTGGAGCAGCGGGCCTTTTTTGCCGAAAATTTCAGATCGGAGCTTATCGGCGCGCATTACGCGGTCGCCGACAGCCGGGAGTCCGGGGATTATGCCATGTTCCTGCGTATCAGCCGGGATGGCGGCGGCGAAGGGGGCGCGGCGGCGGGGCCTGCCAACCTCCTTAACCTATCCCTGGTTGACAACGAGGACGGCGGCGAAATAGTCCAGTTTTCCTGGGCCTTTGCCGCCCTGGAGGATATGTACCAGTGGAATCTCCATCTTATTTACCAAGCCATGGCCAACGTGCCCCTGACCAAAATTGCCGCCGCGCCGGAGGATGACTACTGGCGGAATAAATGGATCTACGCCGCCGGTTACGGAGGGGTGGACCCGACCTTCGGCTTTTACGACAGCGGAAATGACGCCGCCTATCAGAACCGGGATTACACTTTTTATTTCGCGCCCCTGTTCGGCCTGGGAATGGAATTCCAGTTCCTCGGCTTTATGTCCACGGAACTGGGCGTCATGGCTTCCCCCTACGCGATAGACGCCGAACACAACGCCGTTGTATTCGGCCTGCCCCTGCTGCTGAAATTCCCCCTAAAACCCAGCCGCCATTTTATGCTGGAACCATACGCGGGATTTCAATTTAATACCAGTTCCCAGAGCAGCATTATTCCCCCCCTTTTTTCCTGGGTGGGAGGATTTCAGTACGCTATCAAGGCCGGAGAACGGAGCGCCGTTATTCTGGAATTGCGGGCGGTAGGCGATATAGGCGCCACCAAACTTTCTCCCCCCGCCAAGGCCCCTTCTTCCAACCCTCATCCCAAAACCTACGACCGCACCGACCGTTTTCAATTACAGTTCATGATTGGTTTTAAGGCGGGTTTTTATAACCGTTAAAAAAACAGCCCCGGAGCTTCCCCGGAGGAATAGCGGAAAGAAGAAATTTACCACGAAGGCGAGGAAGGCGCACGAAAGGCGGGGATTGGAAGTGTATATTCATTCCTTCGTGTTCCTTTGTGCGCCTTCGTGGTTAACATTCCTGTTCTCAGTTCTTTCGCTTATCCGGTGATGCAGTATAAGTAAGGTACTAAGAGGCTGCTTGGCCTAAAAAACCGGATATACGGAAAGAAGAAATTTACCACGAAGGCGAGGAAGGCGCATGAAAGGCGGGGAGCGCATATACATTCCTTCGTGTTCCTTTGTGCGCCTTCGTGGTTAACATTCCTGTTCCCGGTTCTTTCGCTTATCCGGTGATGTAGGGTAATTAAGGTGCTAGTAGGATGATTAGTGTGAAAGACCGGATGTGCGGACGGACGAAATTTACCACCAAGGCGAGGAAGGCGGCAGGAGACCGGGGATAGGAAGCATGTATACATTCCTTCGTGTTCCTTTGTGCCCCTTCGTGGTTAACATTCCCGTTCCCGGTTTTTCGCTTATCCGGTGATGTAGCATAATTAAGGTGCTAATAGGATGATTAGTGTGAAAGACCGGATATGCGGACGGACGAAATTTACCATCAGGGCGAGGAAGGCGCACGAAAGGCGGGGA
>JAIRSD010000103.1 GCA_031255615.1 Treponema sp. | reverse complement strand
CTTATTGTTTTTTCACATAAAAATTTCAACCAATTCAATTCTTTTTCCTTAATAAAATATTCTGCCAAAGGCAACAAAAAATCATCTTCATTAAACCAACCTTGATGTGCAACGGAAATTAACTCTTTGTATTTTTGTTCATTTAACCATTTAATAAAAAATCCCCGCCGCAAGCAGCGGGGTATTGAAGATTTCTCCTTGAAATCCTTGTGTATTGCGGGGGAACAAATCCCCCGCACCCCCAGTTTTAACCGCCCCAAGGGGCGCCAAGGCGAGCTGGGGCTCGCCAGGAACACGAAGGAATGAAAAGCCCGCCTTCAATTCCCGCCCTTCCTGCGCCTTCCTCGCCTCCTATGTTTTTGTCAAGGGATTGTCTGGTTCTGGTTCAGTTTTCCCCCTGACAGCTCCCGGCCCCTTATGCGGCCACGCAAAATATTTTGTCTCAACGGAAATCCTGCGCGGAATTCCTGTAGGCTTTCCCCCCCGTGTTGCGGCCCCCGCCGCTTTATGCTATGAATCCAGCGCCGGGTATGAAAACTATCCGGGTTGCTGAATAGGTCTACTGTGAAACGTGGACCGTACAAAAACGTAAAGGAGGGCGCCATGCCACGGGATATTATGGACATCATCCGTTCCCGCCGTTCCACCCGGTCCTTCGAGGAACGGCCCGTCCCCCGGAAGGATCTGGATCTGCTCCTGGAGGCGGCCATTTGGGCCCCCAGCGGCAGCAACAGTCAGAGCTGGCTTTTTACCGCCATCACGCGGCGGGACGTTCTTTTGGAACTCAACGAAAAGATGCGGCAGGGATTCCTGGTCTGGACCCCCGATGACGATTATCCGGCCAAACAGGGGGCCAAGGCGGGGGCCGGGCGGGAGAATTTCAATTTTTATAACCACGCCCCGGTCCTCATCATCGCGTCAAACCGGCCCAACTACGAAAACGCCATAGCCGACTGTTCGCTGGCCCTGGAAAACATTTTTCTGACCGCCGAAAGCCTGGGGCTGGGAAGCTGCTATATCAACGCCCCCCACTGGCTGCGGAACGACAAGGGGGTGCGGGATTTCCTTTTTGAATTGGGAATCCCCCGGGAACACACCATCTGCTCTTCCGCCGCCGTCGGTTACATTAAAAAGCCCTCCGCCCCGCCGCCCCGGAAGGAACACACCATCCGGGTAATCGAGTAAGGCCCCGCAGGGTCTTCGGCGCGGGCGAAGAACGGCCCGCGCCCCGGCGGCCGCCGGTTGCGGGGGATGCACCGCGAGGGCGCGCGGAGGGGCTTTGATTCGCGAGGCTGTTCCGCCCTCGAAAGCCCTCTCCGCTTTGGCGGCGGAATTTGTCCGCGCCCAACATCCCGCCGCCTTGTTTAAGCGCCCGCCGGCCTTTGGCCGCGATGTCCGGCCCCCTCGCCGCTTCCCGGGGCAGCTTGTACGGGGCATTGCCGTCCCCGGCAGGGAGCTCCGGCCAGGACGGGGCCGAAAACGGGGGGTGTGTTTGGCTTGATGCGCTCTACTACCTTGCTTACACTAAAGCACCGGATAAGCGAAAGAACCGGGAACAAGAATATTAACCACTAAGGCGCACCAAGGCGAGCTGCGGCTCGCCAGGAACACGAAGGAATGAAAAAGCATCTTCAATCCCCGCCCTTCGTGCGCCCTCCTCGCCTTCGTGGTAAATTTCTTCCATACCGTATATCCGGTCTTTTAGGCCAAGCAGCCTGCGGCTGCTTGGCAGCCCGGTTTTTGCGGCGGAAAAAAACGCGCCCACCCTTCACCGGATATGCGGCATTTTAAACCGGGAATTGCCGCTGTTTCGATCCCAAACCTTGTAACCCCCCCGGATTGGGGCTATACTTGAATACAGTTTGGTGCAATAGGGTCCCTCCGCCGATCCGGGGCCCCGGACGAGACCCGGCTGCCCCGTTTTCCACCGAAGCGGGGGGCGGCGTTTTCAGGCCGCGCGGTCCGGGTCGGCGCTATATGTTCGTCTTTTCGACGGGGAGACTTTGGCTGTCCCGGGTCTTTTTATGCCGGCTTTTTTCGACCGCCGCTGTTTTCCTGGAGAGATTATGGGGCTGGATCTACGGAACCGGGGAGAAACGGATTCTCCCGGCCGCGGGGCCCGGCCGGGAACGGCGGGGGCTTCGTTTCCGGGGGAGAGGGGGCTTGCCATGAAAGATCCTGCCGTAGAGCGCGTAATCGTCGAAGGGCTGGACACCCAAAGGGGCCTGTCCATGACCGGCGGAACTCCGGAGGGTTACTGGGCCGTATTGGAAGTCTACCGCCGGGACGGCGGGGACCGGCTTAAAATTCTGGATTCCTACGGGGACGGGGCTTCCGTTTTGGAAGATCCGCTTGGTTTTACTATCCAGGTGCATGCCTTAAAAAGCGCCTCCGCCTCCATAGGGGCCATGGATCTTGCCGGCCTGGCGGCGGATCTTGAAGCTGCGGGAAAGAAGGGGGATTGGGAATTCATCCGGGAAAATCTGGGGGAATTCCGCCGCGTCCTGGGCCTTACCCTCGACCGCATTGACGAAGCCCTGCGAAACAGGACGGCCCCCCGGAGCCGGGACGCCGCGCCGGATTCTGGGTTCGGCCCCGGCGGGGGAGAAACGGGGGAGCTGCTCCGGGCTTTACGGGCCGCCCTGGCGGCGGAAAACATTCGGGACATCGACCGTTTTATCCAGGATCTGGAAGCCCTTCCGCCCCTTTCAGGATCCTTTCGGAAAGCCGTTGAGGAGATCTCAGATAATGTCCTGATCAGTGAATTTCAGGCGGCCATAGCGGCGATTGACGCCCTGCTTGGGGGCTGACGACGGAGGGGGAAGGCTGTTCCGTTGCGAATTGTCCGCCCCTCCCGGCGGGCGGAAGGGGCGGCGGTTCTCAGTTCAGCCCCGGTCCGCCTCCGGCATGAAATAATGCCTCGGCATAAAATGCCGATGATGAATACCGCCCCTGACGCGGGCAAGGAACGGCAGGGTACAGCGAAGGCGAAAGCGGCGCCGGCACGGAGGCCGGCTGTTTCCATGCTTAAAACGGCACGGAGGCCGTTTTAAGCCGCGCAAGGGATAGGAGCGGAATAAAAACCCGCAGGGTTTTTGTTAGAGCGGATAGCCCGGTTTTTTTGCGAAGCAAAAAAATGCGCCCAAAAGGATTCTTCGATGCTGATCAGGCTTTCAATATTGGCACGGCCTTCGATGCCGGTCCGGCTGTCGAAGGACTCCGCTGCCGGCAAACCGCGTACATTGTGAAAGGCGCCGGAGGATTCTGCCGTGGACGATAAACGGGAACTCATCATCATGGTGGACGACAACCCCGCCAATCTGCGGGCCGGAAGAAATGTTTTAAGCGGCCGCTACGATGTGTTCACCGCCGCCTCCGCCGAAAAAATGTTCGACCTGCTGGAAAGGAATGTCCCCGCGCTCATCCTGCTGGATATTGATATGCCCGTTATGAACGGCTACGAGGCTATCAAGATCCTCAAGGCCAAAGAAAAAACCCGGGATATTCCGGTTATTTTTCTTACCAGCAAGACCGACTCCGGCGACGAGCTTGAGGGGTTAAGCCTGGGGGCCATTGATTATATCACCAAACCCGTCATCCCTCCCCTCCTGCTTAAACGGATTGAGGTCCACCTTCTGGTGGAGTCCCAAAAGCGCACCCTGGAGACCCAGCAGCAGGAACTGCAGTACTACAACGCCTATCTTCAAAGGGCCTTTTCAACCTACCTTTCCGAGGAGGTCGTGCAGGACATTATGACCGATCCCTCCCGCCTGCAGCTCGGAGGTTCCCAACGGCGGATGACCGCCGTTTTTACCGATATCCAGAATTTTTCCTCCATAGCCGAAGGACTTGATCCGGGGGATCTCGTGCGGCTCCTCAACCTGTACCTCACCGGCTTGAGCGATATTATTCTGGAACAGCGGGGTACGATAGACAAATATGTGGGGGACGCCGTCATGGCCTTCTTTGGGGCCCCCCTGGAGATTCCCGACCACGCCCTGCGGGCCTGCGCCGCGGCGGTCCTGATGAAACGGAAAGAAGAAGAACTGGACCGGCAATTCCGCGCCAGCGGCCTCAGCTCCACCCCCCTGCTCACCAGAATAGGCATCAACACCGGCAGCATGGTGGTGGGAAACATGGGCAGTCAGCGGAAGATGAACTATACCGTCATGGGGAACGCGGTGAACATCGCCTCCCGGCTTGAAGGGCTGAATAAAATGTACGGCACCTGGATCCTCAGCTCCGAAGACACGATCCGGGAAACCAGGGACGCCTTTCTCGTCCGCAGACTTGACCGGGTGAGGCCCGTGGGAATCCACATCCCCGTACAAATTTATGAACTCGTCGATTTTTCCGGGGCCGTAACGGAGCGGCAGCGGAAAACGGTGGAACTTTTTCACGAAGCCCTGAATCTTTTTGAAAAGCGGAACTGGGCCGCCGCGGAGGCGGGCTTTCTACGGGTCCTGGACCTAAAACCCCAGGACAACCCCTCGGCGGTATTCCTGGAACGCTGCCGGGACAACCGCCGGAACCCGCCGCCCGCT
>JAIRSD010000216.1 GCA_031255615.1 Treponema sp. | reverse complement strand
TGCCCCGTTCCAGGTCCGCCAGTTCCGCCCGTATCTCCCGCAGGGCGGCGGCGGCTTCCTCCCGCTTCTTTTGGGCCTGGTATTTTTCTTCCCGGTAGCGGTTCGCCTCCTCCTCGATGGCAACGCTCTCCCTGTCGAATGTGTCCGTAATCTCCCGGCCGAGCAGGGCCTCGCACTGGGACTTGAGGCTTCCGAAACGCTCCGCGTTCCCCTCTTCTTTGACAAGATCGCTTTCTGTCCGCTTGATCCGCCGGCTTATTTCCTCGTACAGGCGGTGGGCGTCGTTGGCCGCCAGGGCCATGTCGGCGGCCCGGAGTTCCTGCTCAAGATCCGCCCGCTTCCGGCCCAGGGAGGCGATTTCCCGGGTGATAAAATCGAGCCGGTTCCGGGTTTCCACCAGATCCGCGGCGGCCCGTTCCTTCCCCCGTTTCTCGTTTTCCTGTTCTATTCTCAGCTTCAGATATTCCTGTTTCAGGATAAGGCCGTCGTAGTTCCGCCACTCGGCGGCCTTAAGGCTTATCTTTTTCAGCAGTCCTATCCGGGCGATTGCGCCCCTGGCCTGCCTGTCCGCCTCCTTGTAGTTTTCCAGGTTCTGCTTCATGTCCTGAATGGAGACGGGGTTCTCCTCAAGGATAAAATCGCAGACAAACTGATCGATGGAATCCAGGGGTTTGAACCCGATGGACCGGGTCAGGGAATCCAGGTAGGGGTTAAGATCCTGCTGCCGCTTGAAGACCCCCAGCCGGTTGGTTACATCCCGCAGGTAAAGCCGCTTGGCCTCGTAAACGGCCGCCTTCCGCTCCAGAAGGATGTTCTTGAACTGCCGGAACACCAGGGGGGAAAGCCTGCCGGCCTCCCCGCCGCCGACCCGCAGTTCCTTAACCGGCACATCGCTGCCCGTCCAGAAGTGTTCGCTGTAGTGATTGTCCTTCCAGGCCTCGACGCACACCCCGCAGGCGAAGCCGCCGCCCTTTCCCGGGCCGCTCCATTCCAGCATGATATGGGCGACCGTATCGCCCCGGCGGTACTCGGTAGTATCGCTGCCGAGTTTGCAGCGGACGTATCCCATCAGATCCCGGCCGCCGCCCCGGCGCTCCTCCGCGGCGGAGTTGAACTTCGCCATCCGGAGGTTGGCGGCCAGGGCGTACTGTATCGCGTCTATCACCGTGGATTTGCCCGAGCCGTTGTCCCCGGCCAGGAGGCAGCGGTTCCCTATCTCTATTACCGTGTCCTCAAAATTGTGCCAGTTGACCAGCCTTACCCGTTCCAGGCTTATCACGGTTCGTCCTCCGCCAATTCCGCCTGTCCTTCTTCGTCTTTGCCGTTCTCCCTGTTCCGCAGAAAAGCTACCGCTTCGTCCAGAGCCTTCCGGTCCATGCTCAGGGGGATGCTCGGGTAGAGCCGGATGAGCCCCTCGGGGTCCGCGTAGTCCGGGGAATCCACGGCGATCAGTTTGCAGGAAGAAAGGCGGCGCAGCACATTGATAAGGGCGGTTTTTCTGATATCCTCCCCGGTGGCGGCGTTGTATTTCTGCTGAAAATCCATGACCGTAACCACCGGAAAGGCGGCCAGGGAAACTTCCTGTTTCTTATCCTCGTAGAGCAGGCGCAGCGCCAGAACCGAGCATATCTCCTCCCTGGAAAAGCGCAGCCGGGTGTTCCCCTGGCCCCGGAAGGCGATGACCCCCAGGCCCTCGTCCCTGACCAGGGAAGCGTCCATGCAGGAAAACCAGGCCTCAAAGAGGGCGATGTTCCGGACAGTAAAGTTGTACAGCTCCCGCTCCCTTTCAATGCCCCGGATGATAAAGGTCTTGGAGCAGAGGATGTGGAGGGCCTGCCTGAAGCGCTCGAAATCGTCGCCGGACAGATCCCGTATCAGGGCAAGGGCTTCAAGATCCTGGTTCATGTTTCTTCCTGAGCCGGATGTCGGGAACCGAGTAACCGGCGCTTGTTACCGGCTCCCGGGGCGGGCTTTCCTCCTCCACCGCGTAGTCGAAATTCTTACGGGAATCCCCGTAGAGCAGGGCGTAGACAAAGCGGATAAAGGAATCCCCGTCCTGTATCAGTTCCGCCGGCGCGAGGACCCGTTCCTTTCCCCCCTGATCGTCGAGCCAGTCGCCTATCCGCTTCAGGGAAAGCCGCCGCCGCATGCGCTGGAAAAATTCCTCCTCCGTCCTGGCCAGGGCTTCCAGATCCGCCTTTGAGAGGGCCGGGGTAAAATCGGCCTCCTCCCGGGACCGGCGGAAGACCAGGGACGAGGGGGAGAGGAAGGCGATCCGGTAGATCCCGTGGGCAAGAACTTCCGCCAGTTCCTCGTCCCCCCCGTGGAGGGCCTTTATCACCGTTCCCAGTTTACCCGCCACGGTGCTGTCCGGTTCGATGTAGGCCTTTATAATTTCCGTGCTGGAACGGGAGTAGTCGGCGTTCCGGCGGTCTATTTCGTCTTCCAGGGGATCCACCGAGCGGAGATCGTCCCGAATCTCTTCCAGCATGGTTTCCAGCCTTTTCCGGCATTCCTCCCTGCTGGTCTGGAGGATCCTGAGGTACTTGGCCGCGCTGGCGTCAAGCCACTGTTCGTCCCGGAGCAGTTCCGTTAGCTGCCGGAAGATGCTGTGCCGGTAACGGGAAACATTGTCCGAGGTTTTAAGCCGTTTGTAGGCCGTGTCGAGAACCGCCCCGGCGTAGAGATCGTAGTGCTGGTGCAGAACTTC
>JAIRSD010000195.1 GCA_031255615.1 Treponema sp. | reverse complement strand
TTGTTGTTGTAGGTGGTGGCGTAGTCCAGGACCCGCCGGGGCTTCACCTCCCGGTAATCCCGCTCCCGCCAGTTGGGGATATGCCGGCTGTCGGTCATGGTAAGTTCCAGGGCGGGCCTGGTCTTTCCGCTCTCCAGGACCCGTTTCATCTCGCTTTCAAAATTGACAACCTGCCGTTTATAGTTGGGCACACCGGAATTAGCCATATTATGGGCAATCACATCCCGGCGGATAAGATTAACGTCCATGGCTCTGTGTAAAAGATCGATGGTCTTTTCAAAGCTATTTATCATAATGGCTGACCCTCCCCTTTGATCATCGGCCCCTTGTCCCCCCGCCTTTACCGGCAGCTAGAGTATATACCTGCCCAAATCCTGATCCTTAATCACCCCGGAAAGTTTTTCATCGACATACTCCGCCGTAATGGGTACCGATGCGGGCGCAAGATCCGGCGCGTCAAAGGAAAGCTCCTCCAGCAAGGTCTCCATAATCGTATGAAGCCTCCGGGCGCCGATATTCTCCAGCCGCGAGTTTACCTCCGCCGCCAGGGCGGCCAGGCGCTTTACGGCATCCTGGGAGAATTCTATTTCTATCCCCTCGGCGCCGAGGAGTCCCACATACTGTTTGGTCAGGGCATTCTTTGGTTCCGTAAGGATTCGCAGAAAATCTTCCTCCCCCAGGGAATCCAACTCTACCCGCAGGGGAAAACGGCCTTGCAGCTCGGGGATCAGATCCGAGGGCTTGCTGATATTAAAGGCCCCCGCGGCGATAAAAAGGATGTGATCGGTATTCACGGGCCCCCACTTGGTGTTCACCACAGCCCCTTCCACTATGGGAAGAATGTCCCGCTGCACCCCTTCGCGGCTTACGTCCGGCCCGCCCCGTTGGCCCTTTACCGCTATCTTGTCGATCTCGTCAATAAAGACGATCCCCGTTTCCTCTACCCGCTGCCGGGCGTCGTCATTTACCCGGTCCCAATCAATAAGTTTTTCCGCCTCTTCGTTTATCAGAACCTCCCGGGCCCGTTTTACGCTGAGGACCTTGTTTTTCTGGCTGCCCCCCAGGGCGCTCATAAATTCGGTTATGCTGGTCCCGATGTCCCCCATCCCGGTCATCATATCCATACCGGGAATTTGGGGAGTCTGGCTTACCGAGACTTCCACGGTCCTATCTTCCAGTTTTCCCTCCCGAAGCATGGCCCGGAATTTCTCCCGTGTCTCGCTCTCCTTTGTCTGGTCGGCGGCCTCCTGGGCAAGCCCGGATTCCGCCGCCCCCTGGGCATCTTCTTCCGCATCCTTGGCCGGGGAATTCTGTTTAAAAATAGGGAAACCTACCTGAATGGCGGCCCCCATGATCCCCGGTTCTCCCGGATTATTGAAAGAGAAGGGCCGCACCACCGAAGTAGGCTTGGGTTTTGCCTTGGTATTCCGGACTTTTTTTCCGGTCCCCGGCAGGAGAAGATCCAGCAGAGCCTCCTCCGCCCGTTTCGCCGCCTCCTCCTTCACCGTTTCCTGCATTTCCTGCTTTACCATCTGGAAACCCACAGCCATAAGATCCCGAATCATGGACTCCACATCCCGGCCCACATAACCAACTTCGGTATACTTGGTGGCCTCCACTTTAATGAACGGCGATCCCGCGAGTTTGGCAAGGCGGCGGGCAATCTCCGTCTTTCCCACTCCGGTGGGGCCGATCATCAGGATATTCTTCGGGGTAATGTCCTCCCGAATCTCCGGGTCCAGCTTCAGCCGGCGGATCCGGTTCCGCAAAGCCACCGCCACCGCGCGTTTTGCCTTCTTCTGCCCCACAATATATTTATCCAACTCGGCCACAATCTGCCGGGGTGAAAGTCCTTCCCCCCGGAAAAAAGATTTTTCCCGCGCCGCGCCGTCTTTCCGGTCCTCAATCATAATTCCTCCATGATGATCTGCTTGTTTGTATAAATGCAGATATCACTAGCGATGCCAAGGCTTTTTTTCGCGATCTCCGCGGCGGAAAAACTACTCCCCTCCAGATATGCCAGGGCGGCGGCATAGGCGTAGTTGCCCCCGGATCCTATAGCCAGGGCATCTTCTTCCGGCTCAATCACGTCCCCGGTCCCCGAGACAAGGAGGGTAATGTTAATATCCGCCGCCAGGAGCAGGGCTTCCAAACGCCGGAGGGTCCGGTCGGTCCGCCATTCTTTGGCAAGTTCCACCGCAGCCCGGCGCAGATCGCCAGAATACTCCTTGAGCTTTTCCTCAAACCGGTCAAAGAGGGTAAATGCATCGGCGGTGGCCCCCGCGAAGCCGCAGAGAACCTTGCCTTCCGCCAGGCGGCGTACTTTACGGGCGTTGTTCTTCATCACCGTTTCCCCCATGGTCACCTGTCCGTCCCCGGCCATGGCAACCTTGCCGTTGCGACGGACCGCCAGCACCGTAGTTGACCGTATCTCCCCGCCCTTATTGTTCTTCACTTTTCACTCCTCGCTCTCCGGTTCCAAACCCGCCTGGTTTAGCCATGGGGATGCGCCTTCGTATAAACTTTTTTAAGCCGTTCAATATCAACATGGGTGTAACGCTGGGTTGTGGAAAGGCTGGCATGACCCAAAAGTTCCTGAACCACCCGCACATCGCAGCCCGCGTTCACCAGATGGGTGGCAAAACTGTGCCGCAGACTGTGGGGATGGACATTTTTACCCAACCCGAGTTGTTCCGCGTAGCGGGCGATGATCCACCGCACACCGGGTATTGAGAGGGCCCTGCCGTTCCGGTTGACAAACACCCTGTCGGTGGGATTCTTTCCATCCGCCTTAATCCTTGCCTGCCGTTCCGGCAGATAAAGTTCCAGAGCGTCCCTGGCCTCGCCGGAAAAGAACACAAACCGTTCCTTATCCCCCTTTCCGGTAACCCGCCCCCCTCCCAAATCGGAATCTATTTTGGGAAGGGACAGGGAAACCAATTCGGATATCCGCAGGCCCGCGGAATACATGACCAGGATCAAGGCCTTGTCCCTGGCGGGCCAGAGAATCCCCGAGGTATCGGGAAGAAGGGCAAATTGGGCCATCTCCGGTTCCCAGAGGAAACTGGGCAGGGTCTTCGGGCTCTTAAGGTTCCGCAGGGTATCGCAGGGATTATCCGGGCGGCGGCCAAAGCGAATCAGGTAGCGGTAGAATCCCCGGATGGAAGAAAGGGCCCGGTTCACACTTACCGCCGCCGCCCCTTCGGCGCTTTGATCCGAAATAAAGCCCCGCAGCTCCCGGGCATCCGCCTTCACGAGATCAATCTCATGGTTGGCGCAGTAATTGGCGAAATGGGAAAGATCCTTCCCATAGGCTTCAATGGTCCGTTTCGAAACCCCCCGGACCGCTTGAAGGTAGGAGAGGTATTCCCCGATTACCCCGGATACTTCCCCAGCCTCCGGAAAATCAGCGGGGCCGTCCGTCTTATCCTTCATCCTTCCCGCCTTCGCCCCGGACGGAATCCCCCGGTTCATCTTCATCGCTGTGGAGATAATCGCAGGCCGGATTGATACACGCCTTGTGATACCCGTTCTTCTTGTCGTACTTCTCCACCAGAAACTGCCCGCATTTGGGGCAGTCCTGATTAATGGGTTTATAGTGGCTGATAAAATCACATTCGGGATAATTGGTACAGCCGTAGAATTCTTTTCCCTTGCCCCGGTTCTTCCGGGCTACAATATCCCCATTGCACTTGGGGCATTTCGCCAGGGGAATAGATTTAGTGTTCCGGCATTCGGGAAAACCGGAACAGGCCAGGAAATAACCAAAGCGGCCCAGCTTTTTCACCATGGGCTTCCCGCACTTCTCACAGACATAATCCGTGGGTTCATCCAGAGTCCCCTTGAATGATTCAAGGGTCTTCCCCACCTCATCAAGACGGTCCTTAAAGGGATCCCAAAATTCCCGAATCATGTCGGGCCATTTGACGGCGCTCTCCTCTACCTCGTCCAGTTTGTTTTCCATGTTCGCGGTAAAGGCCGTATCAATGTAATGGGGAAAAGATTCCACCAGCACGTCATTTATCAGCCTTCCCAGGACCGTAGGGATCAACTGTTTGTTGGTCCGGGTCACATAGTAGCGATCCAGAAGCACCGATATAATCGGTGCATAGGTGGAAGGCCGGCCTATGCCTTTTTCCTCCAGGGTCTTCACAATGGTAGCGTCGGTATAGCGGGGCGGCCCCTGGGTAAAGTGCTGTTCCGGGTAAAATTTATCCACCGCAACCTTATCTCCGGCCTTAAGAGGCGGGTAGGGGCTCCCCTTTTCCTCCCTGTCTGAAAGGAGCTTTATCACTTTGTAGAATCCCCTTTCGACGAATTTAGTCCCCGAAATCCGGAACAACCCCTCCCCCGCGGCAATCTCGGCGCTTACCGTCCTGGTCTTGGCGTTTGTCATCTGGCTGGAGACAAAACGCTCCCAGATGATGGTATAAAGCCGCAGTTGATCCCTGGTCAGATATTCCTTAATAGAGTCGGGAAGGTAGCTCACAAAGGTGGGGCGGATCGCCTCATGGGCATCCTGAGATTTCTTTCCCACCGAATACTCAATAGGGTCTTGGGGAAGCTCCTTGGGATAGTTCTTTGCCAGCCATTCCCGCACCTCCTCCAGGGCGGTTTGGGAGATACGAACCGAATCGGTCCGCATATAGGTGATAAGCCCTACCCGGGAAGCGCCCAGATTGATTCCTTCGTACAATTGCTGGGCCACCTGCATGGTCTTACGGGCGGTAAAGCCCAGACGGTTTGCCGCGGTCTGCTGCATCTGGCTGGTGGTAAAGGGGGGCCGGGGTTTCAGGGTCCTTTCACTCTCCCGGATTTCCGTAACCACACAACCGGCATCCCTAATCTTCTCGATAATGTTATTAACGTCGTCTTCATGTTTAAGTTCCGGTTTGACCCCCTGCCAGCTTATCAGTTGGGCGGTGAAGACGGAACGGCCCACTTTAAAATCCGCGTCCAGGGTCCAATATTCTTCAGGGATGAAGGACTCCGCCTCCTTCTCCCGTTCACAGATGATCCGCAAAGCGACGGACTGCACCCTTCCGGCGGAAAGACCGTTCTTAACCTTTTTCCAGAGCAGGGGGGAAAGATTGTAACCCACCAGCCGATCCAGAACCCTTCGGGCTTTTTGGGCGTTCACCAGGTCTTCGTTAATGTCCTGGGGGCTCAACACCGCGTCCCGAATTACCTGGGGGGTAATCTCGTTAATGCTAATCCGGCGGACCGGCACCTTATCGGTCTTTGCGGCGATGGCGTTCCGAAGATGCCAGGCAATGGCCTCCCCTTCCCGGTCCGGGTCGCTGGCCAGGAGTACCATGCCGGATTTTTTCGCATCCCCCTGCAGCTCCTTTAAAAGTTTCGACCGCCCCCGGACGGTGATGTATTCAGGCTCAAAATTGTGATCCACATCAATGGCAAGCCGGGATTTCGGCAGATCTATCAAATGGCCGATACAGGCTTTTACCGTATAGCCGGGGCCGAGTATCTTCTGAACGGTTTCCGCTTTATGGGGGGACTCCATGATGATCAGGGTTTTCCTTTCCGGCGATTTACCGGCGCCTTTTTTACGGCTCTTTCCGGCCTTTGTCTTTGCGGCAACGAGATCGTTCTTTTTTTCTTTCACGGCCATGTATCTTCCCTCTGGTTCGCGTCCTTAGGACTTAAGCATTTTGAAAAGACCTTAACTAATTGTCAATTGACGGGCCAAAGAATCGGCCAGATCCTTGCCAATCGCGCGGCCCTCAACTTTTCCGCAGCCTTCCGCCCGCCGTTCCAATCCCCATTCCCGCAGTATATCAGATGCGGAATGGATAATCCCCGCGCCCTCCTCCGCCAGGAGGGCCGTTCCCTCGGCGTTCATGCCCGCCGCCGCCGCCCAAAGATCCCTCCCCTGCTCCCGGGCAAAACGGGCCGTAATGAGGGCCCCCGATTTAGCGGGGGCCTCTACAATCAGGGTTCCCCGGGCCAGGGCGGAGATAATCCGGTTCCGGGCGGGGTAATACCATTTCCGGGGCCCCGTCCCCGGCGGATATTCCGAAAGAATCCCCCCTCCGGCCTGTAAAATCCGCCGGGCCAGGGGACGGTTGGAGGAAGGATAAATCTCGTCCACCCCGGAGCCCAGCACCGCGTAGGTCTTGCCGCCGCCCTCCAAATTTCCCCGGTGGGAAGCGGCGTCGATTCCCAGGGCAAGGCCGGAAACAACGGAAATACCCTGCCCGCCAAGGTCCCGGCCAATCTCAAAGGCCCCCCGCAGCGCAGCCCCGTGGGGCCTGCGGGTCCCCACGACGGCGACCATGGGCCTTTCCCCGTCCGGCAGGGTCCCCCGGTAAAAAAGCAGAGCCGGGGGATCGGCGATCTCCCGAAGCGGGGGAGGATAGGCGGCGGAAACGATGGAAACCCAGCGGATGCCCCTCGCCCGGGCGGATCCGGCCTCCCGTTCCACGGAAAGGCGGAGTTCATCCAGGGAGGCAACCCCTTCAAGGGGGCGGCCCAGGACGGCCTCCAAATCCCCCCGGGAAATTCCTGCCGCATCATCCTCTCCGTTGAATCTCCCGCACAATTCCACCTGTTCCGCCGGTTTCAGACCGGGGATACGAAGGATCAGCAGATCGAGTACAGCACAGTCGGCCATTACCGCATTTGCCCCATGACATAGTCCCGGTTATTCCGCGCCTCCTCCCTCCTGCCCGCGTCTTTCGTCGATACAAGGATCCGGTCGTAAAGATCGACCGCCCTCTCATAATCTTCAATCATGTAATAGGAACGGGCCAGGGCAAACATGGCGTCCACATCCCTGTTCATAAGTTCCAGGTATCTCTCCAGATGGGGAACGGCGTCCGCCGGACGATCCAACTCGAAGCTGTAAAGAATTCCCAACCCATAACGGGGCTTGGCGTAGGCATCGTCAAGTTCGATAGCCCGCAGATAGGCCCGCTCGGCCATGGTAAAATAACGCTCCGCCTCGGCCTCAACGCCCTCCCGGGAAAAACCCAGGGAATTCTTCGCCGCGATAGCGGCGGAAACCCCGGTCAAATAAAAAATGGTAGGGTCTTCCCCGTTGTACCGGATGCTTTTCTCCAGCGCATCCAGTGCGTCCATGTGCATCCCCCGGTCCGCCAGACGGACCGCCAGAATCTTCCAATAAGTGCCGGACTGGACGGCAACCTGTATATGTTCTTCAAGGGCCTCCTCGTAGATAGCTATGGCGGAGCGAATCCCCTCGACAGTAACGGGAACCCCCCCCCGAGGGCTCAAATCCGCGATACGGCGGGCCAACTGGTAGCGGCTTTTCTGCCGTTCCATCAAGTATACTCCCAGAATAATACCGGCGATCAGGAGCACCGCCGCTATGCCAAGGATCTTTCCCGACTGCTTCATCTTCATTTTTCCGCACCCTGTTGTTCCTTCCCCAGCCGGGGCAGGAATCTCCGGTGATTCTCCCGCAAAAGAGAGGCATCCACATGGGTGTATATCTGGGTAGTGGTAAGATCGCTGTGCCCCAGCAGTTCCTGCACCGACCGGAGATCCGCCCCGCCGGAAAGCAATTCCGTGGCAAAACTGTGCCGCAGGGTATGGATCCGGGAACTGGTCCCCGCCAGGGCGGTAAACTTGGCGTAGTTTTTCCATATCCCCTTTCGGGACAACCTTTTCCCCGAGCGGCCGATAAAGAGGGCCGGACTATGAAAACGCCCGGTCAACTTCGGACGGGACTCTTCCAGATAGCGCCGCAGCCAGGACGCCGCGGCGTTTCCAAAAACCACCAGCCGCTCCTTATTCCCCTTGCCCCGGACCCGCGCAAGCCCCCCGGCGTTTTTCCCCGAAGAACCGGAGGGCATATCAAGATCCCGCAGGTTAAGGCTTACGGCCTCGGAAACCCTAAGCCCCGCGGAATAGATAAGCTCAAAAATAGCCCTATCCCGCAAACCCAGGGGAGTTTTCGCATCCATCGTATCAAGGACCCGTTCCACCGCTTCCCGGGAAAGCAATTCCGGCAGACGGCGGGATCTCCGGGGCATCTCCAGAATAGAAGCGGGATTGTCCTTTCTCACAAACTCATCCACCGCGAAGCGGAAAAACGACCGAAGTATAGAGATTACCTTTGCGGCGGAACGGCTGTCTATCCGATCGCCGTTCCGCCGCCTGTCCAGATACCTCACCAGATCCGGCGACTCCACCGATTCCACTTTCAGATTTTCCGCCTCAAGCCATTCCAGAAAACGCCGCGCCTCGGCCTGGTAAGTTTCCGCGGTCAAGGGGGAACGGCGTTCCTGGGCGATGAGACGTGAATAAAACTGTCTGTCAAGGGCCGCCGGAGCCACCCTTACTGGCCTCCCGCGCTGCGGTCGGCAAAATTCTCAAAAGAATACTTCAAGGGCTTGCGGATAACCGCGGGCACTTCCAGATCTTCCTCGGAATAATTCCTCCGGGAAAGAAAATCCCCGCCGCTCTTATCGGTAGTCCGTTCCCGTATCTTTTGCCATTCGGCAATGTCAATAAAATCGGACTCCCGCGGCTTTACCGGCTCGCCGGTATTCCCCGGCTCCGCCTCCACACGGCCGCCCCCGCCCTTAAACCCGGTAGCCACTACGGTAACCCGCAGCTTATCCTCCAGGGAAGAATCCAGCCTGACCCCCCAGTTAAGGGCTACATCGGGATCGGCATTGCCGCCGATAATGCTGATAACCTCTTCCACTTCCGCCATGGACAGGTTTTCATTTCCCGCCACATTTACCAAAATCCGGGTGGCGCCCTCGGTGGAATTTTCCTCCAAAAGAGGATTTTCAATAGCCCGCTTGGCGGCTTCGGCGGCCCGGTTTTCCCCCGAACCAAAGCCGATGCCCATAAGGGCCTCTCCCTGATTTTTCATGGTGGATTCCACATCGGCGAAATCTATGTTGATCTGGCCCGTCTGGGAAATAAGATCCCAAATCCCCTGGACCGCCTGACGAAGCACGTCATCGACCAAGTGGAAGGACTGGAGGAGGGATGTCTTCCGGTCCACTTGACTCAGAATCTGCTGGTTGGGAATCTTGATCAGCGTGTCCACCGCTTCTTCCATCTTTCGGATTCCCTCTACCGCCAGCTTCATCTTATGGGCTCCCTCAAAGGAGAAAGGCTTCGTCACCACCCCGACCGTCAAGGCGCCTTCTTCCCGGGCGGCCTTGGCGATGACCGGTGCCGCCCCCGTTCCGGTGCCGCCCCCCATACCGGCGGTAATAAAAACCATAGTCGCGCCCTTCACATACTCCCGAATCTGCTCCAGATCCTCGTTGGCGGCCTTTTCCCCCTTCTCGGGTATCCCGCCCGCGCCCCGGCCCCCGGTCAATTTTTGACCAATTTGCAGCTTCACCGGGGCCTTGCTCTTGCTTATCAAATCCTGGATATCCGTATTAACCGTGATGAATTCCACATCCTGCAAGCCGCATTCAATCATCCAGTTTACCGCATTGGTGCCGCCGCCGCCGACACCAATCACCTTAATCAACGCCGGAACCACCGTCCGATCAGCCGCGCCGTCTTCATTAACCACAATGTGCATTGGCATAGTAGACCCCCAAATCTTATTTACCCCTGTCATATAATAATACTTCCATTTCCGCGGCAAAGGCGCCGATCAAAACGAAGATACTATTACCCTCCTTAACTTTAGCGGTGTTTCCAACCGGCAATGTTCATTTCAAAAAACGATAAATGTCGAGTCTATGTTGGGCGCATTTTTTGCGGCAAGCCGCAAAAAACCGGGCTATCCGCTCTAACAAAAACCCTTGCGGGTTTTTGTTCCGCTTCTATCCCTTGCGCGGGCGAAAGCCGCGCCGGCCGGCGCGGCTTTCGCCTTCTGAAAATCCGCCTCCCTGCGGATTTTCAGCCTGTAAGTTTTTGCTCCGCAAAAACCCATGGCGCCTATCTCCCGGTGGGAGTTTGGGGTCCCGCCCCAAACTCCAAAAAACCACCGTACCCACGCGCTGTGGTCCCGCATCCCTGCCGCCGGCCCTCTTTGCGGGCCGCAGACGCCCGATGAGGAGGGACCGGAGTAAACCGGGAACCATTGGCTTAACCTCGATTCGCTAAAAAAATTCCCTCCTCAACCATTCAATAAGTTTTCCAACCGGTAGAAAACCCCCTCCTTTTCCCCCGCTGGATTTTTCTCCTCCCCGTTCTTCCAGCCCCCTCGTCTCCCGGTCGTTTCCTTCCAGAGCGAGCCCTATAGCGGTAGCATAGATCGGGCTGCAGTATTCCTCCGTAAGCCCCGGCAGAGGAAGGGGATTCCCCACCCGGACAGGCATCTTAAAAATATAAGAAGCCAGTTCCGCGGCCCCGGAAAGCATGGCCCCGCCTCCGGTAAGAACGATCCCCGCCCCCAGAGGACGGGCCAGGACCAATTTATCAAGTTTCTCTTTCACCATCCTGTAGATCTCCTCCATCCGGGGCCGGACAATCTCCAGAATATGTTCCCGGGGAATGGGGATCGTGGGACGCCCCCCAATACCGGGGATGATCACATCTTCTCCCTCCAAAAGGCTTTCCCAACAGCAGCCGGCGGCGATCTTTATCTTTTCCGCGTTCTCAAAGGAAATGCTTTTGATGATCGATATGTCCCGGGTTACCAGTTCCGTGCCCGCGGGGATGGTGGTGGTTGAATAGGGAGCCCCCTCGGAATAGACCAGCATTTCCGTAGTCCCCCCTCCCAGATCAACCAGGGCCACTCCCATATCCTTTTCTTCCTCGGTAAGCACCGAACGGCCGGCGGCCAGGGATTGAAGTATCAACTGGGCGTGGAACCCGGCGCGGTTCACACAGTTGATCAGGTTTTGGGCGCTGGTGCTTGAGCAGGTAATGATGTGCACCTCCGCCTCAAGCCGGACCCCCAGCATATCCAGGGGATTACGGATCCCCTTCTGGTTGTCCACAATATAACTTTGGGGAATCACTTCCAGAATCTGGCGATCCATAGGGATCACCACTTCCTGGGCTATTTGAAGCACCCGGCTCAGATCGGCGGGTCCTATCTCCCGGGTTTCCCGGTTCTTCCCCGATACCGTCACCACCCCCCGGGAATTGATTCCATCGATATGACTCCCCCCTACGCCGGTCCAGCAGCTATGCACCTCCCTGCCGCACATCATCTCCGCCGCTTCAATAGCGGTAGTAACAGAACGAAGGGTAGCCTCGATATTCGTCACCACCCCTTTTTTCATGCCCGTAGAGGGGCATACCCCCAGACCGGTAATCTCCGGTATCCCCTTCTCGTTGCGCTCGCCGATGACCGCACATACTTTCGTCGTACCAATGTCAAGGCCGACAACCATATTTTCATTAGCCAGAGGAAACCTCCTTTAACTTATATGAAGCCGTCTCCGTTCGGAAATCAATCTCCTCAATTTCTTGATTCCTCGAAGCGAATACATTGAGCATCAGCATTACATACCGAAGGGTTTCTTCAGTTAATCCGGGTTCCAAACGGACTCGTATGGGGCTATGAACGGGGTAGAGTATCAAATCAAAGCCGTCAAAGGGTTTTCGGTTCACCCGGATTTCCGATATGGTCAACAGGAGCCGGGGATCCGCATCGCGGATCCTATCCAGACTGGCAAAGAGGGGCAGGTATACGGACGGCAGAGGCCCTTCCAGAGGCAGGCCGGAAATTACCGGCAGGCCGAGATGGGCGGCGTGGGGGGACTGGTCCGGAGAAAGAGAACCGCCGGTTTTAAAGGGAATTCCATGGCGGTCAAAATACACCGGCTGCTGCCGGCCTTCAATCTGGTCAAAGGCCATGGCCACGGCCACCCGGGGAACCACCAGGATTGATACGGAATTGGGAAACCGTTTAATGACCCGGGCGGATTCCACCTCCCGCAGGGCCTCTAGTCTCTTTTCCACGGACCGGGGATCAACCGAAACATAGGAAGATCTTTCCCCGATACCGGCCTGGCGCAGCACCTCGTCCCGGCCCAGGCCGGAAAAAGCCGCCACTTCCAGGCGGGAAAGCGGCATACAGGGACTAATCACAAGGATCCAGAGAAGTTCCAGAACCAATACCGACGCGGCGGCAATAATGAGTATCTTGATACCGGTTTCAAATTCCTTGGCCTTTTGCGCTCTCCCGGTCCGCGGATCCGTCCCTTCTGGCGGCCCCTTAAAACGGGCCGTATGGGGAATCCGATCTTTTCCCATGGGAGAACCCCTATAGATAAGCTCATCTGCCATAACTATCCTCCGCTAATTCGGCAGGGGGAACCACCGGGGAGGGGCGCTCCGACCCTCTGCAAACATTCACAACAAAACCGGCCATAAGCAGGGTGCTTACCAGAGATGAACCGCCGGCGGAAAAGAAGGGAAGGGGGAGTCCTGTGGCGGGGAGAGATCCGGAGGCCACCGCCATGTTCAACATAGCCTGGGAGAGGATCATGGTCAACAATCCGCAGGCCAGGAGTTTGCGGTACAGGGAAGCCCGCAGGGCCCCCCGGTAACCGAAATAGGCGAATATTCCAAAGAGGACGAAAATCATCACAATCCCCAGAAACCCGGATTCTTCGGCAAATGCGGAAAAGATAAAGTCCGAATGCACCTCGGGAATACCGGCAATCTTCCTGGTCCCCTGTCCAAGACCCTTCCCCAACAGACCTCCCGATTCGATGGCCCTGATACTGGCCCCCACCTGATAACCGGCGCCCTGGGGCTCCCATTCAGGTTTAACAAAACTGATAAGGCGGCGCAGCCGGTATTCCTTAGTCAGGATAAGCAGGCAGGACAGCGGCAGGAGCATGACAATGGCGGAAAAAAAATAATGAAGTCTAACCCCAGCCAGAAAGAAAATAAACAGGGCGTTAATCGCGATAAAAACGGCGGTGGAAAAATTATTTTGCAGATAAATGATAACAAAAAAGATGACGGTAACCAAAAACGGCGGCAGCACCCCGGAAGAAAATTTTCCCAGCCCGTCCTGTTTCTTGTCAAAGATATGGGCCAGGTACAGGGGAAGTATCAGCTTAACCAGCTCCGAGGGCTGGAAGCTGCGATTCCCGGGCAGCCTGATCCACCGGCTTGCCCCGTTTCGCGTATCCCCAATGCCGGGAACAAAGGTAAGGAGGCAGACGGCTACCGCGAAAATGACCAGGAGCGGTATCAGCTTTCGTAGAATGTCCAGATTCACCCGGGAGGCAATAAAGAACAGCCCTATCCCCAAAATCCCCGCCTTTAACTGTTTCGATATAAAGTAAAGGCCGTCCCGGTAGAAATTGCCGGCAAAGGCGTAGGACGAGGAATACAGGGTAACGAAGCCCATGCCCATAAGGAGGAATATGCTGGCCACCAAGAGATAGTTAGACCCGGCAAATTGGGGGGATCTTTCAGCCTCTAATTCGCGCATCGCCTCCTCCTATTGGATCTTCAATGTTGAAAGGGCGATAATGGCGAAAAGCCCTCCCAATATCCAGAAACGGATCACCACCTTGGTCTCCGCCAATCCTCCCAACTCGAAACTGTGATGTATCGGCGCCATGCGGAATACCCGCTTTTTTCTTAATTTGAAAGAGACCACCTGAATCACAACGGAGGCAATTTCCAGTACAAACACCCCTCCGATAATGAGCACCAGTATTTCCTTTTTTATCATCAGGGAAACGGCGGCCACCACGCCTCCCATGGAAAGACTCCCCACATCTCCCATGAAGATTTCCGCCGGATGGGCGTTAAACCAAAGAAACCCTATGCAGGCCCCCATGGCGGCCAGGCAGAACACGGTAAGTTCCCCCGCGTCAGGAATATAGGGGATTCCCAAATATGACGAATAATCCGATCTTCCCGAAAGGTAGCAAAGGATCGACAGGGCGATGAACACCAAAATCAGCAGCCCCGCCAAAAGCCCGTCCAGGCCGTCGGAGAAATTTACCGCGTTGCTTTCCCCCACCATCAAAAGAATCGCGAAGGGTATCCAGAGGACCCCCATATCAAGCACGGGATTCTTGAAAAAGGGCAGATAAAGATACGTTATCTCCTCCCCCCCGTTAACGTACAGAAACAGCACCACCCCGATGGCTATGATAAACTGCCCGATAAGTTTAGCCCAGGCGGGGAGGCCGGCGGAATCGCGGTGGGTCACTTTGAGGTAATCGTCCAGGAAGCCGATAACCCCAAAGGCCACCAGAGTAATGAGCGCCAGGGCGACCTTTACATTGTGTAAATCCTGCCAGAACAGCATGGAAACCAACAGGGAAAGAATGATCATCACCCCGCCCATGGTGGGGGTCCCTGTTTTTACCAAATGCGTGGCGGGGCCGTCAGTTCTAACCGCCTGCCCTACTTTGAGCTTCCGCAGGGCTTCAATGATCCGGGGGCCGCAGATATAGGCGATGAGCAGGGTGGTAAGGGCCGCATAGGCCCCCCGCAAGGTCAGGTAGGTGAATACATTGAAGGGAGGAAAATACTTGGTCAGGGGATAGACAAATTCTAGGAACATAGTTCCTCCCCTTCCCGCCCGCCGGTAAAAACCGGGGTAAGCCGTTCCAGGGCGCAGCCCCGGGAACCCTTAAGGAGGATTAGATCTCCCGGTTTGACATAATTTTTTAACGATGAAGCCAGTTCCTCCATGCTGTTGGTATGAAAGAACCCGGCAGCCGCCGTTTTTTCCAGTTCCGCGGCGGCGTCTTCCATTTCCCTGCCGTAAAGGAAGACCCTGTCCGCGGTGGAACGGGCCAGGGCAGAACCCAGATCGCGGTGGGCCGCCGGGGAATCCTCCCCCAGTTCCAGCATGGATCCCAAGACGTAAATTTTCCGCCCCGGGTATTCCAGAGCATCGCAGAAATTTATGGCGGCGGCGGCGGATTCAGGGTTCGCGTTGTAGCAATCCCGAATCAGGGTCATCGTTCCCGGTAAAATCTCGCTGCGCCCAAAAAGGGGCCGCACCGATTCTAACCCTTCCCGTATGGCCCGATCCCCAATACCCAATTCGCGGACCAGGGCAATGGCCGCCACGGCATCCGCCAGATTATGCCTCCCCGGCAGCCCGAAACGGACCTTTTCCCCCGCCCAGGTTATCTCGCTGCCCTGGAGGCCGAGATCCCGAATAGACCCCAGTTCCTCAAATTTCTCCGGACCGTAAAACCGGACGATCCCCCTCAAACCTTCCGCCAGAAACTGGCGGAATTCGCTGGAAGCAGGGATCAGCGCGATGTCTTTTTCTTTAAGACAAGAAAAGATCTGTTTTTTTTCAAATGCAATCCCCCGGCGGCTGCCTATTTTTCCTATATGGGAGATCCCCACATTGGTAATAAGGGCGGCATGTGGTCTCAGGACCCTGGCCAACTCGGCGATCTCCCCGGGCCGGTCCATCCCAATCTCAAATATTCCCATCCGGTGGTAGTCCCGCACCTCAAAGACCGCCAGGGGAAGACCGGTCTCTGAATTTAGATTCATGGGATTCACCGCGACGGGCATTTCCCTGCCGGCAATCGTCGCGGCAATCTCCCGGGTGGTCGTTTTTCCCGACGAACCTGTCAGGCCCCCCAGCACGAGGTTGGGGAAGGTATCCAGATAAGCGGCGGCGGCGTCCTGTAAAGCCCGGAGGGTATTCTCCACAACCACAAGATTCCCGCCGCAGCGCCGGGCCTTTTCCTCCAGACCCAATTCTTCCAGCTTCGACGCCTCCACCAGGGCGCAGACCGCTCCAGACTTAAAGGCGGCCTCTATATAACAATGCCCGTCCCGCGCCCTCCCTTTCAGCGCGACAAAAAGGGCCCCCGGTTTTACCTTCCGGGAATCAATGTGGACCGAACTAAAACCGTCCCCGGCGTTCCCGCCAAGGAAACGGCCCCCCACGGCGGCCCGGAGATGGTCAAAATCCATAAGAACCGGAACATTCCCTTTTTCAGAGGAAGAAACACCCTCCCCCGCCGGGCCGCCCCAGTTAAGGTTTTGCGTCAAAGCTCCTCCCCGGTTATCCTGATCTGCAATACATCTTCCGGTTTTATCCGTATCAGCCCAAGCTGATTCCGGGCGATGCGATCGATCCGCTCCGACGATGAAAGCATGGCGATGACAGCGATAAGACGGTTGTTGCTTTCTACCCACTCTGTCTGTTTCTTTTCAAGGGCGGCTATTTCCCGCTCGAGATCCACATAGCGGGCCGATTGCCAGGCAACTAGGGCAAGCATACACGGCAGCGTAAGGGCGACAAAGTATACAAAGAAACGCCGTCTCATCATAAAACTTCCTTCACACACAAGACCCGTATACGGAAAAACCGT
Organism: Treponema sp.; assembly: GCA_031255615.1. The sequence goes on along the minus strand of JAIRSD010000195.1, from coordinate 2,759 downwards.
CTTTTCTTTAAAAACATAGCCGTCAACGTTCAACCTTATCGCAAACTTTTTCCACTACCCGCAGCCGGGCGCTTCGGGAGGCCCCGTTCTTTCGAATTTCCGCCCTCCCCGGGGGAATCCCCTTGGGGGTCAGGATACGAAGGGTGTAGGAACTCCCACTTCTACATATCGGCGTTTCCGGAGGACTATTACAGAGACCGCCTTTTTGCCGGAAAAAGACCTTAACCACCCGATCCTCCAGGCTGTGAAAACTGATAACCCCCAGCCTCCCCCCCGGCGCCAGGGATTCCAGGGCGCCCGCTAAAAGCCCGTCAAGCCGGGCCAGCTCTCCGTTGACGGCGATCCGCAGCGCCTGAAAGGTCTTGGTTGCGGGGTGAACCGGCCCCCGCCGATAGGGAGGGGGTACGGCGGCCTCTACCAGTTCCGCCAAAGCCCGGCTGGAACGGATAGCCCCCCGCTTCCGGACCTCTACAATGGACCGGGCGATACGGCGGGAATACCGCTCCTCCGCGTTCAGGTATAACAGATCCGCCAATTCCCGCTCCCCCAGCCGGTTGATAAGCTCGGCGGCGTTGCGGGAAGATTCGAGGTTCAACCTCATATCCAGGGGCTCGTCCTTGCGGAAACTGAAACCCCGGCCGGATTTTTCATAGTGAAAACGACTTATCCCCAGATCGATAAGAATGGCGTCGGGCCGTTTAAGTTCCCCCGGATAGGCCAGGAAAAAATCCTGGGCCCAGCAGGAATAGAAACGGATCCGCCCTCCAAATTCCTTGAGTCGTTCCTTGGCGATAGTCTGAATGACAGGGTCGGCGTCTATACCAATAATTTTTAGATCCTGAAAGCGGGAAAGAAAAGCATAGCTATGCCCCCCTTCCCCCAAGGTAGCGTCCACCATCAATTCCCCCTCCCCGCGGGGGGCCAGATAGCTTATCACTTCTTCCAACATCACCGGAATATGTGAAGTTTCCATGCCGGATAGTTCCCCTCCCAAATCGCTAGGTATCCAACTTGAAAAGCTTCAAGGACCCCATCTTCCTTATAGCCTCCTTTATGGCAGCCCGATTTTCGTCCAAATGGGCAAAATATAGCTCCTCATCCCAAACTTCCAGCCGATTCTCCAGATTAAGAATCAGACAATTCTTGGTAAGCCGCGCGTAACGCCGAATCACCGGCGGCATGACTATACGGCCCGCCTGATCAACCTCTACCATCATTCTGGGAGCGATAAGCTGGAGCTCCACCAGTTCCTGCTCGTCCTCCGTAAGCTCGTTAGAACCCGTTAAGCGCTGGCAGATCTGAGCCCATACCTCAGGCTTCATGATCCGGGCGCAGGTTCGCAACCCCATGGTGACCACCAATTCTCCGCTGTACACCTCTCTTAGGGCCTTGGGGATGTTCACCCTCCCTTTGTCGTCCAGAGTGCTTGGATAAGATCCCCCCGCATTCATCTCCATTCCACAGATTCCCATAAAAAAGGACTAATATCCATGAATCACCACGTTTATATTCAGTATCACGGTTTCTAATAGCTGCGTCAAGAACGATTCCCTAAGAAAAAAATGTAAATTCTCAAGAAAAAACTTTTGAACTATACAAACGTTATGCCCCCGGCAATTCGCGGCTTAAAAGGCCCCCATATCGCGTGTATGCCGGGCGCATCCCCGGCCCGGGACCGGAAACCGGGCTATCAAGGCGGGCCGCGGGCTGCCGGGGCTCCGCTCCGTATCCCTCCTATCCCTTGCGCGGGTGAAAGCCCTCGGTTTTCGTCCGCCATGGGCCGGAGGCGGAATCTTCCCAATCGCCCCGAAACCCGCTAATATTTATGCCGTCATGTTCATAAACGAGTATTTTATCGTCTTCCCCGAGGGGGACGCGCAGGAAATTCCCTCCCGACTCCCCCTGAACGGCGTCGTGGATATCAACGGACGGATTCTCAGCCTGCCCCTGCCCACCAACCGGATGATCGCCTTCCGGGTTGCCAAGATCCGGGTAAGCGAAAACCGGGGAGGGAACGAGACATTTCACTATCTGGAACTCTTAAGCGCCGAAGAACTCCTGTCCTATGCCCGCCCCCAGTTCTAAAATTGGGACCCGGCGGGAAAGCAGCCTCCACCGGGCCCTGAAATTCCGTTACAGCGGGTGCAACGGCCGGATCGAACAGGTCCTGGGGGACTTTGTGTGCGACGGCATCACCGAAACCGGGGAAATCATCGAAGTTCAAACGGGAAGTTTCGGCCCCCTAAAAGAAAAGGCGGGGAAACTGGCGGCCCGGGGCCCCTTGCGGATCATCCACCCCGTCGTCCTTACCAAGTACATTGAAACCTACGGCGGGGACGGCAGGCTGATCCGAAAACGCAAGAGCCCCCGCCGGGGCAGCCCCTGGGATCTCTTCCAGAATCTCCTCTACGCCCCGGAACTCCCCCTGATCAGGGGGCTTTCCATCGAGATTGCCCTTGTTGACGTATTGGAAAAACGGATCCTCGACGGCAGGGGATCCTGGCGGAGGAAAGGGGCAAGCATCGCCGACAAGGAGCTGGCGGCCTGGCACGACTCAATAATTTTAAAAAAAATCCGGGATTACCGCCGTTTTATCCCTCCGGCCCAGCGGGAGACCTTTACCACCGGCTCCCTGGCGAAGGAGGCGGAAATTTCCGTGGAACTGGCGAGGAAAACCCTCTATGTCCTCAACAGGCTGGGGGTAGTGAAACGAATAGGAAAGGAAGGAAGGGCCATCGCCTATCGGCTGCCGGGCCGGA
>JAIRSD010000138.1 GCA_031255615.1 Treponema sp. | reverse complement strand
AAAACCCGCAGGGTTTTTGTTAGAGCGGATAGCCCGGTTTTTTGCGGCGCAGCCGCAAAAAATGCGCCCAAAAGGAAACCCGGCGCAGGGTTATGACGCTCCTTTTTCCGGGTCCTTTTTTTACGCGGCCTGGGGCTCAATACCCGTCGGACATGGCGCGGTTGAGATCCCGCTGGTACAGTTCCTGGTAAATCAGGTTGCGGTTTTTCAGCTTTTCCTTGACGGGCTGGGCGAAGGGCATGAAGCGCCAGAAGACGCCCCGGATTTCCTTGTGCAGTTTTTGGGTGCCTTCGCTTTCCTTGGTCATCCACTGGATGTAATCCTGGACAAAGAAGTCTTTGATGTTGCCTTTGAGTTTCATTTTTTGGAACCATTGGTAGTAATTCCCCGTGAGGCCCTCCTCCATCCAGTAGTAGGAGGCTTTTTCTTTGGCGACCTGCCAGCGCAGGTCCCCCACGGCGGAGAGGACGGCGATATGGAGATTCCGGGGGTACATGGGGATGACGATCCGGCCCCGGCTGGTGGCGCGGTTGTGGCGGGAAAAGGGTTCCCAGCAGAAGCCGATGTCCCCGTAACTGGGGATAAGGATCACGTAGGGGACGATCCGGTTGTTCCGGTTTTTGTAGACCCGGTAAAAGCACTCCGGGTCGATTTTTTCGATTTCCGTCAGGATGGAGACGACGTTTTCCCGAAAACCGGTGTCGTTGGGGCCGCTGTGAAAATATTCGCTGGTAAGCATCGGAAAGTGGTTGCCCTTGCGGCCCACGGTCATCTTTACCATCTGGCGGATGGTGTCGAATTCGGCGCCCATGGCCCCGGTGTCCACCGACGCGGCGTTCCCTTCCTCCGCCATTTTGCTCTGGATACTTTTTACATCATCTTCCGCCTGGCGGTAATCCCGCAGGGAAATTTCAAGTTCCCTGTCCGTCCTCAACAGGCCCTTAAGCAATTCCTGGATATCCTGGCAGGCCCTTTTCTGGCCTTCGTTGTAGACGGAGCTGATATGCAGCCCGCTTTCCACGGAATCGTGGGTTAAAAGAATATCCACCTTGTCCTTCAAAAGCCGCTCCATTTCCTGCCGCTGGCTGACTTTCGCCTTGAGGATCCCCGTGTTTCCTTCCAGCTTTCCCTTGGCCCGTTCCAGAAGCTGCTGGAACCGGGCGCTGTTGTTGCCCTTGGCCGCCGGCGCTTCGTCGGTGGTGGAGGGCTGGATGCTGCCAAGCCCCACGTTTTTAAGCCATTCGTCCAGATAGTATATGGGCTGCCCCAATTCGTCTTCCACCACCAGTTTGGAAAAGAAATCCCTGGTATCCTGGCCAAGGAAGACGGGATGGAGGATGCCGAAACGGAGGAGGAAACGTTTGGCGGAGGGCAGCTTTCCCCCGGATTTTCTTGCCACGCTGCCCAGGAAATCCCAATAGGCGGTAATGAACTGCTGGCGGAACACGCTCCGATCCTTGGGATCCTTGCAGTTCAGGTATTTCTGGAGAATGCCATGAATCCGGGTGGCGCTGTCCCCCTCGCCGGAAAGGGCGGCTTTATAGTAATTGGGGTCCGTAAAAAAGGCATGGGGGGTTGTTTCGAATTTCTTGGTTATTTCCGGGAAACTGCCCCCCAGGGCCTCTCCCTCCGGCGGGGAATTCTCCTCCCCATCCCCCTTGCCCGGAACCTCCGGCGCCCCGCCTTCCTCTCCGAAAAGAGTGGAAAAATCCGGCATCTCCTCCGAATTCTTCAGCTCGCTGGTTTTTAATATGGCGGCTAATTCGGGGTCCAACCCGTCCTGTAATACCATGTCAGCCATTCCGTTCACCGTCCTTTAACCAGAATTCCCCCGCCGTCCCGGCGACCCCGGAACATCGACCGGCCCTCAAACCGCCGGCGGATGCGGCAGGTAAATTTATTCTACTTTAAATTTGGATACAGCTTCCACCAAAGTTCCCAAGAGTTCCCTGTTTTCGGCGGATATACCGTTTACCCGGTCTACCGCCGTGTTGACCAGATCCGCCCCCTCGGCCATTTCATCCATTTCTTTGGCAACTTCCTGGGCCACTATCTCAAGATTCTTGCTTTCCTGGATTACCTGCCGGCTGTCCTCGTTCATTTCCAGGGAACCCTGTTTCACATGCTGGGTTACCTCGTTAAGCCGCGCGATGGCTTCCAGTATCTGCTTGCTCCCCTCCCCCTGCTCCTCCATGGCCAGCCGGATATCCGCCGCCTGCTCCGACACGGTCTGCACCGAATCGTCTATAGCCTGGAATTTTTCCAATACCGTGTTCGCCGAATTGGTAATCTTGTTTATGGAGGCCTTGATCTTTTTCAGCACCTCCCCAATGGTTTTGGACTGCGCCCCGGCGTTTTCCGCCAATTTACGAATCTCGTCCGCCACCACGGCGAAACCCCTCCCCGCGTCCCCGGCGTGGGCCGCCTCTATGGCGGCGTTCATGGCCAAAAGATTCGTCTGGGCCGCAATCGTCTGGATGACCAGGTTAATCTCCATCAAGCCCTCGGACTCCTGGGCGATCTCCCGCACGTCGGTGGTCACCGTCCCCAGACTCGCGCGGCCAATCTCCGACGCGACGGTCAGATTTCCCATGTTCTCCCCGTTCCTGACCAGGGTCGTCGTAACGCTCTCGATATTGGCCAGCATTTCCTCGATGGCGCTGGAGGACTGGGACATACTCTCCGCCTGGCTTTCCACATAGCCGTTCAACCGGAGGATGCTTTGGGAAAGCTGATCCATGGTGGCGGAGGTTTCGGCAACGCTGGCGTTCTGCTTAAGGGTCTGCGCCTTCATCCGCTGGATATTGCCGGTGATCTGTTCCATCGCCGAAGCGGTTTCGATCATGTTGCCCATAAGATCGTTCCCAATGCCGTAGAGCTTGATGCTCTCTTCCCTAATGGTGATCACCAGACTCTTTATTTTATCCAGCGCCAGGTTGAAGTAGTGGGCCATGACGCCGATCTCATCCATCCTGGCAATCTGGATGCGGGTAGTCAGATCCCCCTCCCCTTCGGAAATTTCCTTCAGAATCACGCCAATCCCGGCAAGGCGGGAAAAGATCATCCGCATAAAGAACAGCACAAAGAAGCAGCCCAGGACGATAAGCGCCAGGTCCAGAAGAACCTGGCGGACAACCTCCTCCCGCAGCTCGTCAAAAAGCCGCTGGGCGCCGAAATCGCAGCCGATAATCCCTACCATCTCCCCCCGGGAGTTCAGTATCGGCCCGTAGATCGACACCAGCCAGCCCCAGCCGTCCTGGAACACAAGATCGCTCGCCCGAATCTCCCCGGCCCGCCAGGTCTCCATAAAGGCCGAATCGTAGCCGGAAACGTCCTCCATCGAGCCCAGCGGGGAAAAAAGCTCCTCGTCGTCCGGCGGGGCGCTGCCGTCAATGATAAAAAGGGAAGTCGAACCCTCCACCACGGACATGGTGTACAGATAAAGCGCGACCGTATTCTCCTTCAATTCCAGAAGCCGCCGCCGGGTTTCCTCGTAATAGGGGTCCTCCGGGTCCAGACTGCCGGCCAGCCTTTCAAAGCGGTCCCCGTCCGCCACTATCTCCTGCGCCTGCCGCACAATCCCGATCCCCTGTTCGGCAAACATGGCGGTAGTGATATGTATCGTCCTGGAAATATTCAGAAAGGTGATTAAAGCCAGCAGCCCGGCAATAAAAAGTATGAAGAAAACAAGAAACCTGGCCTTCAGCGACCGGGAAAAGGGCAGACTCCGCTCAGCCCCGTCCTTCCGGCCCCCCCGGGCGCCCGGCAGAGGGGGCGAACCCGCCGAAGGAAGGGGCGACTTCTCGGCTTTCATAGGTATTATTTTACCTGAATTCAGGCAACCGTTTCCAGCGTTCGTAAGGAAATTCTTTTCGATAGAAAGTGTAAAATAAAGGGGTAAAAGCGAATTTTAAGGGCGCATCCCCGGCATCCATGCCGGGGACCGGGCTATCCGCTCTAACAAAAACCCTGCGGGTTTTTATTCCGCTCCTATCCCTTGCGCGGCTGAACATCCGCATGGATGCGGATGTTCAGCCTATGAGTTTTGCCGCGCAAAACTCATATTTGGAAACAGCCGGCCTCCTGCCGGCCCGGCCGGGCGGGTCTTTGGGGCTTCGCCTCAAAGACCGAAAAAACCAAAACGCGAAGCGTTTTGGGCCGGCCCTTCGGTTCACCGCCGGCGAATTCCGGTGTATCCTGACGGCAAGGCCCCGGTGGACGCGGGGCCCGGAGAGACGAGGAGGTCTTATGAATGTGAAGGTGCGGATTCTGAATCCCCAGGGCGGCCCGGTAAGCCGGGATGAGATTGCCACCCTCTTTGCCGCGGACCAGGACTATGTGCCCTACCGCCGGAACAACACCGTTTCCCGGGAGGGTCTGGTGTCCATGAACATCCCCGGAGATCGGGTGGTTCTCCAGGCCAAACTGGCGGTCCCCGGCTACGGCTTCGTGTGGGTCAGCGCGGACAACAAGGGCCGGGGCTACTCGGAAGGGGGAACCATCGACTTTGTCCGGGAGGCGGCGGAGTGCCGCCTGCGGGACGTGGAGGAGCTTATCGGGGGGAGCGCGGGGAAGGCCGGGGGATTCAGCCCCTCGGTAAAGACCCAGTCTATGCTGGCGGACGCCGCCGCCCTGCTGGGCCTGGCGGAACGGGCGGGGCCCGCAAAGGCGGCGGAGCTGAACCTCACCGCCCTGGCGGCGGGGCTCTGGGCCGGGGACCTGGCGGTGGTGGAGCGGGCCCGGGCCCGTATCGCGGAGCAGGGTAAACGGGAGGGCTTCCTCTTTGGCTGCGCGGGCGTTGAGTACCCCTACAGGGAACAGCCGGGCCTAAAGGAAATCTTCGACCGGCTCTTTAACTACGCCACCCTCCCCTTCTACCTGGCCCGGGTGGAACCGGAAAAGGGAAAGCCCGATTACCCCACCCTGGAAAGACTCCAGGGGGCCTTTGAGGAGTCCGGCATTGCTACCAAGGGACACCCCCTGTGGTGGGCCCATACCGCGGGGATGCCCCCCTGGGCGGCGGACCTGAAATGGGGGGACGGCAGCATGCGCCGGGAGATAGACCGGGTGATCGGCGACCGGGTGCGGCATTTTGCCGGGCGAATCCAGCGCTACGACATCATCAACGAGGCCCATGACTGGTGCAATATCTGGATGATGAAACAGGAGGAGCTTATCGCCATGACCTCCGCCTGCGCCCGGGCGGTCCGCGACGCCGGGCCGGACTGCAAGACCGTGGTGAACACCTGCTTCATGTTCGGGGAAAACGCCGCCGACGGCCGGGTCCAGTGGGGGCTGGTGAATGAGCGGAACATGGTCCCCTACTCCTACATCAGGAGGCTGGAGGAGGCCCGCTGCGATTACGACATTATCGGTATGCAGTTGTACTGCCCCTCCCGGGATATGCTGGCCATCGACAAGCTCTACGACCGCTTTAAGGTCTTTGGAAAGCCCTACCACATCACGGAACTGGGAGTCCCCTCCCACGAGCAGGATCTGCTCCCCTCCACCACGGAGGGGGACATCTACTGCCTCCGCTATATGTACAAGGGCCTTTGGCACGAGATGGACTGGAGCGAGCGGGTCCAGGCGGACTGGATCGAGGATTTTTACACCCTCAGCTACGCCCGCCCGGAGGTGGAGGCCCTTACCTGGTGGAGCGTCTGGGACAACGCCAGCTACGTTCCCGCCGCCGGCATTGTCCACCGGGATCTAACGCCCAAGGAAGGAGTCCAGCGGCTCCGCCGTCTGGAGGAAAGCTGGGGCTTTAGATTCTAGGAACCGCCGGGGCTACAGGGAATCGAAGATCCCCCGCAGGCCCCGGTAACTTTTGGAGATGCCGTCCAGGTGATCGCTGTGGTACTCCTCCTGCTCGACGATCCAGGGGTACCGGTCGGGGGGGCAGAGTTTGGCAATGGCGGCAAAGTCGATCTTCCCTTCCCCCACATAGACGTTTTCCTTCCCCGTTTTTGCCAATTCCTTGGCGTGGACGGCGCAGATCCGACCGGCCTTTGCCAGGGGTTCCAGGTAGGCAAGGGGATCTACCCCGCCCAGGGCTATCCAGAACAGGTCCGGTTCAAATTTCACGGTGGGGGCCTGTTCCAGGATGATGTCCTGGGCGTATCTGCCGCCGTATTTGACAAATTCGTGGGCGTGGTTGTGGTAGCCAAAGCCCAGCCCCGCCTGGGCGGCCTTTTGGGCGCATTCTTCCAGGAACCGGGCCCCCTCGATATAATCCGCCTCGCTGTCCCCCTTCAGGAAGGGGCAGACTAAAAGCCCGTAACCCAGGGCCCTGGCGTAGGCGATTTCCTCGTCCAGGGCTTCCTTCAGCCGGGGGATCCCCAGGTGGGTGCTTACCGGCTTAAGCTGGCGCCGGTCCAGCAGGGCCTTCATCTGGTCCGGGCTTTTGCCGAAGTACCCGGCGAATTCCACCCCCTGGTACCCGGCCTGCCGGGTCAATGCCAGGGCCTGTTCAAAATTCTCCTGGGCCTCTTCCTTAATCGAATAAAGCTGCAACGAAATATCCATGAACGCCTCCCCGCGGTATGATCGCCGGCCCTACGGCGGCTCTGTATGGGCCAGCATAACCTGGTTTCCCCCGTTTTACCAGGCATTTTTGCCGGGCATTTTTGCCAGGCCTTTGCCGGGGAGGGATTTTAGCGGACAGCCCGGCGGTTCCCGGCACGGCCCCGGTCCGTCCCGGGCGGGGAGCAGGGAAGGAGGAAGCCGCGCCGGCAGGGGTACGTTCCCTGTGTTTTGGCGGGAAGCGCCAAAACTCACAAGTCCGCGAAGAGGGCAGGGACGCCGAACCGCAACGCCCGGGCGTTGCGGTTTTGCGGAGTTTCGCGGCAGGCCGCGAAACTCCGTACAGGGAGCGGCATCCATCAAGTTGCCGCGCGGAGCGCGGCAACTCAGGGGCGTAGCCCGCGCAAGGGATAGAAGCGGAATTCCCCGCCCCCGGCGGGGGCGGGGAATTGGAGCGGATAGCCCGGTCCCCGCCGGAGGCGGGGATGCGCCCAAAAAAAATTCGGCATACGGAAGGGGCCTGTTCCTCAACCCGGCTGGTTGAAAAACAGGCCCCTGAAAAAACGGCGAAACAGCGTTGCTGTGTTTTAGTCCCCTAAGATTCGGCGATAATGGACCGCAGTTTTAGTATACGGGACGGTTCCACCGACAGTTCATCAATGCCCATGTCAACAAAAGTTTTGGTCAGTTCGGGGTCCGCGCCCAGGCTGCCGCAGATGCCGCACCAGATACCCGCTTTGTGGGCGTTGTCGCAGGCCAGTTTGATGAGCCGCAGTATCGCTTCGTGGTGGGTGTCGCAGAAGGCGGCGATTGCATCGTTCTGCCGGTCGATGGCGAGGGTGTATTGGGTCAGGTCGTTGGTGCCGATGCTGAAGAAATCGGACTCCGCCGCCAGCAGGTCGCTGATGACCGCCGACGCGGGGGTTTCAATCATGATGCCGATGGGGACGGCGGCGTTAAAGGGGATTTTTTCTTCCGCCAATGACTCGCGGACCTGCCGCGCCGTTTCCTTCGCCCGCCGCAGTTCGTCGAGGGAGGTTATCATGGGGAACATGATGGCGGCGTTGCCGTGGGCCGAAGCCCGGTAGATGGCGCGCAGCTGGGTTTTGAAAATGTCCGGGCGGGTAAGGCAGATCCGTATCGCCCGCATACCCATGGCGGGGTTTTCCTCCTTCGGCAGATTAAAGTAATCCGCCTGTTTGTCGGCCCCGATGTCCAGCGTACGGATGACCACCTGCCGGCCTCCCATTTTTTCGAGCGCCTTCCGGTAGCTCTCGTACTGAGTCTCCTCGTCGGGATAATCGTTCCTGCCCAAATAAAGAAACTCGCTGCGGAAAAGGCCAACCCCTTCGGCGTCCCCGGCGCGGGCGGCGTCGGTATCGCTCACCGATCCGATGTTGGCAAAGAGTTTTATCGATCTGCCGTCGGCGGTGCGGGTGGGCTGGCCCCGCAGTTTTTCTAATTTTTCTTTTTCTTTCAGCAGATCTTTGTTTTTTTCTTCCAGGACCCGTATCGTTTCCTTGTCCGGATCCGCGTACAAAATTCCGGTGTCGCCGTCCACCATCGCTTCTTTGCCGGCAAGGTCGCCGGTAAGGAAGGCGCCGAAGCCGATGATCGCCGGGATTCCCATGGTGCGGGCGAAAATCGCCGTGTGGGAGTTGGCCGCCCCCTGCCGGGACACCAGGGCAAGCACCTTGCTCCGGTCAAGCTGGGCGGTCTCGCTGGGGGTAAAATCGTCGGCGGCGAGGATCACCGGTTCATCGCTCCGTCCGATGGACTGTCCGCCGCCGGACATTATTTCTATTACCCGTTTGGAAACGTCGTACACGTCGATGGCCCGGGCTTTCATGTACTCGTCGTCCATTTCGGCGAAATCCTGGGCCAGCCGGGAACCGGCGGTGTTGACGGCGTACTCGGCGCAGACCTTTTCCTTCGTGATGATCTCGATAACCGGATCGCAGTAATCGGTGTCTTCCAGCATCATCCGGTGGATCTCAAAGAGCAGGGCGTTTTCTTCCCCGATTTTATCCACCATCTCCGTGGACAACTTGTCAAGCTGATCCGCCGCGAGCCTTCTGGCCGCGTTGAAACGTTCAATTTCTTTTTCCGGGTCGTCAATGGGGCGTTTCTCGACAAAAAGACTTTGCCGGCTGATGAACGACAACCGGCCTCTGGCTATGCCGGCGCTTACGCCTTTGCCTTGTATGGTAATCATTTGCTTACTCCAAAATGGTCCAAAAGCAGAGATTCCGCTTCGGCGTTCCACAGCCCCTGGTGGGCCTTGCAGCTTTGGTGGAGTTTCGCGAAAAGGGAATCCCGGGTTCCCAGTTCTTCAAAATCGGCCAAAGCGGTCAAGGGCAGATCGATGTGGGTGTAGGTAAGTATCTTCCCCGCCCGCAGCCCCGGCAGATTCGCCACCGATTCCGCGACGGCGTTAAGGCCGCAGATATGGGTCACCATTACCGCCGGCCGCAGTTTTTTTTCCGAAGAAAGCCGCAGCGCCTCCTTAAGATCGTCGGTGTTGCCGCCGGTGCTTCCCAGAATATGGGTACTGGTGTAGTGGCAGTTGTAAAGGTTCATCATGGCGGAAAAATTCTTGTCCTCCGGCCCGGCGAAAAAGTTGAGGCAGCCGTCAAAGGCCATGAGCCGGTCCCCCAATTCGGCGAGTTCCCGAATGGGGGCGTAGACAAATACGTCGTCGTAACCCGCGCCGCCGGTTATTTCCATAAGGGCGGCGTACTGGTCGGCGCAGTTCCGGGGATTGATATAGCGCAGCTCCACCCCCTGCTTCTTTGCCAGTTCGGGGCTGATAAGCTGTTCCGCCCGGCGCAGCCTGCCGTCGTCCACGTCGGTAACGACAATGCGGGCAGGGCGGTTGCCGCCGCAGAGGGGGTACTCGACCGCGCCGAGTCCCATGGGGCCCGCCCCTCCCAGGATAAGCACGCTGCCGCCCGCCTTGATGTCCATGGCGTGATCGTAGTTCTGCTTGTTGGTGTGGTACATCTGATGGTACCCGCCGATGATGCAGCTTACCGGTTCCGCCAGGGAAGCGTAAAAATAAGAGTCCCCGTCGTAGTGCAGGAGGCAGCCGAGTTCCATCACCTCGTGGGGAAGGACGCAGTAGGTCGCGTCCCCGCCGAAAAATTCATAGGAATAGCCGGGGGAGGCGAGGCTGCCTTTGTAGTTAAGGGCGGGCTGCTGGGCGAATTTTTCACCGGCCCTGAATTCACCCTGCCACTTCGCCCCCACTTTGACAATATCCCCGGCGAATTCGTGGCCGATGATGATGGGGTTGGTGTCAACGTTTTGCGGGCAGCGTTTGTGCTTTTTTCCCTGTTTCAAAAGTTTGTAGGTGGACATACAAATACTGTCGCTCACCACTTTGACGAGAATCTCATCGTCCTTGATTTCAGGAAGCTCAAATTCCTCCAGCCGTAAATCATCGGCCCCATAAAGCCGTACAGCTTTTGTTCTCTGACCCATGGATAACTCCTCTTTGTGCTGTTATACGATTTTTTCTATCCGCGCCTGTTTTAAAAGCTCGTCAACCAGGGCGCGATCCGGCGGATTGGTTCCCTCGGTGGTGCAGGCCCCGGCGGAAGCGGCCATCGCCAGGGCGAAGCACTGTTCCTCCGGCAGGGCGTTGGCGAAGCCGTAGACCAGCGCGCCGGTCATGCTGTCCCCGGCGCCCACGGTTGAACGGAGCTCCACCGGAACCGCCGGGGCGCGCCAGACGCCGTTCTTATTGGTAAAAATTGCCCCTTCGCCGCCCATTGAAAGGGCGACCAGTTCAATGCCCTTGTCAAGCAGGGAGCGGCAAAGTTCAATGAGTTTTGCTTCATCTACACGATCATCATCGGCGGCCCCGAAATACTGGAGCAGCTCAAAACGATTCGGCTTGATGTAGTTGGGAATGGCGCCGGGCCCGTTTTCAAGGGCCAGCTTGAGCGCCTCGCCGTCGGCGTCCAAAAACACCGCCGCCCCCATTCGGCGCAGCATGGCGGAAAGTTTCTGGTACGTATCCTTGCCGAGCCCCGCGGGGAGGCTTCCCGACATCACGACGGTGCAGCCCTTCTCCGCCAAGCCCGCAAGTTTCCGTTCCAGGGCGGCCCATTCATCGACGCTGACGCGGGGCCCCGGTTCGTTGAGTTCGGTCAGGGCGCCGTCATTGTCTATCACCTTCAAATTGGTTCTGGTTATGGCGGCGATAGGCACAAAATCGGCGCGGAGTCCCTTTTTGGCGATGAGGGACAGCAGTTCTTCCCCCGCGCCGCCGCCCGCGAAACCCACCGCGATGCTTTCAGCCCCCAGGGAGTGGATCATCGCGGAAACGTTGACCCCCTTTCCCCCGGCGTTGAGCGTTAAGTCCCGCAGGCGGTTCAATGCGTTGGGCTTCATAACATCCACCCGCGCCGTTTTATCCAGCGCGGGATTAAGGGTCAGGGTGATGATCATGCATCCTCGCCGCTCAACATCTTGTAGATCTCGTCGACTCCGGCGGTTTTAACAAGTTTTATCGTATCATCCCCGGTTTCCAGGTGGTCCACCACGTTCCCCATGATGTCCAGATGTTCATCCCCCTTGGCGGCGATTCCGATCACGAGGTACACCGGCGATCCGTGCCAGTCCACCCCCTCGGGGTAGGTCAGCACCACAAGACCGGTGCTGAGAATGTCCTTTTTGAAGGCCTCCTCGCCGTGGGGAATGGCGATAAAATTACCGATGCCCGTACTAAAGGAGTTATCCCGCTTAATCATGCCCTCGATGTAATGCTCGGTGGCATAGCCCGAATCAACCAGCATGCGGCCGCAGCGCCGTATGACCTCTTCCCGGTCCGCCGGGGGCTGGTTCAGAATGATGTTTTTCTTTTTGAGGATAGACGAGTCCGCCATATTGTACTCCTTACCTTAAATTATGTTAATTTCTCGCCGCTGCACAAGGCGAGAATTTCCGAGATTTCTCTTTCAAGAAACGCCTGTATAAGCTCCCGGTTTCCAACGCGAATCGACTCAAGAAAAAGGGGCAGATCGATTAACGCGCTGGAAATTCCCCCCATCAATTCGGATATTTCCCGGGGGGCCTTCTCGGGCAATATCATAAGCACGCAGCTTTTTGTGTTTTTAAAATATGTCTGGGTAAATTCCCCTCCCTTCGGGACGATTACCGCGAACACCGGGGCCGTACTGCCGGCCGCCCGCGTATGCAGCAGGACTATCCCCATTTCGCCGATAACCTGGCTCACAACGGCTTCTCTGGCCGTAAGGGCGCGGCGGACCGACTCCGGGTTTTCAGGCGCAAAGCGCAGAGCGGCAAAACGGACAAGCTCCTCAAAAGAGCAGTCCGCCTTGACCGTTTCAACGGCGAAGCTGTCCAGCAGGGATCGGGATTGGGTGAATAGTTCGACAAGGATGTCAAGACGTTTTTCCAGGGGAACCGAGCGGACCGGCTGTTCCGCGTCCCGTTTGGTAAAGGCGAAGTTGTCGATGGTTTCCTGGATTTTACGATAATCATCTTCTCCCAACAGGGTCTGTACCCAGACAAAGGGTTTATCCGTTTCCTCCAGCGGGATGGTGGAAATAAGAAAATCGACATTGGTCCACGAATCCTGGTCGTCGCAGCCGGATACTTCGACTTCCAGTTCCCCCTTAAAACGCTTGCGCACCTGGTACGCCAGCATATAGGAGGTCCCGATACCGAGCATGCACACGATGCCCGCCCGCAGCACCCGCCGCCTGGTGTTTTGATCCCCCAGAACGGCAAGGGCCGCCAGGAAATGTATCATAATAAACGAAATCTCGTTCGACGACACGGGGACTCCCACATAATCCTCAAGGACCGTTACCGCCCCAAGGGTCTTTTCGTATTCCTCCGGATAGTTTTTTATAAGTTCCGCCTCAAGGGGATTGGGAAGTTCTATCCCGCTTTTCATCCGGGGAATCGCCGATTCCAAATGCCGGGATAACAGGCGCGTCAATTGCTCGTTGGTTTTAAGAATGGCGGCGGCGGGAGGATCAAAGCGATCTATCATCTGATTGGTAAGATGCGCGATGAGCTTCTGCTGATCCGCCGACACCGGTTCGAGCGGGCTTTCCTGTTTCGAGCGGCAGGACTGAATCCACAACGCGAGGGCCTGCCGTTCCGGTTCCGGCATGAGGAGGGAAAACCGGTTTTTCATCTCCCCCGCCAGTTCTTCGGCCACGGCCCTTTGGAACTCCCCCACCGGCCTGTCGCCGCCGCTAATAACCTTTCCCCGTCTCAAGCGATCCGCCGTTACGATAAGATAAACGGTAATCAGGCAAAACGATTCGGGGGTCATCCAGTCAATCACGCCGGCCTTCCTGCGCAGCATTTCCCGCACCCCCGTTTCTATGTCCTCGCCGGGAAAATCAAACACGGCGGTATACGATTTTCCGCCGGTATCCCCGTCGAGCATGAACCGGCTTACCAGGGCGGTACGCAGGGCCTCCTCGGTTCCGGCGCAGGAAACGCCCAAACCGCTTTTACGGGTAACGGTAACGCCCCGCCCGGAAAGCCATGCCTCAAGTTCCCCAAGATCATTGCTTACCGTGGATTCGCTTACCCCCAGAACATTCGCGTAATAAAACAGTTTTTTAACTTTGCCGGCATTGGCGATACATTCAATCAGCAGACGGAGCAGGCGTTCCCGCCTGGAAACGGGCGGCTGGCTGTAGCCGGCCAGAGATTCACACAGTTTTTGACGGGATTTCCCGTCCCCGGAAAAACTTATGCCCTTTCCGGGGATGGAAATCAAGGACGTTTGAAACTCGGCCAATACCGGACCGGCGTTTTCCAGTTCGCGAAAAACGGTCCGGCGGCTTGTGTTCAATGCCGCCGACAGGACATCAATCTTCAACGGCTCAGGGGAATGGACCAACAGGTCAAGTATCCGCAAGAGCCGGGGAGAGAGATTTCGCATCGGCACATTACCGCACACCGCCGCCGCCCCCCTTCGCAGAACGCTACAGGTTTGCGGTTAGGAAATCCCGTGCAGCCTCAATAGCCGCCGCCTCATCTTCGCCTTCAGCCTTTACCGTAAAAGTCTGTCCGCATTTAAGACGCAGCTTCATCAAGGCGATCAGCTTCTTGGCATCCGCGCTTTGATCATCCCGGTTCACCATGACGCTGCTTTTAAATTCCTGCATCTTCTGCACGAACAATCCCGCAGGCCGCGCATGGATCCCGTTCGGATCCGTTATCGTATACGAAAATTCCTGCACAAGCGCCCCCTCATTTTTTCAGCTTGGAAACCAACTCATCGTATTCCGGCGCGTTCAGGAAATCCGTTATCGTAACAAGACGGGCACGGGGATTGGCGTCATGGGCCCGGGCCCCCAGCTCTTTATGGCAGACTATAACGTCCGCATCGGCGGGCACTTCGTTCACCGGCGAATGGATAACGGTAATATTCGTAATCCCCGCGGCCAGTATCTTCTTCCGCAGCTTGGTAGCCCCCATGGCGCTCGAACCCATGCCGGCGTCGCAGGCAAAGATGATCTTCTTTACCGAGGAGGAAGAATCCCAGGCGGCCTTTGTATCTTCCACGGAAGTACCCTTGGATTCAGCCTTGTTCGCCCTGGTTTGAGCCTGGGCCGATTCAAGATCCGCATCGTCCTTTCCAAAAGCCTTAAGCAGGATCATTGACAGGAAGAACGACACGCCGCCCCCCGCCAGGATACCCAAAATGTTGGGAATGTACGCGCCCCTGGGGGTCATCATCAGCTCGGCAAAAATGGAACCCGGAGAAGCCGGGGCGATAAGTCCGCCGCCGAAAATGCTCAACACCAGAACGCCGGTAAAACCGCCGCCCATCATGGCGAGAATCAGAACAGGATTCATCAGCACATAGGGGAAATAAATCTCGTGGATGCCGCCGAGGAAGTGGATGATCGCCGCGCCGGGCGCGCTGCTCTTGGCGCTGCCTTTTCCCACCAGACAATAGGCGAACAACAGACCAAGACCAGGGCCGGGGTTCGATTCAATCATGTAATAAATCGACCGCCCGATTTCCTGGGCCTGCTGGGTGCCGAGGGGGGTAAAGACGCCGTGGTTAATCGCGTTGTTCAGGAAGAGGACCTTCGCCGGTTCAACAATAATCGATGCGAAGGGGAGCAATTTGTGGCTGACAAGCCAGCCGACCCCGGCGCCGAAGGCGTTGGTGATTCCTTCCGCCACCGGGCCGATACCCAGATAGCAGATAATCGAAAGGATACAACCGATGATCCCCGCGGAAAAATTGTTTACCAGCATCTCGAAACCGGCGGGAACCTTGCCTTCTACCGCTTCGTCAAATTTCTTGATGCAGATACCGCCCAGGGGGCCCGCTATCATGGCGCCCAGGAACATGGGGATGCTCGCCCCCATGATAACGCCTATAGTAGCGATTGAACCGACTACGCCGCCCCGGACCCCGCCGCCCGTCAACTTGCCTCCGGTATAACCGATAAGGAGCGGCAAGAGATAGCTCAGCATGGGACCGACCATGTTTCCCAATTTTTCATTGGGCAGCCAGCCGGTGGGGATAAATAAGGCCGTAATAAGCCCCCAGGCGATAAAGGCGCCCAAATTGGGCATGACCATGGCGGAAAGCGCCCGCCCCACTCTCTGGACCGTTTGCTTCATGTTTTCCTCCTACTTACTTTTACCAGAATGTTGAAACAATATCGGGGTCATTATACGGGCGGGTCATAGGGGGCGCAAGAAAAACATATACTGAATTGGCATATCCGCCCTGTGCCAAAAATCAATAACCCGCTTGTTCAAAACGGGCCGATTATTGAACAAGTACCGGGAAAAACGCGGATTTCTCAGGGTTTTTTAGCACTTTATCGTACAACAGGATACCGCGCCCTGTCCATCCTCATCCCGGTTGGGAAAACGCCGCGCATCGAATATATGTTGGGCGCATTTTTTGCGGCTCCGCCGCAAAAAACCGGGCTATCCGCTCCAATTTTTGCTTCGCAAAAATTCCGCTCCTATCCCTTGCGCGGGCGAACATCCGCATCCCTGCGGATGTTCGCCTTCGGAGTCGGCGCGCTCTGCGCACCAACTCCTGGTATGGTGGATACAGCCGGCATCCATGCCGGCGCATCCCTGCCGTTTTGCGCCTTCGGGGTTGGTGCGCTCCACGCACCAACCCCTGTATGGTGGGATGCAACCGGCCTCCATGCCGGCATCCCTGCGGATGTTCGCCTTCGGAGTCGGTGCACTCCGCGTACCAACTCCTGGTATGGTGGATACAGCCGGCCTCCATGCCGGCGCGTCCCTGCCGTTTCGCGCCTTCGGGGTTGGCGCGCTCCGCGCACCAACCCCTGTATGGTGGGATGCAACCGGCCTCCATGCCGGCATCCCTGCCGTTTTGCGCCTTCGCTGTATGGAGTTCGTGGGGCAGCGCCCCGTGAACTCCGCAAAACCAAAAGGCGCAAGCCTTTTGGTTCGGCATCCCTGCCGGCGCGTCCCTGCGGATTCGCGGCTTCCGGATTTTTACGCCCCGCGCCAAAACCCGATGAATAGCGTTATCCAGAAACTGAAGTTTCTGAACAACACTATTGAACGACCATTCAGTTAGTCATGGGAAAATTCCTGTGGTATAATAAAGCCCATGGAAAAGACCTTCGTCATGCTGAAACCCGGAGTCCTGCCCCGCCGGATTGCGGGAGAAGTGCTGAACCGCTTTGAACGAAAGGGCCTGAAAATCACGGCCCTTAAACTCCTGCGCTTAAGCCGGGAGACGGTGGAATCCCACTACGCCGCGCATAAAGGCCGGGATTTTTATGAAAAACTGGTGGACTACACCCTTTCCGGCCCGGTGATCGCCATGGTCCTGGAAGGGGAGGAGGCGGTCGCCGTCGTCCGCCGCATGATAGGCCCCACCAACCTGATGGAGGCCCCGGCGGGAACCATCCGGGGGGACTACGCGGCCCAAACCCGGCTGAACATCGTCCACGCCTCCGATTCCCCCGCCGCCGCGGAACGGGAGGCCGCCCTGTTTTTCCGCCCCGAGGAATACTGCCCTTGGGAGGACGGCAACCGGGACTGGTTCTAGTCCCGGCATTGGGGATACTATAGGGCCATGTTCGACAAATTAACCCAGAAAGTTTCGGATGCCCTGCGCTTTGTGGCGGGGAAATCCACGATCACCGAAAAAAACATCGACGACGCGGTGGAGGCCATCAAGATGGCCCTTCTGGAGGCGGACGTGAACCTCCGGGTGGTGCGCCGCTTCGTGAACGCCACCATCGAGGAGGCCAAGGGGGAACGGGTCCTCCGTTCAGTAGACCCGGACCAGCAGTTCGTCAAGATCGTCCACGATAAACTGGTCTCCTTCCTGGGGACCGAATCCGGGGGGGGCCTGAAACTGCGGGGGCCGGATGTCATTTCCCCGATACTTATGCTGGGGCTCCAGGGCTCCGGGAAAACCACCAGCGCCGCCAAACTGGCGCTGCGCCTTAAAAAAGAAGGCCGGAAACCCCTGCTCGCGGCCTGCGACCTGGTCCGGCCCGGCGCGATGGAACAGCTTTCCATCCTGGGGGCCCAGGTTGGGATCCCCGTCTACAAAGAGGAAGGCGCCGACGACGTGGTAAAGGTGTACCGGGGGGCCGAAAATTACGCCCGCAGGACCATGGCGGACACCCTGATCATCGACACCGCGGGGCGGCTGCAAATAGACGATGCCATGATGGCGGAGCTTGTCCGGCTGAAAGAAGCGGCCCGCCCCGACGAACTCCTCCTGGTGGCGGATTCCATGACCGGCCAGGCGGCGGTGGACATCGCCAAAGCCTTCGACGCGCAGATCGGCCTCAGCGGGGTGATCCTTACCAAATTCGACTCCGACACCAGGGGCGGCGCCGCCCTCTCCCTAAAAACCATCACCGGCAAGGCCCTCAAATTCGTGGGAACCGGGGAAAAACCGGAGGACTTTGAGCCTTTCCACCCGGAACGGATGGCGGGCCGCATCCTGGGCATGGGGGACGTGGTCAGCCTCGTGGAGAAGGCCCAGCAGGTCATCGATCAAAAAGAAGCCCAGGAAATCCAGAAAAAAATGGAGAAGGAAAGTTTTACCCTAGAGGACTGGCTCTCCCAGCTCCGGTCGGTAAAAAAAATGGGCTCCCTCAAATCCATGCTGGACATGATCCCCGGCATGGCGGGCCAGATAAGCGAAGAAGACATCGACAAGGCGGAGCTGAAAGCCCAGGAAGCCATCCTGTCCTCCATGACCCGGAAAGAAAGGGCCAACCACCTCATCATCGGCCCCTCCCGCCGCTCCCGAATCGCCCGGGGCTCCGGTTCCTCCGTGGCGGAGGTCGCCCGGCTCCTCAAACGCTTTGAAAAAATGCGGACTCTTATGAAAAAAATGAGCAAAATGGGGAAAAACCAGGCCCTGCAAGGCCCGGCCCTCCAAAAAATGATGAGCCGGATGGGCCGCTAGTACCTTGCTTACACTAAACCACCGGATAAGCGAAACGACCGGGAACGAGAATGTTAACCACGAAGGGGCACCAAGGAACACGAAGGAATGAAAAAGCTCCTCCAATCCCCGGTCTTCGTGCGCCTTCTTCGCCTTCGTGGTCAATTTCTTCCGCCCGCATATCCGGTCTTTTAGGCCAAGCAGCCGCATGCCGAGTCTCCTTTGGGTACCTTCGCCGCAGGGTGTGGGGGGATCTTCCCGGCGGGCCGTCCATGACACCGGGGGGGCCTGGGTTTTACCCCGGGGAATCCCGGAAGCTGAAAATCCGCGGGAACGCGGATTTTCCACAAGGCGGCAAAACGCCGGCGCGGTTCCCGCGCCGGCTTAGCGTTACCCGCGCAAGGGATAGAAGCGGAATTCCCCGCCCCCGGCGGGGGCGGGGAATTGGAGCGGATAGCCCGGTTTTTTACGGCCCGCCTGCGGCGGGCCGCAAAAAATGCGCCCAACCTACTCTCGATGCGCGGCATGCTCTAAACGGGGAAGCGCGGCGGAGTCCCCCCTTGATCATCCGCGGAGAATCGGTTATTGATAGGTTTCGGCCTTATGGGTTCTGCCCAGATCCGCCAGCGGGCGGACGGCTGTGTCGTCAATTTTACCTGCCGGGGAACGGTCCGGGCCCCCGGGCGGGATACATCATGCCGGATCTTCCGCCGCGGGCGGAGTATTGTGAGGAGGACCCTATGAGCGCCAGAATTCGGCTAAAAAAATTCGGAACGAAGAAACGCCCCTATTACCGTATCGTGGTCATGGACCAGCGGGCTCCCCGGGACGGGAAGACTATCGAGGAACTTGGCTATTACCACCCCATCGAGGCGGAGGACCGGCAGGTTAAGATCGCGGAGGACAAGGTAAAGGTTTGGCTGGGCAACGGCGCGACGGTAAGCGATACGGTCCGCCGAATACTGAATAAGAAGAACATCTCCCTCTAAGGGGGGATTGCGAAACCTCCATCGGAGAGTTCCGTCCTTGATTCCCCCTTTGTCTTTTATGGGACATTCTTGAATCAAAGGTGAAGTAATGGAAAAAGATCTGGTTGAATATATCGTAAAGTCTCTGGTGGACGACGCTTCCCAGGTGCAGGTGAGCGTGGTGGAAGGGGAAAAGTCCACAATTCTGGAACTGCGGGTCGCATCGGCCGACATCGGCAAGGTGATCGGCAAGCACGGCCGCATCGCCAAGGCTATCAGAACCGTTCTTCAGGCGGCTACCGCCAGAACCGGGAAGCACACGGTCCTGGAAATCCTGGACTAGGTCTCTGGGGACGGCGGGAAAAAGCGGCGGATAAGATCCGCAATCCGGCATGGTAGAACGCTTTACGGCGGCCCTGGTGGGCCCACCCTTTGGCTTAAAGGGCTTTGTGAAGATCCGTTCCCTTTCCGGGGAGTTTGAACATCTCCTTACATTAAAACAGGCGGTCCTCCGGCAGGGGGGCCGGGAGCAGCTCCGGGAAATCGAGGCGGCGGCGGGGGGGCCCTCCCTGATAATGAAATTTCGGGGTTTTAACAGCCCGGAGGCCGCCAGGGTCCTGACGGGGGCGGAGCTTCTGGTCAGCCGGGAGGAGGCCGCCCCCCTGCGGCGGGGGGAGTACTACATCGAAGATCTCAAGGGCCTGGAAGTCTGGGAAGGGGCGGAGGCCCTGGGTTTGATAACCGATGTTCTGGAAGGGGGCGGCGGCAGCCTGGTTGAGCTGCGGCTTAAAAACGGGGAAACCCGGCTGGTGCCCTTCCGGGACGAATTTTTTGGAGATATCGATCTCGCGGGGAGGCGGGCCCCGCTTCTCTGCCGCTGGATCCTTGAATGAGCATCGTCTACACCGTCTTGACCTTATTTCCCGACATCATCGACGCATATTTTGCCGCCTCCATCATGGCCAGGGCGGTGGAGCGGGGGATCGTGGGCTACCGGGCCTTCAATATCAGGGACTTCGCCCTCGACAGGCACCGGACCTGCGACGACGCCCCCTACGGCGGCGGTCCGGGGATGCTGATGCTCCCCGAGCCCCTGGGCCGGGCCCTGGAAGCGGCGGGGGTGGAGAAAAAACAGAACACCGGGATAGATCCGGCCGCGGTTTCGGCGGCAGAGGAAGGCCCCGCGGCGGAAGGCCCTACGGCGGAACGCCGAGTGATCTACCTTTCCCCCTCGGGGCGGCCCTTTACCCAGACTCTGGCCGGGGAGCTGGCCTCCTGTAGGGAGCTTGTCCTGCTCTGCGGCCGTTACGAGGGGATCGACCAGCGGATCATCGATTTATACATCGACGATGAAATTTCCGTGGGGGATTACGTGCTGTCCTCCGGGGAAACCGCGGCCCTGGTTCTCATCGACGCGACCTACCGGCTGGTGGACCAGGTCATCACCCCCGAATCCCTGAGGGAGGAGACCTTTTCCGGGGGGCTTTTGGAGTATCCCCAGTATACACGGCCCGAACTTTATGATACGCTTCAGGTTCCCGAAGTATTGCTTTCCGGCCACCATGAGCATATTCGACGCTGGCGGCTTCGCAGACGGGTGGAAAAAACCTGCGCCCTCCGGCCGGATCTTATACGCCGGGGCCTGGAACTTGGGCTTTTTGACGGGGAAACCCGCAAAATTATACAGGAGATGCAAGAACCATGAATGAGATTCGGGCCATCGAAGCCGACCAGATGAAGAAAGAACCGGACCAGGTGAGCGTTGGGGACACCGTAAAGGTGCATTTCAGAATTGTCGAAGGAAAGAACCAGCGAATCCAGATCTACGAAGGTTTGGTCATCGCTATAAAGAATTCCCGGGTGGGCAAAACATTTACGGTGCGGAAAAATTCCTACGGCGTCGGGGTGGAGCGGATCTTCCCCCTCCATTCGCCCCGGGTCGCCAAGGTGGAGTTGGTCCGTCCCGGCAGGGTGCGGCGGGCTAAACTGTACTACATCCGGAGCAAGATCGGTAAAAGCGCCAAGATTCGGGAGCGCATCGTGAGAAAGGACGCCCGGCCCAAGGCGGCCCCCCCCGAAAGCCCGACTTCACAGAGCTAGGGGCCGGAGGGATCTCCTCAAACATTGACCCCGCCGGCGCTGCGGGCCGGCGGGCGGATTTCATGCATCTTCAGGGCCGGCCGGGGGGCCTGGAAGGGTTGGCGAAAGAAAAAACGGCCCCGGTCCGGTTGGATTCCCCCACCGCCGGATCCCTCAATTCCCGGCGCGGCCTTCCCCTTTCTACCGGACATATCAGCTCCCTCCTCGCTTCCCTTAAACTTCCGCCCGGCGGGCTTTCCACTTCGATTCTGTCCTTTGCGAAATTTTTCTCCCTCCCTCTGGACCCTTCGTTCCTGGGGAATATTCGTCAGGCGGCGCTGGCAGGTGGGGGCGGCGCGGAATCTTCCCCCGGTCCGGGGGAGGATTCCCGAAGCCCCCGGTTCCGGGAGGCCCTGGCCCTGGGCGCCCTGGCCGCCGCCTCCAAGGGGCTGGAACTCAGCCCGGAAGCCCTGGCCCGCTACGCCGGGGCCCTTCTCCACGGCGGGGACGCTCCCCATGGAGAGCGGGCCGCGGGCGTTCAGGGGAAGGAAAATTCCGGGGAAGAAGGGGCCGCCGGAGATTCGGCGGATGACCGTTCCGGCGGCATGCCGGAACGGGGGGCCCCGGACCGGGAAGGCGGCGGCTCCCCCGGAAAAGAGAGGCCCGGCAACGAAGGCCGATTCCCGGCCCAGGCCGGTTCCTCAAAGGCGGGGGCGGCGGAAAGGCGCCTGGATGCGTCCGGCCTCCGGGAATCGGCGCTGGCGGCCCAAGGGCCCCTCCTCGCTATCCTGAACCGGCTGCCGGGGAAGGACGGGAAACGCTGGATCGTGCTGCCCTTTTCCCTGGAGGAACTGGATATGTGCCTTCGGATACTCTTGGCCCCTCCCGGCGGAAGCTCCGGCGGTTCCTGGCGGGTCGAACAGATGGGGCTGGATATAAGGAACGGGGAAGAATCCTGGCGTTTTGCCTTTCATCCCGGCCTCGGTGGGGGGCGGGGAGAAAAAATGCCGCCCCTCTCCCTCAAGTTCTCCTGGCATCCGGCCCCCGGACAGCCCCGGACCGGGGGCCTGGAACGGGAACTGGCGGATCTTCTGGGGCTTCCAGCCGCCGAAGTCCGGCAGGAGGCGCTGCTTTCCTTTGCGGAAAGCCGGGATTGGACCTTGCTTTCCGTAAATGAGGAGGTGTAAGATCAAAGAAAGGCAGGTTGCTTCCGCCATCGGCTATGATCCCCGGGATGCCGGGCCCCGCCTTCTGGTCCGGGGGCGCGGCCCCGGGGCGGAACGGATTGTTTCTCTGGCCCGGGAAGCGGGGGTCCAGGTAGTCGAAGACCCCTCCCTGGCGGTCTTGCTGGACGCGGGGGGGCGGGAGGGCGATATAATACCGGTCTGGTGTTGGGAAGCGGCGGCAAAGGCTATCGCCTTTGTCCGAAACCGGGCCGGAAAGGCGGATCGAAGCCAATCCAAGATGGAGCGTCATGAAGAATCAGGGCAGTCAGGGGACTGAAATAACCGAAATAGTAATTGAAGCGAAGGAAATTCCCGTCAACGTTCTGAAGCCGGGGATGATCTTTACCGAGGCGGTATACATCGATGATGATAATTTCCTGGTCCCCCCGGGAATCGCCATCAAACAGAGGGATCTGGCCCGGCTTGCCGCCTGGGGCGTCAACTCGGTAAAGACCAGAGGAAGGCTGGCAAAAACCCCTGAGGCCGTTGCCGACGCGGTGGCAAAACAGAGTCATATTAAGAGCGTCGTGAAAAACGCCGCGAATAAGAATTCGAAAACCGGCAGGGCCGAACCGGGGAAGGAACCGCATAAACCGAATAAACCCGCTGAATCCAAGAGGGACGCGGAAGCGTTGGAGGAGAACAAGGGCGGCTACCAGGAGTACACGGCCTTTATCCAGCAACTGGACAGGGTATTCTCCAATGCCTCCACCGGCAAATCCCTGGACGCATCGGTCATTAACGGGCTTGCCAAGCGGCTGTTTAACGCCATCCAGGGAGAACGGAGCCGTTTTTTGGGGTATATCCTGGGGGGAAAAATAAAAGGATGCGAGGCGGCGAAAAGTTCGATCAATTCGGCCATCCTTTCCGCCATGCTCGCCCAGGAGTTTACGCAGCCTTCCCACCGGATCATACAGATCGTCATCGGCGCCCTGCTCCATGATGTGGGAATGTTCCGGCTGCCCAAGGAAATTTTGGCGAAACGGGGCGGGCTTTCCCAGAACGAAATCCGGATCATGCACACCCATCCTCTGTACAGCTACCAACTCATCTCAAAGGAGCTTAATTACCCGGATTCGGTGGGCTATGTGGCCCTACAGCACCATGAACGCTGGGACGGACGGGGGTATCCTTCCAAAATTGCCGGTCTGAACATTGATATTGGCGCCCGGATTCTCTCGGTGGCCGATTCCTTTGAGGCCATGGTCAGCCAAAAACCCTACCGGAATTCCATGGTGAGTTACGAGGCCATGCAGGCCCTCCTGGCCGATAACCGAAGCCGCTTTGACCCGGATATACTTAAGGCCTTTGTCGCCATCATGGGGATTTATCCCATTGGATCCATGGTGGTCCTTAACAACAAGGCCGTGGCCAGGGTGACGAAGGTCCAGCCCGCCGCCCCCCTGAGGCCGACGGTGCAGGTGCTTATGGACCCGTCCGGCAGGAAAGAACAGAACGGGATGGAAATTAACCTCCTGGCCGAACAGCAATACTTCATATCCCGGGTCCTTAAGCCCGCGGCGAATCGGGATGCATAAAACCGGGAAGGGCCGGGCGGGGGAACAATACGCCGCCCAGGTGCTGGAGAAGGCGGGAATGCGTATCCTGGCCTCCAATTTTCGTTCCCCCGCCGGGGAGGTGGATCTGGTGGCCCAGGATGGGGATACCATTGTTTTTATCGAGGTCAAGACATGGGCAAAACAGGGTATCTTCGATTTGGAATACGGGATTGGCCATAAAAAACAGCAGCGAATCATAGAAACAGCTAAGTATTTTCTTATGGTTCATCGAGAATATAATGGGATGACGGTTCGTTTTGACGTGGTTTTAGTTGAGGGAATACCCTGCCCGGCGGCGCTGCCCCAGCGGGGTCCCGAAATTTGCCATCTTGCCTCCGCCTTTATGGAGTATGTATGACGAATTTTTCGGGCGAAAGGGATATAGGGTTCCTTCTTCCGGATCGGTCGGGAGAAGTTTTTAATCCGGAAAGGCTTCGTCAAAAAATCAATAACGAAGAGTATATCTACGAAGCAGTCCAGCGGATTGCCCAGGTGTTGAGTAATGAAATTCTAAAGGTATCCCGGGGGAGAATTTATGAGCGGCAGCGGAAAAGAAGGAAATAATTGGGGAAGATCCTCCAGGCGCCGGGGGAGGGACGCGGAGTCCCGGCACGGCCAATCCCCGGAATCCGGTAAATCTTTCCCCGCCGGGGAAAAATCCACGGGCCGTTCCCCGGGAACCAGGCAGGGAGGCCGCCCGCCAAAGGAATCCCGCCGGGGATCAAACGAGGGGGCGCGGGAAAATTCGTCAAACCTTTCCTCCCGGAAACGGGTGGACAAACTTTCAGGGCTTCTGTTCGGGGGCCCGGAAAAGGGCGGCCCTTCCTACGACCGCCCCAAATGGAAGGCCCCCACCCCTTCCATCGAACCGCTCCCCCACCCCGTCTGTCCCTACTGCGGCAAACCCATCAAGGATATAGCCGCCGCCATGACCGATAAGATCACGGGCCAGCCCGTCCACTTCGATTGCGTCATCGCCCGGATTATCGGGGCCGAAACCCTGGAAAGCGGGGACGCGGTGGTTTATATTGGAGGGGGGAGATTCGGGATTGTTCATTTTCCGGGGATGGTCCGGGACTCCTTACAGGGGCGCAGAAACGGCGACGACTACGACACCCGGGATTTCCGCATCAAAAAAATTTTTGAGTGGGAAGACAAGGAAAACCGTGCTCTTTGGCGAAAAGATATTGAGGATCATTTTTCCGTGGTCTGAATGAAAGAAATCGACGCGGCGCAGCCGCCCTTGCCCGAAGACGCGGGGTATGGAGAAGAACGAAAAGCCGAAGTTCCGGATGATTTTTATTCCGATCCGAGGATTTTGGAACATTCCGCCCTGTTGCGGGATATTGGGGTCTTTCGTCAGATCGACGGTCTGAAGAAAGAGATTCACGATTACCGCGATCTGGTCTCCGCCGGGCTTGATATTATCAACCGTACTTCTCTGGACGCCATTATGAACGCCGCGGTGCTCCGAATTTCCGACCGTTTTTTGCCTTCGTTTATCACCTTCCTTTGGAAACCCGTCCAGACAAGGGATGAAATAACCATCAAAAGCTATCAGAACTACCAGCCCGTCGATCTGGGAATCCGGCTGCACAGCATCGCCCCCTTTGAATCCTTCTTCCGCAGCCATCCCCGGCCCATTGCCTACTCCCTGCTTGCCGCGGAATTTGAAAACAACGATGTCCTGGCGGTCCTGGACAAACTTGATCCCGGCATTGTTGTTCCCATTGTGGGAGGATTCGGACTCTACGGCATTATCCTTATGGGGCGTAAGAAACAGGGGCGGGATTTTACCCGCGGGGAAATTCTTTTTATCGACCGGCTTATGGTCTTTGTGGCTCAGGCGATCATGAATTACCTGAACTACCAGTACTCCCTGCGGGACGTAAAGACCGGACTCTACAACCACGGATTTTTTATCCACCGGCTGACCGAGGAAATCGCCCGGACCCGGCGCGGCGCTTACGCTTCTTCGGTGATAGTGATGGATGTGGATAAATTCAAAAACTTCAACGATTCCTTTGGGCATTTGGCGGGGGACAAGGTGTTGGAAACCCTGGCAATCACCCTCAAACAGGCGGTCCGCAGCGAGGATGTTATTTCCCGTTTCGGCGGCGAGGAGTTCACCGCGCTGCTGCCCGAATCCGGCAGCGACGGGGCATGGCGTTTGTCGGAGCGGCTGCGGAACCTGGCGGCGGCGATGCGGGTCCCCTGGGATCCCCCCCTTCCCCAGGTGACGATCAGCCTGGGAATTTGCAGCTTCGATCACCGGGAACAGTTAAATGCCGACGGCATCATCCTGCGGGCCGACGCGGCCCTTTATGTGTCCAAGCGGCAGGGCCGCAACCGCTCGACCGTCTGGAACCCCAGTATGGGGCATGTCGAGGGTTGACGTCGGCGGAGCGGCGTTTTTAAGCGGTTGTTGTTCAGAAACTGAAGTTTCTGAATACTCTAACGAAAGAAAAATGGGAGAAAAGATGACAGGCATAATAGGCGCCATGGAGGATGAAGTCGTCCTGCTTAAAAGCTGGATGGACTGGATCGAAACTTTCCGGATTGGCGGCTTCGAGTTTTTCAAGGGGACCCTGGAAGGGAAACCGGTAGTATTGCTGCGCTGCGGCATCGGCAAGGTGAACGCGGCGGTGGGCTGCGCCCTGCTTATCGACCGCTGCAAACCCGGCATGGTTATCAATACCGGTTCCGCCGGAGGCATAGACCGGAGCCTCACATTCGGGGACGCTGTTATTTCTACCGGCCTTTGCTACCACGATGTGGACGTAACCGGCTTTCATTACGCCCCCGGACAAATTCCGGGGCAGCCCGCCGTTTTCCCCGTGGAGGAATCCCTGATAGACCGGGCGGAAAGGGCGGTCGGGGAATTAAAGGCCGAGGGCCTGCTGCCGGAATCCTTCAACCACGTCCGGGGAATCATCGCCAGCGGAGACGTTTTTATGCGGGATCCGGGACGAATCGATCTTGTACGGGGGACCTTCCCCGAAGTCCGGGCGGTGGAAATGGAAGGGGCCGCCGTCGCCCATACATGCGCCCTCTTTTCCGTTCCCTTTTTGATCATCCGTTCCCTTTCGGATATCGCCGGCAGGGAATCCCCGGTTGCCTTTGAACAATTTCTTCCCGCCGCCGCCAAACACTCCGCGGAAATTGTCCGCCGGATTGTAACGGATCTTTAACGCGGATTTTGCTATTGGTTTTTTAAGCGGTTGTTGTTCGGAAACCGAAGTTTTCGAACAACTTATTTTTGACAAACGACGAAACCGTTGAACCGGCGAAATCGTCAGAAACCGCCGGTCATTCGGCGCAATCGTGGGGAGCATATTATGGAAAAAATCGCCAGTTTTCAAGTTGATCATCTGCGCCTTAAGCCGGGTGTCTATGTATCCCGCAAGGATCGGGTCGGTTCCGAAGTAGTTACCACCTTCGACCTGCGTTTCAAGGAACCAAACAAAGAACCGGTCATCGACAACCCCGCCCTCCATACCATCGAACACCTGGGCGCCACCTTCCTCCGTTCCCACAAAGACTGGGCCGCCAAAACCGTGTACTTCGGCCCCATGGGTTGCCGCACGGGATTCTACGCCATCTTTTCCGGGGACTTGGGCCCCCAGGACATCCTGCCGCTTCTTGGGGATATGCTCGATTGGATCGAATCATTTTCCGGCCCCATCCCCGGCGCCCATCCCGCAGAGTGCGGCAACTGGTCTGAACAGAATCTGGACATGGCCAAATGGGAATGCCGCCGCTGGGCCGCGGTTGTCCGGAACCCCCGGAGCGAAAATCTAAACTACCCAGCCTAAGCTCCGCTGTCTCCGGCCCTGGAGGAGAGCAAGCGGAATGCTGTGTTAAGGGGGACCCCCAAAAAGGGGGATGGGCGGCATGCCGCATGCTTTTCAGGCGTGTTTTTTGCCGCGCGAAAAACCGGGCTGTCAAGGCGTCCCTCCGGCTGCTGTGGCCGTGCTTCCGCCCTCCGCTGCGGCGCGCTTGCGGTGCGAGTCCTCAATGGAGTTTCTTCGGCCTGTGGATTCTCACTTTGCGAAACATCGAAAAACTGAATGCGCCGACCGCCAAAACGCGGGCGGTTTGACGGCCCTTTTTTTGAGCCTCTGTAATGGAACGGATTCTGCATCGGCCCAGCGGTGTGTGTGCTGCCTAGCCGTCTTATGTGCCGCCTTGGGGTAGGTGCGCCGCCCAGCCGGCTCTATGCGCCTCTCGGCGGCGTGTGCACCACTCAGCGGTAAGTGCGCTGCCTTGGGGTAGCTGTACCACCCAGCGGGTATGCCGTCTGGCCGTCTTATGTGCTGCCTAACGGGTGCGTGTACGGCCCAGCAGGGTGTATGCCGTCCGGCGATTGCGCCGTCCAGGAGCGGATTTCGCCCGCCCTGCGAGTGAGTGTGCCACGCAACGGTAGGTATGCCGCCCAGCGGGTGCGCCGCCCCGGGAGTAGATGTACCACCCAGCGGGTATGCCGCCTAGCCGTCTTATGTGCTGCTTAACGGGTGCGTGTACTGCCCAGCAGGGCGTATGCCGTCCGGCGAGTGCGCCGCCCTGCGACGGATTTCGCCTGTCCTGCGAGTGAGTATGCCACACGCAACGGTAGGCATGCCGCCCAGTCGTCTTATGCGCCGCTCGGCGGCGTGTGCACCACTCAGTGGTAAGTGCGCTGCCCTGGGGTAGATGTGCCACCCAGCAGGTGCGCCGCCCCGGGAGTAGATGTACCACCCAGCGGGGTGCGCCGCCCTACGGCGGATTTCGTCCGCCCTGCGAGTGGAGTATGCCACGCAACGATAGGCATGCCGCCCAGTCGTCTTATGCGCCGCCTGGCAGTAAATACGCCGCCTTGGGGTAGGTGTGCCACCCAGTGGGTGTGCCGCCCAGCCGGCTCTATGCGCCGCTCGGCGGTAAGTGCGCTACCCAGCGGTAAGTGCGCTGCCCTGCGGGTAACAGGTCGCCTGGCGGTAGGTGTGCCACCTAACAGGTGCGTTACTACCCAGCGGGTGCGCCGCCCTGCGGCGGATTTCGCCTGCCCTGCGAGTGAGTATGCCACGCAACGGTAGGTATGCTGCCCAGCGGGCGCGCCGTCATGGGGGCGGGTTCCGTCCGCCCAGCCACTCTATGCGCTCGGCGGCGTGTGCACTACTCAGCAGTAAGTGCGCCGCCCTGCGGGTAGCAGTTCGTCTGGCGGTAGGTGTGCCACCTAACGGGTGCGTGTACTGCCAGCCGGCTCTATGCGCCGCTCGGCGGCGTGTGTGCCGTCCTGCCGCTTTATGCGCCACCCTGCGGTAATTGCGCCGCCTTGGGGTAGATGTGCCACCCAGCGGGTGTGCCGCCCTAGCCGCCTTGTGTGCTGCCTAGCGGGTGTGCTGGCCTGGGAGCGGATTTCGCC
The DNA here is from genome assembly GCA_031255615.1 of Treponema sp. The sequence continues at coordinate 1,155 of JAIRSD010000138.1, read as the reverse complement.
TACCCTGCGAGTGAGTATGCCACGCAACGGTAGGCATGCCGCCCAGCGGGTGTGCCGCCCCGGGAGTAGATGTACCACCCAGCGGGTATGCCGCCTAGCCGTCTTATGTGCTGCCTAAAGGGTGCGTGTACTGCCCAGCAGGGTGTATGCCGCCCTGCGGCGGGTTTCGTCCGCCCTGCGAGTGAGTGTGCCACGCAACGGTAGGCATGCCGCCCAGTCGTCTTATGTGCTGCCCAGCGGTGCGTATGCCAAATCCAGCGGGTGCGCCATCTGGAGGCAGATGTGCCACCTGGCGCGTATGCTGGCCGGGGGCGAATTTCACCGCGTGGCTGCTTTATGCGCCACCCTGCGGTAGGTGCGTCGCCTAGCCGTCTTATGTGCCGTGTCCAGCCAGCTCTATGCGCCGCTCGGCGGCGTGTGTGCCGTCCTGCCGCTTTATGCGCCACCCTGCGGTAATTGCGCCGCCTTGGGGTAGATGTGCCACCCAGCGGTGCGTATGTCGTCCAGTGGGCAGGAGGCCGCCTGGCGGTAGGTGTGCCACCTAACGGGTGCGTGTACTGCCCAGCGGGGTGCGCCGCCTTGGGGGTGGATCTCGTCGCACGGCCCCCCCCCCTATGCGCCGCCCTGCGGCGGATTTCGTCCGCCCTGCGAGTGGAGTATGCCACGCAACGATAGGCATGCCGCCCAGTCGTCTTATGCGCCGCCGTCCTGGGGGCGGGTTCCGTCTGCCTTGCCGCTTTATGCGCCGCCCTGCGGTAAGTGCGCCGCCTTTGGGTAGATGTGCCACCCAGCCGTCTTATGTGTTGCCCAGCGAGTGCGCCGTCCAGGAGCGGATTTCGCCTGCCCTGCGAGTGGTGTGTCGCCTTGGGGCAGATTTCCCACCCGCCCAGCCGGGCTCTATGCGCCGCTCGGCGGTAGGTGTGCCTCCTTGGGGTAGATTTCGCCACGCGACCACCCTGTGCGCCGCCCAGCGGGCGCACCGTCCTGCGGGTGCGCCGCCTTGGGGGCAGGTTCCCGCCCGCCCTGCCACTCCATACGCCGCCCAGCGGATGGGCGGGGTTTGGGGCGGAGCCCCAGGAGAGGGGGGTGACGGAATAACAATGCCGCCGCCCCGGCGGCGTTGTTATGGAGGCAGGGGGGAGACTTCCCCCCCCA
>JAIRSD010000269.1 GCA_031255615.1 Treponema sp. | reverse complement strand
CTGTTTATAATTTAGGCAATATCTTTTATAAAAAAATTAACAAATTTCAGGCGGCACGGATGCCGCCTGCGATGACAAATTTGGGGCAAAAAAAATTGCGTATAACGTTCCGGCTGTATGCGACGTTTTTTTGTGCGCGATAAAGAAACCCGCAGGGTTTCAGCGCACAAAAAAATGTGGCGGAGAAAAACCGCACAAAGGCGCGTAGCGCCGACTGCGGTTTTTCGTAGCCCGAGCCGCGTAAGCGGCGAAGCGTAAACAGTCCTGTTATGCGAAGTGTTTTTTGCCTTTCCAACCCGTCCGCCGCCATGGACGGCGGCGGACGGAATGTCATTTCCTTCCTCATTATTATATCTCAAAAAATATTTTAAACTTTCCTTCAAAATTCTATAACGATAAAATCATAATCATTTTCCCGAAACGCAATCCTATGAAAATTTACCATCTGTTTCTCCGCTTTCAACCGGCCATGCTTAATGAATAATGAAAATATTTCAGTCAAATCATCCAAAAACATTTTCGCCGAAGACGCTGCACCCGCAGTTTCTCATACCAATATTTTTTTGCGGAAACAGTTTTTATTAAATTTCTTTTGGTTTAATACCCCGCAGCTTGCTGTGGAAAACTGGGGAGTGTGGGAGATTTGTTCTCCCACATACGCAAAGAATTCAAGGAGAAATCTTAAATACCTCGGATTTGCTCCGGGGATTCTTTATTTTTTCGATTATTTTACCGCCGTTTTCCCTTCGATTCTGTAAAAATATCCATACCTTTCCAAAAAAAATCTTCCCGTCAAAAGATCCCGTAATACGATATTTTATGAATATGGATTCATAATATCCAATTGAATAAATTCCGGCGTAAATATTCCGTCGATTTTTATAAGAATTCCCTTCCAAAAAAATTTCTTCCTCTTTTTTCTTATTTTAAATTCACTCTAAAATAACCTCTTTTCATTTTTTCCATATATAATTCCTTAAAAAATTGTTTATATTGCCGAAAATTTCAAGCGCCATGGATGGCGCTTGCGGCAAAAAATTTGCAAAAAACATTTCGCATAACTCCCTTTCCCCGCCTTGTGTATAATGGGGCGAGAAGGCGCGATATGGCGCTGGCGTGATAACGCCCCCCGCCCGGAGGCAAGGGCGAAGGGAGTTGCGTGTTACAGCAGCCCGGATACAGCAAGACGAATCCGACGGTCAATCAGGGGGAGAAATATTATCCAGGGGGCTGCGGATTCTCAGAACGGTCCGGCGGGCAACATGGGTGTAACGCTGGGTAGTGCGGAGGGTGCTGTGGCCGAGGAGTTCCTGGATATAGCGAATATCGGTGCCGTTTTCAAGAAGGTGGGTGGCGAAAGAATGGCGGAGGCTGTGGATGGAGGCGGATTTATCAATCCGGGCTTTTTCGAGGGCCTTCGCGAAAATATTCTGCGCGGACCGAATAGAAAGATGCCGCCCGCCGTCCATGCCGGGGAACAGCCATCCGTCGATTCCGTAGAGGGCGCAGTAACGTACTAGGAAATCCGCCGCCCGGTCGGAAAGCAGGGTGTAGCGGTCCTTCCTCCCTTTACCGGCGCGGATCAAAATAGTCCTGCGTTTCACATCGACATGTTCCCTTTTAAGGGCCACAACTTCGCTGACCCGCAGGCCGGAAGAATAGGCCAGCATCAGGAGAAGCCGGTGCTTGGGATTCTTTTCGGCGGCCAGCAGATCCGCAACCTCCGATTCGGTAAGGACCCCCGGAAGTTTCTTGTCATGCCGGGGCCGCCGCTGGTCCCGAAGCATATTCCGTTTCAACACATAACGGAAAAAAAACTTGACGGCGCTAATCGCCACATTCATGGAAGACGCGGAAAGATCCAGCGTCTTATCAAGATAGGCCAGATAGTTCCTCAGATCCTCCGGAGAAATATCTTCCGGCCGCTTCTGCGTCCTGCGGCAAAGTTCTTTGTTATAATGCACATAAGCCCGGATCGTCTGCGGACTGTATTTCCGCGAACGCAGCTCGGACTCAAGACGCGCCGCCCAGGGAGAAGAGAACATATCCGGCAGGCTCAGAGATTCGATCAAACAGTCAGTATCGCTGATGGCAGTATCACTGATGGCTGATATAACCGCGCCGGGGTCGGCCTTCACCCCGCGAAGGTTCATTCCGCGAAAGACCCCCGCGTCAGAGACATCCCCCGCGACGCGGCCAGCCTCGATACCGGAAACAGCCGCCGAACCGCGGGAAACTCCGGGCGCCGCCCAGGGCCTGCCGAAAAAACCGGACACCCTGACCGGCCCGCTGAGCCCCCGGCCGAATTCAACCACCGCCCTGCCGGACAAAAGCAGGTCCATCACAGACCCGGCGCCGTCCCGGCCCTTCACCATGACATACCGCTTCCCCGCCTCATCCCAATAACCGGCCCCGCTCTGATTCAGAATATGAAACAACACCGGATCGTCGCGGTACAAGGGAACCACAACAGTATCATCCTGATGGAAAAAATACGCCACCTTCATAGGCACCTCCGCTTACCATACAACAATGAAACGCCCCATGTCGAGTTTATATAGGGCGCATTTTTTGCGGCTCCGCCGCAAAAAACCGGGCTATCCGCTCCAATTCCACGCTCCCTCCGGGGGCGTGGAATTCCGCTTCTATCCCTTGCGCGGGCGCGAAACGGCGTCCCTGCCGTTTCGCGCCTCTGGACTTGGCGCGTTCCGCGCGGCTTCCCGCAAGAAACAGCCGGCCTCCTGCCGGCTTGGCCCGACCGGGGGGGCGTCCAAAAAAAATCGGCGGATTTCCTGCACGGCGCAGCCGGAGAGAAACCAAAAGGCCCGCCGAAAAAAGTATATGCCGCCCCCCCTCCCCCACCCGATTGGAAACGGCCCCCAAACTTTATGCCAATACCTTGCTTCCGTAAAATCACCGGATAATCGAAAAAACCGGGAACAGGAATGTTAACCACGAAGGCGCACTAAGGCGATCTGCGGCTCGCCAGGAACACGAAGGAATGAAAAAACGCCTCCAATCCCCGCCCTCGTGCACCTTCCTCGCCTTCGTGGTAAATTTCTTCCACCCTCATATCCGATTTTTTAGAATAAACAGCCTACTACCCTCACTCCTTATGAATAATCTGCGGGAAATAGCCGTAAGCGCCGCCGCAAAGCCGTAGGCGCCGAAGACTGAAACAAGGCGGTCAATAATATTCACCGGAATACGGCACAGAACCTCAGCCGCGAACAGGGGCAGGCCCTTCCTTTCCAGCATACGCCGGAAGATGAAGGTCTCCGCGTCGTAGTTGTCCCGGAGCGTAAAAAAGGTCCCGATGACCGTGCCGATAAGGCCTCCCAAAAGACTCACCGCCACACACATCGCCAAAGACAGGACAAACAGAATCGCAACCCTTTCAAATATTCTGCGGCGCGCCGGAACGGCAACCGAACATTCCAGCGGGAACAGCCGCATGAAAACCGCCGTAATTACCGCCGTCAGAACGTTGCAAAGGATATAGAAGTAGAGCGGCAAACCGATGGACAGGAGCGGATTGGCAAGCAGATGGGTGAAGACGGCAACCGCGAGGCCCCAGGGCAGGCCGCCCAAAAAGGTGAAGGCGACCGTGAACATGGTGTCCATAAAGAGGGGGATGCACAGAACATTCTGAAAGAGCAGCATCGCCCCGAAATTCAACAAGGCCCCGGCCAGCCCCGCAAGCAAGAGCCGCGCCTCCTTCTTTGCCCGTTCCATGGCTTATGATAGCCTTTTTCCTGGGTTTTACGCTATGCTTTTGCCATGTAGTCTGACCTCTTGGTCGAACTGGACGCATGGTCCCGCCTCACCTGGGCCTTCACCGGCCTTATCATCGCGGCGGCGGCCCTGTTCATACTGCTGTATCTCCGCATCCGCCGCGCCGAAAAGCGGGAAACCGCGACCCTGGCCATGTCGGAAGAGGCCATAGCCGCGCAGGAGGCGGAGCGGCTGCGTATTTACATGGAACTCCACGACGACATCCTTCCCCGCCTTGAGGACCGCGCCATTGCCGCCCGGCTGCGGGAAATCTGCGCCGGACTCATGCCCCCGGATTTTTCCCGGCTCTCTTTAAGCGACCTCCTTACCACCCTCTGCACCGGCTTTACCCGGAAAACCGGCATAACCTGCGATTACGATGTAGGGAAAGATATAGACGCCTCCCCGCTGGACCCGGGCTGCCGCCTTCACATTTACCGCATAGCCCAGGAAGCCTTTAACAATATTACTAAACATTCGGGCACGAGCCGGGCGACCTTTACGGCCGGCCGCCGGAACAGCGGGGACGGACCAAGCGTACTGCTCTATATATCCGATGAGGGGGCGGGGCTCACCCCCGAAAGCGCCGGGTGCCGGGGCATGGGTATGAGCGCGATGCGCCAGCGGGCGGCCATCATCGGGGCGCGGCTGGACTTTATCGATCAGAAAGACGGGGGGGGCTAAACTTGACCCACAATTTTCCCTTACCCGTGCTATAATCCTGAAAAGCCAAGAACTCTGGGGAGGGGAATATGGCGCAGGGGACAAGTTTCGACATGGGGGAAGAATTCGCCGGAC
>JAIRSD010000027.1 GCA_031255615.1 Treponema sp. | reverse complement strand
TTCTGTTCATGCGATCTCTCCTTAAGTAATAATAAGTAACGATAGTAAAAAAATTCTCTTTCAACAAGGCGCGGAGATATTCACGGGGCAATGTGCAGTTGAGAGTGTGCCGTATATCGCGGGGAGCTTGGGCGCATCCCCGCCTCCGGCGGGGACCGGGCTATCCGGGGCTCCGGCTTCGCTTCCGGCCCCGCCGCTTCGCGGCGTGGCTGCTCCGCACCCCTCCTATCCCTTGCGCGGCCCAAAAACGGCGTCCCTGCCGTTTTTGGGCCTGGGGTTTTGCGAAACAAAACCCCAGGGAATGGTTACAGCCGGCCTCCTGCCGGCAGAGGGCTTTCGCCTTCGCTGTTCCCCGCCCTTCCTGGCTTGCTTCCGGGGGGAAGGGGGGGTAATATCAGACAAATTATGGAAGCGGATGAAATTTTGGTCTGTTACGGCGGGGATCCCGCCGCCATGGCCCGCCGGATTGCGGAGGCCGCGGATTTGGCGGGGCTCATTGGGGACCGGAACAAGCGGATCGGCCTTAAACCCAACCTGGTGGTTGCCCGGCCCGCCGCTGAAGGGGCCACCACCCACCCGGAGATTGCCGGGGGCCTCATCGAGTACCTTCAAGCCAGGGGCTTTCATAACCTGGCCATTCTGGAAGGTTCCTGGGTGGGGGACCGGACGGAGGACGCCTTCCGGGTCTGCGGCTACCGGGATCTGGCCGCCCGGACAGGGGTGGAGCTTATCGACACCCAGCGGGATTCGGCGCGGCCCCGGGACTGCGGGGGAATGAGGATAGAAATCTGCGACAGCGCCCTGGGGGTGGATTTTATGATCAACCTGCCGGTGATGAAGGGCCACTGCCAGACTCTGGTAACCTGCGCCCTGAAGAATAACAAAGGGATCATCCCGAACCGGGAAAAGCGGCGCTTCCATACCCTAGGGCTCCACCGGCCCATTGCCTGCCTGAACATCGCGGCCCGCAACGATTTTATCGTGGTGGACGGGATCTGCGGGGACCTGGATTTCGAGGAAGGGGGAAATCCGGTTTTCGGAGGGCGGATCTTCGCCGCCCGGGATCCGGTCCTCTGCGACGCCTGGGCGGCGGAACAGATGGGCTACCAGGCGGAGGAGATTCCCTATATCGGGCTGGCCGCCGGGCTGGGGATTGGCCGCGGCGACCCCGCCCAGGCCAGGGTCCGGGAACTGAACCGGCCCGGTGAAGCCGGGAACCCTTCCGGGCCCGGAGATTCCGGTAGCCCTCCCCGGCCCGGGTCCAAGGTCCGGCAAGCCGCCCGGTACATTCACGGGCGGGATGCCTGCAGCGCCTGTTACGCCGCCGCCGTCTTTGCCCTGTCCCGGCTGGACCGGGGAGAGCTGGCCCGGTTGGGGGAAAAAATCGCCCTGGGCCAGGGTTTTCGGGGGCGGGGGGGAAGGCTGGGTTCGGGAAACTGCTGCTCCTCCTTCGACGCCTTCTGCCCCGGCTGCCCGCCCTCCGGCGCGGCGGTCCTGGCCTTCCTGCGGGCATGGACTCGTAGGTTGTAAGTTCCGGGGAACCGGCATTTGCTGATTGGGGCCGTGAAAATCCGGCCCCCGGCGGCAGGGCCGGGCTTTGAGGCGCAGTAGGCCGCTTAGCCTAAAAAATCGGATATATGGACGGAAGAAATTTACCACGAAGGCGGGGAAGGCGCACGAAGACCGGGGATTGAAAACGCTTTTTCATTCCTTCGTGTTCCTGGCGAGCCATCGCTCGCCTTGGTGCGCCTTCGTGGTTAACATTCCCATTCCCGGTTCCTTCGCTTATCCGGTCTTTTAGCCTAAGCAGTCTGCCCAGCGTTTGACGGGACGGGCCCTCATTGTTCCGGCGGCCCTTCCGGGGCCAGGATGCTGAGAAGCTCGACCCGAAAAACAAGCGGCGTGTAGGGGGGGAAAGCTCCTCCGCCGGTCTCCCCATAGGCGAGTTTGGAGGGCAGGTAAAGAATAAAGGTGTCCCCCACCCCCATGAGTTGAAGCCCCTCGGACCAGCCGGGAATCACCTGATTCAGGGGAATCTCCATCGGCTGGCCCCGTTCGTAACTGGAATCGAAGATTGTTCCGTCGATCAATTTTCCCTCATAGTTGACCTGGACCACCGCCCGGGGGCCGGGTTTTTCTCCCTGTTTCCGCTGGACAACCTCGTATTGGAGGCCGCTTTGGGTGTTGAGCACCTCCCCGCGTTTTCCATTCTCCTCAAAAAAGAGGATCTCCTCCCGCTGGTTCTGTTCCGCCTGCAGCTTCATGGCGGCTTGATAGGCCCGCTGCACCAGGGATAAAGCGTCCTCCAGGGATATTCGGGGATCCAATCCTTCAATGGAATCCCGCAGCCCCTCGGTAAAGGCGGGGTAATCGAATACAAGGCCCCTGTCCTTAAGGTCGGAGCCAATCACCAGACCATAGGCGTAACTCATGTCGATCTTTTCCCGATCCCCCGCCGGTCCGTTTTGGGCCGGGAGGGAAGCCGCCAGGACAAGGCCGGCAAGAAGGGTCCCCAGCTTTGTCAACGGAGAGCGGGATCCGCAAAGGTATGTCATCTTTCAAGCATAACCTTTAAGGGCGGGAGAAGGAAGCCTCCGCGGACCGCGCGGCGTTTTCCCGGCCGCAGCTTAGGGGGCGGGGAACAGGGAAGGAGGAAGCCGCGCCGGCAGGGATGCCGAACCGCAGCACCGAGCGTTGCTGTCTTACGGAGTTTCGCGGCATGCCGCGAAACTCCGCACCGGGAGCGGAATCCATCAAGTTGCCGCGCGGAGCGCGGCAACTCAGGGGCGCAGCCCGCGCAAGGGATAGAAGCGGAATTCCCCGCCCCCGGCGGGGGCGGGGAATTGGAGCGGATAGCCCGGTCCCCGCCGGAGGCGGGGATGCGCCCAACCCACACTCGATCTGCGGCATGTGCTAAATGGGAATTGCTGATCCGCAAGCGGAATCCAGAGGGCCGCCGCGGGGAACGCGGCCTTTTCCCGCGCGTTAGGGGGCGGGGATGAAGCGAAAGCCCTCCCCCGCCTTTTCCACCCTCCCCACAGCCGGGTACTGGAGGTGCATGCCCCCAATGGGGATCCGTTTTTCCGCGGCGTAATTGAGGATGTCCTTCCGAACCGCGGCGGCCGCCGCCGGGTCCGAGTCATAGGTTACGGTGATGTCCGGCAGGGGGAACTGAATCCCCTGGACATGCATCAGATCCCCCCAAATGATGAGGGCCTCGCCGCCGTTTTCCACGAGAAAGACCGTATGCCCCGGAGTATGGCCGAAGGCGGCCGCAGCCTTGATGCCGGGAAGGAGTTCCGGGGCCTCGGAACCCAGGGGGGAGGGGTCGAAGGTTTCCACCCGGTTTCCGTAGGGGGCCAGGGCCTGCCGGGCGTTGGGCTGGGCCGCGGCCCGTTCCTGCCGGGCCAGGTAGATCCGGGCTCGGGGGAACAGGGCCTTGCCGTCCTTCGCCAGTCCGCCGATATGATCCCCGTGCAGGTGGGTGATAAGCACCGCGTCCACCTCCTCGGGGCTTACCTTGAGTTCCCTAAGGGCGTCGAAAAGGGCGGCCCCGAAGCCGGTATCAACGAGTACGGTCTTGCCGCCCCCCCGAATCAGGAAGGTATTCGTTTCCGAAGGGTAGGTCCCGTCGGGAAAATACCGCCGGAGCAGGGCCTCGTCCGCGCCGATAAGAATTCCCGGCCTTCCCTGGCCCCTGGTTTCTACCAGCATGGAGACCTGAAGATCCCCGGTTTTCCAGTGAAAGATTTGCGGCTCCGCCGCGAAACCGTTTACCGCCATGGTTCCGCAAAGAACCCCGTACAGAACTGTCGATTTCACCATTACCTCCCAGGGCCGCCGGTATGTCGCGCCCGCAATCAGGATACCCTATTCTCCTTATATCTGATAACTGGTATACTCCCGCAAATAATGAGCAACCTTCGTATTTCGTTTACAAAAGGCGTTTTCCGGCAAGGGGTTAAACCGGCCCGGTTTTTAAGCGTCCTCGCCCTGTTCGGCATCAGCTTTGGGTTTTACCGGGGCATCCAGGATAACTACCTGGCCGACATTATCAAGATCAGCGCCTTCCAGCGCGGTATTATCGAATTTTTCCGGGAGACTCCGGGGCTTTTGGTGGTCCTCATTCTGGCCGGCATGTACCGATTCACCGAAATGAGGGTCTTCAAGATCGGTATAGGATTCACGGTGGCCGGCCTTGCCGGGCTTCTCGCCACCGCCATGCCTGACTGGGATCCTCCCGGCAGGGCTTTGTTCCTGGTGGTCCTGTTTATGGTGGTCTTTAGCATCGGGGAGCATGTGATTATGCCGGTGCGGACCACCATTTCCCTGAATTTCGCGGCGGAGGGAAAGGAGGGCGCGATACTGGGAGTCACCGGGGCCCTGGGGCATATTGGAAACATCGCCGGTTTTGTGGTGGTTACCGCCTTCTTCGCCGTCATTACCCGGATGGGGTTTACCCGCACCGACATCGTTCCCTTCCGGATCGTCTTCGGGGTTTCCCTCGCCCTTATGCTGGCGGCCTTCCTCACCGTCCTTGCCATAGAGGAACCGGAATCCAAGGTAAAGCGGCGGCGTTTTTACTTCGCCCGGAAATTTACCAAATACTATATGCTGGAAGTTTTTTACGGCGCCCGGAAGCAGATTTTTATTACCTTTGCCCCCTTCGTGCTGATCCGCTACTACGGGGCCCCCACTTCCATCATTTCCTTCCTGTTGGGAATTTGCGCCGTCTTCGGCACCATATTAAGCCCCTTCGTGGGGCGGCTTATCGACAGGCTGGGCTATAAATTCATCATGGTCGTCGATACCCTGCTCCTGGTAATCGTCTGCGTCCTTTACGGTTTCGCCCACCGGATCTTTCCCCATAACATCGCCTTTTGGGTGGTCTGCATTAACTATGTGCTGGATTCTATTATTTCCATGGGCAGTATGGCCAGCAATGTCTATGTCCAATCCATCGCCTCCAGCCAGGAAGAAGTGACCGCCACCCTCAGCACCGGCGTCTCGGTGAACCACGTCATTTCGATTCTGATCGCCCTCCTGGGGGGCTATATTTGGGACACCGTGGGCATCGAGGCCCTTTTCAGCCTCTCCGCCGTCCTGGGGATCATTAACAGCATCTACGCGGCCACCATCAAACAGACCGGGCTGCCCCGGCGGGCGGCGGCGTAGCGGGCATAGGGATTGGGGGAGCTTCCTTTACTCTGAGGCCGGGGCCCCCCGATTCGCCTGGACCGGTTTGTTTCCCCCGGCCCGGCGGCAGCCGCCGCAGTTTTCGCAGCCGCAGGCGCTCTGCCCCCGGCGGATGCGGCGGACAAGCCGGAACAGGACCAGCCCGAGGAGGCCGAATACCAGGGCCCCCACCACCACCGTAGAAAGGTTGTTTATCAAATAATCCATAGGAAGCTCCCGTGCCCCTAGGCGGCGGCAGGGGCCTTTCCCGGTTTGCGGACCAGGAGCCATATATAGAGGCCGAGAATCCCGGCGGCCGCGGCGGTGCCGGCCTGAAAGCCGCCGCCGGAGAAAAGGCCGCCGAACTGGTAAACCATCAGGGCCAGGGTATAGCCGAAGGCCAACTGGTAGGCAATGGCGAAGAAGGTCCACCTGGGGTTGTTCATTTCCCGCCGTATGGCGCCTATGGCGGCGAAACAGGGGGGGCAGTAAAGGTTGAACATGAGGAAGGTATAGGCGGAGAGGGGGCTGAAACGAGCGGCAAAGGCCCCCCACATCTCCTGCCCATCCTCCCCCAGCTCCGCGAATCCGTAGAGCACCCCCATGGTGCTTACCACGTTTTCCTTGGCCACCAGTCCCGTGATGGTAGCCACCGCGGCGTCCCAGGAGCCAAAGCCCAGGGGCGCGAAGACGACGGCGACAGCGGATCCGACAAGGGCCAAAAGGCCGTCGTTGAGATCCTCCACCATGCCGAAGCCCCGGCCGGTAAAGCCGAAATTGGACAGGAACCATATCAGCACGGCGGAAAGGAGAATCACCGATCCCGCCTTCCTGATAAAGGACCATGCCCGTTCCCACATGCTGCGGAGCACGTTTACGATCCCCGGCGCATGGTAGGCCGGCAGCTCCATTACGAAGGGGGAAACTTCCCCCAGGAAGGGTCCGGTCTTTTTCAATATGATTCCCGACACGATCACCGCCCCAATGCCGATAAAGTAGGCGCTGGGGGCCACCCACCAGGCACCGCCCATGACGGCCCCGGCGATAAGGGCGATAATGGGAAGTTTGGCCCCGCAGGGCATAAAGGTAGTAACCATGACGGTAAGCCGGCGGTCATGCTCGTTTTCGATGGTTCGGGAAGCCATGACTCCGGGGATGCCGCAGCCGGTACCGATAAGCATGGGGATAAAACTCTTTCCCGAAAGGCCGAAACGCCGGAAAAGCCGGTCCAGGATGAAGGCGATTCGAGCCATGTAGCCGCAGGATTCCAGGGCCGCCAGGAAAAGGAACAGGACCAGCATCTGGGGGACAAAGCCCAGGACCGCCCCTACTCCCCCGATAATACCGTCCAGGATAAGGCCGTTAAGCCAATCCGCGGTGCCCAGGGCCTCCAGGGCGCCCGCCGCCAGGACCGGGACGCCGGGGATCCAGATGCCGGAATCTTCCGGCGCGGGTTCCTCCGCCGATATTCCCGCTTCAAAGGCCTCTACCGCCTCCGCATAGGCCCCGGCCCCCGTGAGGTGCCAGCCCTCCCCAAAGAGGCCGTCGTTGGTCCAGTCAGTCACCCAGGTTCCCACGGTGCTGACGGAAACAAAATAAATAATAAAAATAACGGCGGCAAAAACAGGCAGGGCCAGGAAACGGTTGGTTACCACCCGGTCAATCCGGTCGCTTAACGAAAGCTCTCCCCGGATTCTTTTTCGCTTGAGGCAGGCCGTCGCCCTGCCAATGAATTCGTAGCGGGCCTCGGAGTCCAGAACCTCCGGATCTTCCTCCTCCCCGATGCCGGGAAGCCTGGAAGGGAGGGTTACCACCGGCTGCGGGGGGATTCCCTCCGCAGCCAGGGCCAGGGCCCGTTCCACCATCCCGCCGATCCCCGTCCCCTTGAGGGCGGAAATAGCCGTCACGGGGCAGCCCAGGGCCCGTTCCAGTTCCGCCAGATCAAGGGAATCCCCGGACTTTGCCACCACGTCCATCATATTGACCGCCACGAGGACGGGAATTCCCATCTCCAGCAGCTGGGTGGTAAGAAACAGATTCCGCTCTAAATTGGAGCCGTCAACGATATTGAGGATCAATTCCGGTTTCTGTTCTACCAGGTAGTTTCGGGAGATGACTTCTTCCAGGGAATAGGGGGAAAGGGAATAGATCCCCGGCAGGTCAACAACCGCCACGTCCCGGTGATTCTTAAGACGCCCTTCCTTCTTCTCTACCGTTACCCCCGGCCAATTCCCCACAAACTGGTTAGACCCCGTCAATGCGTTAAAAAGGGTAGTTTTTCCGCTGTTGGGATTCCCCGCCAAAGCAATTCGCATGCCCACACCATACCTCTCAATGGAATCGGCCCAGGGTTATTCCGCTACTTCGATGATGTCAATATCCGCCTTCCGCAGGGAAAGTTCGTAACCCCGCACACGCACTTCCACCGGATCTCCCAGGGGCGCCGCCTTGCGGACCAGGATTTCCGCGTTCCGGGTAATCCCCATGGCCATTATTCGCTGTTTCACCGGACCCTCGCCATGCAGTTTGATCACCCTGACCGTCTTACCTGGTTTAATATCCTTTAAGGTCAACATACCGTTAAACCAAAATTTTATTCGCCATTTCCCGGCTAATGGCAAGCCGGGAATCCTTGACCAGGACGATAAGATTTCCCGCAAACTGGGATACGACCCTGACCTCGCCGCCTACGGTAAAACCCATGGCCAAAAGCCGGTTTTTCAGGTCCTCGGGACCCCCCAGTTTCCGTACCGTCCGGCCTTCCCCCGGCCTTGCTAATGTTAAGGGCATCGATTCCGCCTCCCGGCAACCGGTAAAAGTTCCCCCGCCGGAGCCAGCCCCGCCGGTTTTTAAGTAAGTTTAACCTTACTTATCACGAAGATAGTATGATCTAACACCGCACGTCAAGGGTATAGGGGGCAAAACAGGCGGTTCTCGGGTTAGCAGATTTCGGATGTCGTATGTATGGGTCCGTCCCCGCCCCGGTTCGGCCCTTCCGCCGCCGGGAAGGACTTTCCGGTCAACCCGGAACCGCCCTATCGCAGCAGTCCGTCCAGCCGGATCAGGGCGATCACATAGACGGGAAGGGCCGCCAGGAGTCGCTTGATTTCCACCGATTCATCCTTGCCGTGGGGTCCCCCGAATTTCGGCTTCTCTCCGTCAGGCGGGCCGGCCATGGGGTAACCGGGACCGTAGGGGAGGGCGTTTTTCAGCTTCCTGGCGTGGGTTCCGCCGCCCATGGCGTAGGGTTTGGCGTCGAGGTGGAGCAATTCGTTAGCCGTGTCGGTGAGGAGGCGGATCACGGGGCTTTCGGGGTCGTCGTAGCGGGGGCCGCTGTGTTTGATAACCCGGAAGGACAGTCCCGCCTTGTCCGCCGTTTCGGCGACCCGGGCGATGACGCTTTCCCCCCGGCCGCGGAGGGCGTAGCGGATGTTGATGTTCTGTTTCAGGACGCCGTCCTGGAGGCGGATATAGCCGCCTATATGGGTGGTGAAACTGCCGGTGTCGTCGGTCTCCGCGATGCCCAGGCCCGCGCCCCGGTAATCGGCGAAGGCGGCGGCTATGAAGGCCAGAAATTTTTGGGCGGAACCGCTAAAGAGGCCGGACCCGGCCAGGGTGGCGGCGAGTTTTTGGATGGCGCTGACGCTGTGCTCCGGGAAGGCCGCGTGCCCCGCCGCGCCGGCAGCGGCTATTTTTATATGCCCCCCCTCTTCGGACACCGCGACATCGGCGCCGGCCAGGGCTTTTTTCACCCTGTCGATGCCCCCGTCGGTCAGGATAAAGGCGCTGTCCGGCACCATGTTGGAGGCGAGGCCGCCGGAAAAATCAACGATGCCCAGCGAACCGGCGGCGGGCTCATCCAGCGCCAAACTCAGCTCCCCTTCGATGATGCCCTTTTCCCCGTAGCAGACCGGAAAGGCGGCGTCCAGCACCAGGGAGAGTTCCGGGACCTCATGGGTTTCGGCGAAATGGGCCACGTCGGCCATATCGCCGCCTTCTTCGTTGCCCCCCCAGATGACCCGCACCGTATGCCGAAGAGAGACTCCCAGGTCCCGGAGCGCCCGCAGGACGTAGAGGGACAGGAGGGCCGGTCCCTTGTTGTCGCTGGAACCCCGGCCTATGACATGGCCCTCCTTCTCGATTGCGTTGTAGGGTTCATAGGTCCAGCCGGAACCTTCGGGCACCACGTCCACATGGTTGACCAGGCCGATCTCCCTTTTGGGATCGGTTCCGGGAAGGAGGAAGCTCAGGTTGTAGTATGCATCATTGTCGGTCGTAAAGCCGTACTTTTCCCCGTATTCCAGGCCCTTATCAATAGCCGCCGCCGGCCCCGGACCGAAGGGTTTGCCGTCTCCGTCTTTTTCGCAGACGCTGCGGATATTCACCAGTTCGATGAGGTCCCTTACCAGTTCGTCCCGGTGGGCCGGAATCCATGTTTCAAGCCGCGCCAACACTTCTTTTTCCGTCATAACGATTCTTCCCCTATTGGCATGATGCCCGGTATGACGCCGAACCGCAAGGCTCCGTCTTTGGCCTTTCGGCGTTCTACCCCGCGAAACTCCGCCGCTTATCCGGCGGTT
>JAIRSD010000025.1 GCA_031255615.1 Treponema sp. | reverse complement strand
TGATGCCATTGCGTCATGGGCGGCATTTCCGCTTTGCGGGCTTTATTGAACGGGGGCCGGACCGGCTGCGGGGCCTCTAATCCAGTATGGTAATCTCCACCCGGCGGTTCAGGTTCCGGCCTTCTTCGGTGTTGTTGTCCCCGACGGGTCTGGTCCCTCCCCAGCCTTTGTAGATAAAACGATCCGCCGCTATGTCCCGGCGGGCCAGTTCGTCCACCATCCGCCTGGCCCGGCGGAGGGAAAGTTCCATCTCGCCGCCGGGCCGTCCGGTGGAGGCGGTATGGCCTTCTACCAGGAAGCTCTGGTTTGGGGCCGCCCGGCGCAGGGCCTGGGTAATGGCGTCGAGCCGGGGCCGCTCCTCCGGGAGGAATTCGTCGCTGTCGGGAACAAAGCGGATGTCCCGGATGATAAGGCGGACTCCTTCGGGGACGGCGACCAGTTCCAGGCCCTTTTCCGGATTCGTTTCCCGGGCCTCTTGCAGGCTGTTTCCCCGGAGCTGCCCGGGGGCGGGGCCGCCGGATTCCGCGGGGCCGGGGTTTGGCGGCGCCGCGGGCGGAGCCGCCGGAGGGGGTTCCGGCTCCTTTTGCCCGGTAATGCCCAGGCTGTTTCCCAGGGAGGCGATCACGGTTTCCCGGTTGACGGGGGCCGTCCCCTGGTTGAAAACGAGGGTAAAGCCCCGGAACCGCAGGGTGGAGCCGTCGGGCCAGGCGTAGGTTTCGTCCAGGTTGTCCCGGATAAAGAGGGGGAGGCCGTTTGCCGCCTGAATCAGGATGTCCACCGTATGGGTGCCGGTGAGGGTGGAGAAATTTTCCGTAAAGCCCCCGCCCCGGTATCGCAGGGCATAGGCCGCCCGCACCCGGTGGACGGGGATCTCCTGGTAGAGTTCCGGGCCCCGGTATTCGTACTCCGCGGTAAAGGGGATCAGCACCGGTTTCCCCGTGTGTTTGGGATCCGCCGCCTTTTGTCCCTGGGCGGTCCAGCGGGTCCCGGGCTTTACGGATTCCCGGGGAAAGGCGGGGAAGCCCCGCAGGGCAGGGTAGCCGTTGTCCTCTTTGAGGACCATGTTCCCGTCCCGAAAGACCTTAAAGGAGACGGGGATAATCGCGTCCACGGGGCGGGCGCTGGCCCGCATGTCCCGCAGGGTTTCTTCCATAACAAAGAAATTTCCCTGGTAAAGGAAGGCCCCGCTGCCGGGGGTTTCCGAAGATTCCGCCGCCCCGCCGCTGTCCGCCGGTTCCGGCTTAATCGAGGCCCGGACTTCGTGGTACACATGGCCGGTATACTTCCCGTTGTCGTAGCGGGACCAGTCCGACCGTTCCACCATGGTGTAAGGCCCGGTTTGGAGAACCCCCAGCCGGACGGCGGAGCTTTCCTGGGCCGCGGTCCGGGCCGGGGGGGCCGCCAAAAACAGGGCCGCCGCCAAAAATTGGATAGCCGCCATGCCGGCGGCGTTTATGCCGGCGGCATTTATGCCGATGGCCTTCGCTCCGGGGCGGCGGCTGGGGCTTTGCCCTGCACCGCGGAAGCCAAAACGCGGCGGCCCTTTGCTTCGGCCTCCGGGCCGTTTTTTATCCGCGATCCGAAAAGGGCGGGGCACGGCGAAAGCGAAAGCCGTGCCGGCACGGCTTTCGCCCGCGCAAGGGATAGGAGCGGAACAAAAACCCGCAGGGTTTTTGTTAGAGCGGATAGCCCGGTTTTTTGCGGCGGAGCCGCAAAAAATGCGCCCAAATTTTACTTGATACGCGGCCTCTCCGAGACTGGGCGTTACCGCCGCCTTGAACTTCGTTATATACATCCGTACAGTTGCATCCGTAAAGAGATTATCGGAGTATGGGGATATGAACATTATCGCGGCGCCGGATTCGTTTAAGGGAAACATGGAAGCCGCCAGGGTCTGCGCGATCATCGAGGAGGGGGCGCTCCGGGCCGATGGGTCGGCGGTTGTGCATAAGATTCCTCTGGCTGACGGCGGCGAGGGCACGGCCAGGGCGGTTACGAGGGCGGCGGGGGGCCGTCTTGTGGATGTGGCGGTTACCGGTCCTCTGGGGGATAAAACCGGGGCCTGTTTCGGCCTTATCAACGGAGGCCGGACGGCGGTGCTGGACATGGCGAGCGCTTCCGGCATTGAGCTGATAGGCCGGGACCGGCTGGACCCTATGAAGGCGAGTTCCTACGGCACGGGGGAGCTTATCAAGGCGGCCCTGGACGCAGGGGCCCGGGAGCTTATCATCGGCATCGGCGGCAGCGCCACCAACGACGGGGGGCTGGGGATGATCAGCGCCCTTGGGTTTAGGGTTCTGGATGCCGGCGGAGGGCCTGTGGGCCAGGGGGGGGAGGCCTTGGGAAGGGTGGAGCGGATCGATCCTTCCGGGGCAGATCCGCGGCTTAGGGGGCTTTCCGTCAAGGCGGCCTGCGATGTTACCAATCCTCTGCTGGGGCCCCAGGGGGCCTCCGCGGTGTTCGGTCCTCAAAAGGGGGCCGGCCCCGAGATGATCAAGGTTCTGGACGCGGGGCTTGCCCGGCTTGCCGGGGCCTGGATCCGGGCGGGGATGGCGGAGGATGTGGAGCGGCCCGGAGATGGGGCCGCCGGCGGTCTGGGGGCGGCCTTGCGGATCTGTCTGGGGGCGGTCATGGAATCCGGGGCCCTCCTGGTGATGAAATACGCCGGTTTTTTTGACCGGCTTCCCGGGGCGGACCTGGTTATCACCGGGGAGGGCATGACCGACAGCCAAACCGCGGGGGGCAAGCTCTGCTCCGTGGTGGCCCGGGAGTCCCGGAAAGCGGGGGTTCCCGTGGCCCTCCTCTCCGGCGCGTTAAGCGGGGATCTGGGGGAGCTTCTCGGGTCCTTTGACTATGCGGTCTCCATCTCCTCCGGCCAGACCGGTCTGGATGCCATGATACGGGACAGCCCCCGGGACCTGGGTCTGGCGGCGGAAAATCTTGTCCGGGCCCTCCGCATCGGCGGCGCTATCGCCGTCCGGGACCGTGCCCGCGCGGCGGCGGGGTCTTCGCAGGCTGTTCATTCAACCTGGACATGACGGGGCTGCCGGCGCCTCGCCGCCCGTTGGGGCGGCGAGGGCGGGGCGGGAAGGGGCGGCGGCGGGGAGTGGGAGCGGGATAGGGAGCAGCCTCCTTTCTTCGTGTTCTAGCGAGTCCACAATTCGCCCAGCGAGCCGTAGTGCGCCCAGCGGGCTTTCCTTCGTGTTTCTTGGTGCGCCTTGGTGGTTAAAAATCTTGTTCCCGGTTGTTTTTTTATCCGGTGATGTGATGCAAGAAATGTACCGCGACAGTGGAGAAAGGCGCGGGAAAGTGTACAAAGGGCGGCGGCGGGATAGGGAGCAGCCTCCTTTCTTCGTGTGCTGGCGAGTCCGCAGTTCGCCCAGCGAGCCGTAGTGCGCCCGGCGGTCATTCCTTCGAGTTCCTTGGTGCGCCTTGGTGGTTTCCCCTCTTATTCCCGGTTGTTTTTTTATCCGGTGGTGTTGCAAGAAACATAGCGCGACGATGGGGAAGGTTCGCGAAAATGAGGACGGCGCGGGAAAGTGTACAAAGGGCGGCGGCGGGGAGTGGGAGCGGGATAGGGAGCAGCCTCCTTTCTTCGTGTGCT
>JAIRSD010000259.1 GCA_031255615.1 Treponema sp. | reverse complement strand
GAACGCTTTGGGGCGGAACTCTTTGACGGGAAAAGCGCCGCCGCGGCGGCCCTGCCCCGGATAGACGCGGAGACGGGGGAACGGGTGCGGGAACATATCCTGGGCCTTTACCGCCGCTTCCGCGACCAGGCCGCAGGCGGCGGGACAGATGGCTGGGAGGGGCCCCTGCTGGAATTCTTGAAGTCCGCCCCTCCCCTGGACTAAGGATTCTTGTCCGCGGATTTCGCGGATTAAGCTGATTTTATTTAAACATGAAAAATTCGGATAATCCGTGTAATCCGCGGGCCATCCTGTTTTCTCTATTTAGTCCCGCAAATTTCAAAACAAAACATACTAACCAAAACATTCATTACAAGGATGATTTGAACGACGGTCAGTCAAAACGCATTGAACAACTTTGTGAAGATCCGCGCCGGCTACGTGTTTTAGGGCCCGGCCGGAGCCTGGGCCGGAGGGCAGGCGGCTTCAATAAAGGCCCGCCACAGGTTATCGATGAGGGGGAGGGGGGGCGGGCTTTCCACCCGGATAAGGCCGTTCCGGGGGCTGGGAAAGGCCAGGGAATAGGCGTGGAGCCTTATGCCGCCCCCCTTTTCGCTGCGCCGGGCCCCGTATTTCAGGTCCCCCTTGACGGGAAGGCCCGCCCGGGAAAGCTGGGCGCGGATTTGGTGATGCCGGCCAGTCACGAGTTTGACTTCCAGAAAGAGGTAATGGTCCCCCCGGCCCAGGGTCCGGCATCGGAGGACGCTTTTCTTTCGTCCGGGGCCGCCGCTGTCAAAGGCGGCGCTGCGGTTCCCCGGCCCCCTTTCCAGCCAGTGGACCAGTTCCGCATAGGCGGGGGGTTCCGGGGGGAGGCTGCCGCCGGCCTTCCGGGGCGCTTCGGTGACGGCCCAATAGATCTTTTCTACCTTGCCGGGGGTCCTGAAACATTCGCTGAGAAAGGCCAGGGCCCGGGGGTTCCGGGCAAAGAGGACGCAGCCTGAGACCGGCACATCCAGCCGGTGGACGGGGAAGAAGGGGGTCCCGAATTCCTGTTGCAGAAGCCGGGGCAGGCCGGTGATGCTGTCGGAAGGGGATTCCGGGGACTCGGCGGATTCGCCGGGAACTTTGTTCAGCACGAGGAAATCATCGTCCTGCCATAAAACGCGGCCCCCCAGGCCCGGTCCCTGATCCGTCATAATCCGTAATCCTCCCCGGCTACAAAAGCCCCAGCCGTATTTTTTCCGCGATGATCCGGGCCGCCGCCTCTTCCAGCCGGGGGCGGCTTAGGGATCCCCGTTCCAGGGCGGCCAGGATGACCTCCCGGAGTTTCCGCAGCCCCGAAGGCCAGGCCATGACCATGTCCGCCCCCGCCGCCAGGGAAAGGACCGCCGCTTCCTCGGGGTTCAGCCGGGAGGCGGAGGCGGTCATGGAAAAATCGTCCGCCAGGACGAGGCCCTGGAACCCCAGATCCCCCCGGAGCCAGCGGTTGATAAGGACCGGGGAAAAACTTCCGATCCGATCCGGATCCCAGGCGGGGACCAGGACATGGGAGACCATGATCCCCGCCACCGGGGGGCCGCCGGAGGAAGCGCCCCGGATGAGATCGGCGAAGGGTTGGACGGTCCAGGCCAGTTCCTCCCTGCTCCCGGCGAGGACCGGGGCGGCATGGTGGGGATCGATGCCGGAGTTGCCGGGGAAATGCTTTGCCACGCAGCCGATTCCGGCCCGCTCCATGCCCCGGATGTAGGCGGCGGCGGCGGCGGCGGTAAAATCGTTCTCCCCGCTAAAGCCGCGATCCTCAAGGAAGGGCCGGTTGTCGTCGGTCAGGGTTTCCGCCACCGGGGCCAGGTTCAGGGTAAGGCCCAGATCCCGGAGTTCCTTTCCCGAACTGTAGGCCGCCGCCTCCAGGGCCGCCAGGGCCGCCGCCCTCCCCTCCTTTTCGGCCAGTTTCCCCCAGGATTCGGCGGGGGGAAGGCGGCTGATCCCCGGCCCGAAGCGGTGGACCTGCCCCCCCTCGTGATCGGCGGCGATAAGGGGGGGAATGAGGGCCGGGCCGGGGGGCCCCTGCGGGGCCGGGCCGGCTGCGGCAAGCGGGACGCCGGCGGCCCCTACGCACTGGGCGATGAAACGGCGGACCTCATCCTTCGGGGTGTTCAGGTTGTAGCGGAAAAGCATGACCGCTCCGGGAGGGCAGTCCTGGAAGATCCGCCGCATCTCCGCGCCGAGCAGGGAGGATCCGTCCACGCCGCTCATGATCACCTGGGAGGCCAGGGTAGAATCGTCCAGGGATGCGGCGATGCGGGCGGCCCGGTCCCCTATGGCGGAGGCCGCGCCCTCCTGTCCGGCAAGCTCCCCGCCGGGAAGTCCGGCCAATAAGCCGAAAAGTAAAACAAGGAGGCCCGGTCCGGTCCGCCAAACATACCGCATAGGGGAATCGGCGGGGGCCGTAAAAGCGCCGGGGGGCGCGGGGGTTCTTCCATTCATCTTGTCACCTCATTCTGTCATTCCGATAGTTTCGGCCCGGCGCACACCGGCGGCCATTCGGCGAAGACCGCGCCGCCCAGCCAAAGGCCGAACCGAAACGCTTCGCGTTTCGGTTTTTCGGAGTTTCGCGGCGCGAAACTCCACCCAGGCAAGCCGGCAGGGAGGCCGGCTGTTTCCGTTCTCTGGGGGTTTTTGCGAAGCAAAAACCCCCAGCTCAACATCCGCATGGATGCGGATGTTGAGCAGCGCAAGGGATAGGAGGGGTGCGGAGCAGCCACGCCGCAGGCGGGGCCGGAGCGATAGCGGAGCCCCGGATAGCCCGGTCCCCGGCCCTGGGGCCGGGGATGCGCCCAACATGCATGCATTATACGGATTCGCCTCATCGGAGCATTACCGCGGATTCGTTTTCCGCCGTCCCTTCATTTTTCCACTAAAAACAAATACTCCTTTACATGGATGCCGCGTTTCGACAGATTCCGCGAGCCACGGAAGGCATTGTAGGCGGTCTCCAAAACTTCCAGGCGTCCGATTTTTTTCAGCAGCTCCGTCATTTCCTCGAAGGGGATGATCCCTTCCGAATTAAAGGAAACGAGGACGTACTTCGCCTTGATGTTGGCGGCCAGATCCGCCAGCGCCCGGGCGGCGGAGCGTCTTTTGTTGTAGGGGGAGCGGTTCCAGCCTTCGGGGATGCCGGAGACCCGGCTCAGGGCGGGGGGGCGTTTGTTTTCGATGATCAGATTCAGCATGAAGTAATTCGAACCGTAGGGATGCTGGTTGTAGGGCGGGTCCATGTAGGCCAGGTCAACCTCCGGCGCGGTCCGCGCTATCCGGTTTGAATCCCCCCGGTACACAACGCAGTCGCAGTCAAAATTGCTGAAGACCGGAAAGGGCAGGCGGATGCTCCCCCGGATCCTGGCGAGGGAATCCCGGTTCCGCCCTCCGAACTGGCCGACCCCCGTATCCCGGTTCTTGTAGAAGCCCTTGAAAACCCCCGAGGTATTCGAGTGGATCGAAGCCTCCGAAAGGAGGGGGGCGAGAAAATAGATCCGGTATTTCTCGTCGATATGATCGATAAGCCCCCGGGCCGTGTCGATATACGAAGCGTTTCTGCGGGTATAAAAAACCCGCTCCCCCGGCTGAATGCGGTCGTCGTCCTCCGGGGCGTAGAGCCCGGTGATGAGGCCGGGAACCAGCGGATTCCCCTCAAGCTCCCCCATCAGCTCCCCGTATATTTTTTCCAGGACGGGAAGGTCAAGCTCCCCCCGGTTCGACAAATAACAGCGGTTAATAAGCTCCGCGTAGCGCTCCAAATCGTTGACCAGCAGCAAATTGGAAAAGCGTTTGAAATACCGGGCGACAATCCCCGAACCGCTGAACACGTCAAACAGGGAAAGCCTGGCCTTTCCAAGCCGCCGCCGGACCATGCCGACTCCCCGGCCGATAAAACCCAAAAGGGCCCGCTTGTTGCCGAGATAGGTGATAATCTGCCTGCTGAGATAGGCGGGATTTTCGCCGTCTTCGGGAAAGGGCCCCGGCGGTTCCCCGGCGGGGGGCAGGGGGCAAGGAACGGACAATCCCGCCGGCAGATCCATGGGGGTACTATGGGGAATATCCTTTTTTTTGTAAAGGGTCCGGCTCCGCCAAAGGGTCCGGGGCGGAGGGGGCGGAGTAGCAGCGCGAATCCGGGCGCATCCCCGCCCCCGGCGGAGGAAAGGCCCCGGGCGGCGCGGCCCTGTCAATGAAGGCCCCCGCAGGGAGGCCCCGCATGGTAACATTGCCCGCGCCCGCCCGGACCCGGAGAATCCGGCCCGGCCGCCCCACTCCCGGCCTTCCCCTGCGGGGAATCGGAGGGAATCGGGGGGAACGCTCCGCTGTCCGGGGAAAAGCGGCGGAGGCGGGGATACTCCGCTCAGGCCGCCCTTTGCGGGGATTCCCCGGAAAAAATTTCCGGCCCGGAACGGGCGGTATTCCCAACGGTATTCACCGCGGTATTCCCCCGGGACGATAGGCCCGCAAAACGCTTCCGAAAACACTTTCGAAAGGGTATTTACAGAGTGCGAGAAAGGGCATATAGTAAATTTTTTCCGCCCCGAAAGCGGGGCGTTCTATAAATTAAGGAGAGCAAGTACCCGTCGGGGCGGCAGACCCGCGGCGAATGGAAAAAATGCTAGATGAAGAACTAAAAAAAAGCATCCAAAACGTGATGGACACATACGGCGGTTTTCCTCAGGATGTACTGGAAGAGCAGCTTGCGGTTGTTCAAAACGTATACAACAACACCGGACAGGACCGGTTTGACGGCCTGTCCCCGGAACAAATGCGGGGGCTGTTGTACGGCCGGTGGGGGGAAAACCTCATAACGATAAACCCGAAAAAATTCGACGGGAACGACATACCGATGATTAAACAGATAAAATATTTCTTGAATATTGTCAAAGCCGCCAATGAAATAAAATTGACAAAGATAGGAAACCTGCCTCCGGCCGTTGTTAAAGATATTTACGCCCAGGGATTTATACCGGATACCATGATAGATTTGGGAATCACGAAATTAACAAAAGAAACCGACGTGAACAATATTGTCATGACAAAAATATTGTGCAAAATTTCGGGATTGATAAAAATAGGCAAGAACAGCATAACTTTAACAAAAAGGGCGGAAAAAATCATAAATTCGAGCGGGCTGTTCGAATATTTATTTGACGTAACCTGCAATAAATATAACTGGGCGTATTTTGACTATTCCGAAAATGAAGAGATAGGACAGCTTGGGTATAATTACACCCTGTATTTAATAAACAAATACGGGAACAAATGGAGGGACGAAGATTTCTACGCGGATCTATATTTCAAAGCCTTTGATTACCTTAAAGAATGTGATAAATATTTTATGATAGAGGGATGTTATATCAACCGGACTCTGAATCAAATAATGAAATACTACGGATTGATAGAATATGAGAACAAAAAACTGGAAAGAGGAAATATAAGAAAAACGGAATTGTTCGAAAAATATATAAAAGTAGGCATGTACCTCGCATAGACCCGCCGTATTTTTATGGAAACCTTCCCCGTCCGCCGGGATGTTCATGCTTCGGCGGCGGCGTCCCGGCGCGGCGGCGTATCGCAGCATCCGCCCGCCTTTTGAACCAGGCAAGCTGCGGGGCACGGGGCCGCTGCGGGGGCACGGTAAAGCCGGCGGCGGTTCCTCTTTAGGGGGCCCCTTTGGGGGTTAGATACATTCTGCCCTCCGGGTCCCGGTTGAGGACGACCGGAACGCCGTAGAGATCGGCAAGCAGATCGGATGTCAGCACGGCGGCGGCGGCTCCGGCTGCGCGGATGCGGCGGCGGTGCAGGACGGCGACCCGGTCGGCAAAGAGGAAGGCGTGGTCCGGGTTGTGGGTGCTGATGATAATGCCGCATCCCTGGCGGCACAGCTCCCTGATCCGGCTGAGGACGCGGATCTGGTTGCCGTAATCAAGGTTTGCCGTAGGCTCGTCCATAATGAGAATTTCCGTCTGCTGGACCAGCGCCCGGGCGATAAGGCAGAGCTGCTGCTCGCCGCCGCTGAGGCTGCGAAAGCCCCGGTCCCGGAGATCCGCGATGCCGGTTCGTTCCAGCGCATCCAGGGCGGCCTTTGCCTGGGCGGGCCCCGGCAGGGACCATTCGCCGCCCTGGGCGGCGGTCCCCATCAGGGTCATTTCAAATACCGAATAATTGAAGGACGGATAATTAGTCTGGGGAACGTAGGCGATTTTTTTCGCCAGCTCCCGGGGGCGGAGCCGGGCCAAATCCACCCCCTGGACCTGTATATGCCCCCGGTATTTCTCCAGCCCCAGGAGGCAGCGGAACAGGGTGGTCTTGCCCGCGCCGTTCGGCCCCAGGACAGCCAGCATTTCCCCCTTCGCCAGAGACAGGTCAAGTTCTTCCAGCACCGGATGGGCCCGGTAAGAAAAAGAGAGCCTCCGTACTTCCAGCATGGCGCTTCCCGGAACAATCACCACAATTCCCCCTTCCGGCCGAGGAGCCAGAGAAAGAAGGGCGCCCCCACCAGGGAAGTAAGGATGCCCAAAGGGATTTCGGCGGCAAAGAGGTTGCGGGAGATGTTGTCGATAAGGAGCAGAAACAGCGCACCGGTAAGCATGGAAGCGGGCATGAGGATCCGGTAATCGTTTCCCACCAGGCGGCGGGTGATGTGGGGGATGACCAGGCCGGCCCATCCGATGACGCCGCTCACCGAAACCGCCGAGGCGGTGAGCAGGGTTGAGCCGACGATGACGACCGCCCGCAGGACCCGGACGTTTATCCCCAGGGATTGGGCTTCCTCCTCCCGCAGGGTAAGAAGGTTGATCCGCCAGCGGAACAGTATCAGCGGCAGCGCGCCCAGGGCCATGAGGGGCAGCACGAAGCGGATGTCCTCCGGCTTTGCCTTTGCCAGGGAGCCCATAAGCCAGTAGGTGATTTCGGGGAGCTGGCTGTTCGGGTCCGCGGTCAGCTTCATGTAGGAAACCGCCGCGTTCCAGATGGAGGACACCATCAGGCCCGCCAGGATAAGCCCCACTACCCGCTTCCCCCGGGCCCGGCTTCCCAGGGGCAGGACGATGGCGATGGTGAGAAGGCTGGCGCAAAAGGCGGAGAGGGTGATCAGAAAACCGGGCAGCCGGAGCAGTATCGCCAGGGTCGCCCCCGCGGCGGCCCCGCTTGAGGCGCCCAGAATATCGGGGGCGGCCAGGGGATTCTGAAACACTCCCTGGTAGGAAGCCCCCGCCGCGGCCAGGGAACAGCCTACCAGACAGGCCAGGAGGAGCCGGGGCAGCCGCACGTTAAAGAATATCGCCTCCATCCTGGCGGACTCAAAGGGCGCGCCGGCTATGCGGGCCAGAATCGCGGAGACCGGAATGGGATAGCGCCCGATGGACAGGGAAAGGAGAAAGGAAGCGGCCAGCGCCGCCCCCAGGGCCGGCAAAATCGAAAGCCTCAAGCCCGGTATCCTGGCCAGGCCGGCCTCCGCCTTCTCCAGGGAACTCACCGCAGGCTTCCCGCGGTCAGAGCGTCAAACCGTTGCCGGCTAAGGTCAAAACCGTAGAACAGGCGGTAGTATTCCGCCGTTTCCCTGTAGAGATCGTACTCCCCGTTGTAGAGCAGCTTGCCCAGCCACAGGATCCCCAGGTAGCGGTTAATCGAAGGCGGTCCGCCCATCCAGTTGTAGGGCCCCTCGGGCACCCGGAAATAATCGCCCTGCCTGACGGCCCGGAGTTCCGACCAGAGCCGGTCCGATCCGGCGGCGGCGTAGACGCTGCCGGAGGCAAAGAGGATGACATCCGGGTCCCACAGGAGGATCTGTTCCATGTCCGTTTCGTTGCCGCTGCCCCGGGAGGAGGGGGTGTCCACCACCGCCGCGTTGACCGCCAGCCAGTCCAGCGCTTCGGCGTGGAAGGAACCGGCGGCAAGCACGTTGGTTCCCGACGGCCCCAGGCAGTACAGGATTGACGGCTTGTACGGGGCCCCCCGCATGGCCGCCCCGCTTCCCGCCAGGGCCCGTTCGCAGAACCGTGCCAGGGCCTCCCCCCTGGCCTCCTTCCCCAGGAGCCGCCCCAGGGTACGGAAGGCTTCGGGGGTACTTTGGAGGGTAGCGGTGATATGCACGGCGGGAACGGCGATGGTCCGGCTGATGCCGTCCATGTCTTCGGCGATGGTGTCCTTTGGTTCGCCCACATCGATCACGATGTCCGGCGCGATACCCGCCACCTCCTCGGGATTGAGATTCCGGGAACCGTAAAATTGACCCACCGCCGGCAGGTTTTTCACGTAGTCCGGGATGAATTCGGCCTGGTCCGCCGGGTAAGGGCCGGAGACGGCGCAGAGCAGCTCCGGGGCGATGGCCAGCAGAAACATCTGCGCCAGGGAACCCGAAGGCGCTATGCGGGTAATAATCCGGGGGACATCCACCTGCCTTCCCGCCGAGTCGGTGAACATCACCGTTTTCGCGGCTTCCGGCTTTGCCCTGTCCCGGTTCGGGGCCGCGTGCAGGTTAAAGGTCAGGCACAACAGGCTGAACACAAAAACTTTGTACATAACTTCTCCCAATAAATATTTTTATGCCGGGAATATGTTAACCCCGGTATACCATATCCTTTTTAATGCCGTACTTCCAGGGTAAAGGAAAAAGCCCGCCCCCCCTGGGGCGAATACCGGCGTATTTCGTAGAGGGTGTCAAAAATATTTTCCATGGCCGCGGAAAGGGAAACATGGCTGCCAATATCGGCGCTTATTTTAAGATGAAAAAGCGAATATCCCGGCAATTCCAGGGTTCCCGGGGAATCGGCGTACCGGGGTCCGGTGTATTCAAACCGGGGGATTATCGAAATATTTTTGAACCGGGGATGGATACGCATATAGGCGTTCAGGGTGACGGGGGGGTAGTAGACGATAGCCTTGTCTTCCGCCTGGCTGTGGTTGATAACATAGCGGTTCCACGAAAAGGCCAGGCCGCCTGAAATATAGTCATTCGGAAAGAATTCCGGCGCCGCCTCGAAGCCGTAAAAAGAGGTGGAATCCAGATTGCGGACATAGTCTACCTGCGCCATAGGATAATTGGGGTCCGGCAGTTGAATCACCGACATTTTCCCCCGGATGATGCTGTAGTATCCGGCGGCGTTAACCTGTACCTTTTCGCCGAAAAACCCGCGCCACCCAAGTTCAAAGTGGTGGGCGATCTCCGGGCCAAGGTTGGAATTGGGCAGCACCGAACCGAAGCGGGTTGAATACCGCTGGGCCATGGTGGGAAAGTGGTTCTTCCGGGCGTAGGTAAGACGGACCTCATGGTCACCGGTGATGTCGTAAAAAATACCCGCCTGCCAGGTATAGAGCCGCATCAGGCGGGTCTGAACAATGTAATACCCGGCGTCCATGAGTTTCTGAAATTCGTTGTCCTCGTTCCAGTATTTCAGAGGAATCAGGGTATCGAGTCCCAGCCCGGCTTTGAAGCTGAGCGGCGCTGCCCGGAGCTTCCCCGTATATTCGGCCCCCGCCGACAGGGTGGCTTCCCGGACATGCATAATTTCCCGCATAGCAGTATCGCTGACAGAACCCCTGAG
>JAIRSD010000245.1 GCA_031255615.1 Treponema sp. | reverse complement strand
CCCCCGGCTCAGCGCAGAAGTTCCGTGAACCCGGCCAAAAGCCGGCGGGCCGCGAGGGCTTCCGCAGGCCGGCCGCAGCCTTCCTCCCCGCCGCCCGCAGCTTCCCACAAGCCGCCGCCCGGACCGGCCAGGGCCTCCCTGGCTTCCCCGATTAGCGCGAGGCCCCGCGCCCCGGCCTTTTCCAGCGCCCCCGCAGCCTCGAACTCGCCGATCAGTTCCTCCACTTCGGGGACGGAACTCCCCCCCGCGCGGGCGGCCCGGAAACAGCGTTCCACCAGGGGGGCTTTTTCCGGGTGTTCGTTCAGAAAAAGCAGGGCGGGAAGGCTCTTCTTGCCTTCGACCACATCATCCCCCCGTTTCTTGCCGGGGTTTCCGGTAATCAGGTTTTTCACATCGTCCAATATCTGAAAACCCACCCCCAGCTTTTCCGCAGCCCCGCCAAACGCCTCAATCCAGGGCGCGGCCCGCTCTTGGAATGTTTCCCGCGCCGCAGGCGGCCCGCCGGCTTTCCCGGCGTATCCTGCGTACACCCCCAGCACCGCCGCGAGCCGGGCCAGGGAGCCGGTCTTGAGGCGGCACATCAGCTCGTATTCGGCGGGGCCCGGAACGGCGGCAAAGTCGCGGTGCCATTTTATGTCCATGGCCTGCCCCAGGTGAAGCCGGCGCATATGTTCGGCCCAGGCAGCGTAAACCCTGTTTTTCAGTTCCGCCGGGACATCCCATGAATCAACGCAGGCAAGCGGCAGAAAATACAAAAAGCACCCGCTGTTAATGGCAGTATCGGCGCCGTACACAAGGTGAACCGCGGGCTTGCCCCGGCGCTCGTCGGAATTGTCTTCGATATCGTCGTGAATAAGGCTGGCGTTATGGGGAAACTCCACCAGGGGGACCAGGGCGAGCCCCTTGTCCCCCCCGCCCAGCGCCTCGCAGATCAGGGTAAGGAGCAGGGGCCGCCAGCGTTTGCCCCCGCGGTTTACAATATCCCAGCCCGGCTCAAGCAGGGACGCCGCCAAATCATGGCCCGCCTGCCGGGCGGAATCTGCAAAAACCAGGTCCATCCAGGGCTGGCCTGGGGACCGGGGCAGAAACAGGGCAAGGCGCTCTTCAATCTTTTCAAGCCTTTTTGTATACTCCGAATCCATAATGGCATTTTATACAAGCCCCCCGTTTCAAGTAACCCCTTTACCCGCCGCGCCTGCGGCGAGTCCAACCGAACGCGGCCGCCCAAAGGCAGCGATAACCCCTTCACCCGCCGCGTTAGCGGCGAGTCCAACCGAACGCGGCCGCCCAAAGGCAGCGACAGCGGCGGGCATCGGCTGACATGGCGAAAGCGGCTTACGAAAAGCCCGATTACTGGGCGGCCAGGGCGCAGCAAGAAGGCTACCCCGCCCGTTCGGTCTACAAACTCATCGAGCTTGCTGGAAAATTTCCCCTGCTGCCCCGGAACCTTTCCCGCTTCAGGGCGCTGGACCTGGGGGCCGCCCCGGGAAGCTGGAGCCTCTTCCTCCTGCGCAAGCTGGCGGGCCGGGGCTTTCTCGCCGCTGCGGACCTTGCCCCCCTGTCCCGCCAATACGACCGCGGCCTTTTTGACGGCGAAAACTTTTTCTTCCTCCAGGGGGACCTTGCCGCCCCTGAAACCCGCCGGGCCCTTGCCGGGCGCGGCCCGTACAGCCTGCTCGTGAGCGACGCTGCCCCGGCAACCACGGGAAACCGCCGGGTAGATACCCTCCGCTCCCTGGCCCTGGCGGAGGAAGCGCTCCTCTACGCCGAAACAGTTCTGGAGCCGGGCGGCAGCATGGTAGTAAAAGTGTTCCAGGGCGGGGACACCGCAGGCCTCCTGGGGCGGATCCGGGAGCTTTTCGGAACCGGGAAGAGTTTCAAACCAACGGCGTGCCGGGCCGGGTCATTCGAAACCTACTATGTGGGGCTGGGTTTTAAAAAAGCAGGAAGCGAGGAGCACGATTAGACCGAAACGCCTGATACGGACGATTGCGAAGGGCAAAGGGAAACGAACCGCAATAGCCCCCCATATCCCGCGCCTTCCAATGAAGAACCCAGAAGCAAGCTCCGGGTATGGACCGCGCCTTCCAATGAAGAACCCAGGAGCAAGCTCCCGGGTATCTTCGTTGGAGAGGAAATTTATTATACTGGCGTGGTCCATACCTAAATGTAAAGATCGTCTACAACATTTCCAATTGCAGCAAATTTTCCGGAGCAAGCTCCGGGGTATGGACCACGCCTTCCAATCAACCCGCCAGCTTGTTGATAATCCCCGCCATAATCCTCAGGCGCACCACCTTGCCGCCGCCTTTTTCGGCATAAGCCCGGTAGCGCTCGCCGTCATTGGAAAAGGCGGAGGCCTTTTCCCCGGGAAACGGGGGGTAGCGCGCCTGGTTCCAGCTTACCGCAGGGTCCGACAGGCTCAGCTCAGGACGATCAGGATCGAAGGTAATAAAAGACTCGTGTATGCCGCGTTCGGCCAGGGGCGCCTCGTCGGTACTTTGAAGGTAACGGATCACCCCGGTAGAAAAATTGACGGACTGAATAACCGCCGAATGAACTATGGAACCATCCTCCCCCCGGAAGAGCAGCACGTCCGCAGGCCTCAGATTGCGGATCTCGTCCTTAACGGTGATAAGCTCCCTGCTCCGGGAATCGAAAAAAACGGTCCCCACGTACCGCGAAGGATCGCTGCCCCGGGGGCCTCCGATACTGCGCCCAAGGGAACGGCCCAGATCGACGCCGGCCTTCCGGGCGACATAGGACAGCACGTGCCACACAAAGCCGGAGCAGTCCATGCCTATCCAGCCCACGCAGTAAAGGTAATTGTACACGTCGCTCTCCTGAATCCCCGATCCTGAAACCAGCACATAGGGCCGGTGGGGAAGCCCCCGGTAAGCCCCGGCCTTCATCCGGGCAATATCGAAAAGATCAAAACTCGCGCTCCAGGTCTTTGTGGGAATATCAAAGACAATCACCTTTTCCCGGCCGTCCCTTACCGTTCTGGTGTAGTTTAAAAAATCTTCCGTCTTGAAAATTTCCTCAATCGCTTCCCAGAGATAGCGCGGGTCCGCCTTCCCGCCCCCCAGGATTTCCCAGTCCCGATCGGCCAGTTCGGAACGCTCGTTGTTTTCGGCAAAGGGCATCCTGAGATTCATAACCCTGCCGCCTATGATGACGGTTTTAAAGCCTTCCCGGTAGG
The DNA here is from genome assembly GCA_031255615.1 of Treponema sp. The sequence continues at coordinate 4,552 of JAIRSD010000245.1, read as the reverse complement.
CCTCCTCGATTACCGACTCCGCCCCCGGCCCCCAGACGCGGGCCGGGTCAGAAAAGGCGGCAATATGGTCCTTCTCCTCCGCCCCGGCAGCCCGGGCGGCGGCCAGCGCCAGAACTAGCAGCAGCCAATACTTTCTTGCCAAGTCGTCTCTCTCAATTTGAATTAACGCCGCAACCCCGCAGTTCCGCAACTCTGCGGCTCCGCAGGACGCCACAGGCCGTGCTTAAAAGCGGTTCAGATTCCTTCTATGTCTTTAAAATAACGCACCGTCCCCACCCTCAGCTCATCCGTGGCCGCCTCGTCACAGACAATAATCGCCCTGGGGTGCATTTGCAGGCAGGACAGGGTCCACATGTGGTTGATGCCCTCCTCTACCGCCGCCCGGAGCGCTCGGGCCTTGTTGTAGCCGTTTACCAGAATCAGAACTTCCCGGGCGTCCATCACCGTGCCGACCCCCACAGTCAGGGCGGTGGCGGGAACCTTGCCCGGATCGCCCTCAAAGAAACGGGCGTTGGCCGTCTTCGTCCCGGTGGCCAGGGTCTTGACGCGGGTCCTGGAATGCAGGGAGGAACCCGGCTCGTTAAAGGCGATATGCCCGTCGGCGCCCATGCCCCCCAGAAAAAGCTCGATCCCGCCGGCGTCCGAAATCCGCTTCTCGTAGGACGCGCATTCCCCGTCAAGGTCCTCCGCCATGCCGTCAAGGATATTCACCCGCTCTCTTTTTATGTCAATATGGGAGAAAAAATTATCCCACATAAACCGGTGATAGCTCTGCGGGTGATCCTCGGGAAGCCCCACATACTCGTCCATATTAAAAGTCATCACATCGGCAAAGGAAACTCTCCCGGCCTTGTTAAAAGCGATAAGCTGTTTGTAGATTCCCAGGGGGCTTGATCCCGTGGGAAGGCCGAGCACAAAGGGCCTCCCGGGCCCGGGGGCAAAGCCGCCGATCCTCCGGGCAATATAATCCGCCGCCCAGCAGGACGCCTCGTCGTAATTTTTGTGAACAATAAGCCGCATCTTTCCCTCGCAAATTAAATTATATAGGGCCTGCCCATAATGCCCGCATTATAGACAGACCCCATTAGAGAAACCCCTAAAAGTTTTCATACTTCACCGCCCCGCCGACCGTAACGGCAAGAACTTTAAATCCCCTGTCGAATACCACAATGTCGGCATCGCTGCCGGGAACAATGATCCCCTTGTTCCTGTAGCGCATAACATTGGCCGGGTTGGAACTGGCGGTCCGCACCGCGTCCTCCAGGCTAAAACCGAACTCCACCAGGTTCTTCACCCCCCGGATCATGGTAAGCCCGGAACCGGCGATAACATCGTCTGCGGCCCGGTGGAACAGCCCGTCGTGAAAAACCACCTCCTCCCTGTTGGCAAAGAACGGCCCCTCCGCCTGCTCCGTAGGCTTAAGGCCGTCGGTAACAAGCACAATCTTGTCAACCGGCTTGTCCCGGAGCAGCAGCTTGAACAGATCCGGGTGCACATGGAAACCGTCGGCAATAATCTCGCAGGACATTTCCGGGTGAATCAGAATAGCCCCCACCGCGTTGGGGTTCCGGTGGTCCATCCTGCTCATGGCGTTGAACAGATGGGTAGAGTGCAGAATCCCCGCCTGCATGCCTTCAACCATGTTGTCGTACTTCGCGTCGGTATGCCCCGCCTGGAGCACGATCCCCTTCTTGATGCAGAAGAGCGCCAGCTCCCGCATATGCTTAATCTCCGGCGCCACCGTCATATTGACAACATGGCCCCCCGCGGCCTCCCACAGCTTCTCCATATAGCCAATATCCACCGGGCGCAGGGTTTCCGCCCTTTGCACCCCCAGCTTGTCCGGAGACAGGAAAGGCCCCTCCAGATGAAGCCCCATAATCCGGGCGCCGTTTTCCCTGCCCATCGCGGCCGCCACGTTTTTCACCGCCCGGATCATCTCCTCCGGCTCGGACGGGTAAAGGGTAGGGTTAAACGAGGTAACCCCGCATCTGGTAAGCAGCCCGGACATCTCGATCACCGCCTCCGTCGAGGCGTCGTCAGTACCATGCCCGCCGAAACCGTGGATATGCGTGTCGATAAACCCCGGCGCGATAAAGGCCCCGCCCACGTCGATAATCCGCGTCCCCGGGGGGAAACATTTCTGCTCAAAACGCTTCTTTGAAAAAACATCCGCCACCTGGCCGTCCTCAACCAAAACCGCGCACTGGTCCATAGACGCAAAACCAGTCATCACCGTGCCGTTACACAGGCAGATAGCGTTACCCATACCCTAAATATAGCGGAAAAACGCAGGCCAATGCAAACACCATAGCGGGCATCCGGGCGATAAGGAGGGGGGCCTGTTACCGCACGGCGGGTGACGCGCAAAAGGCCCCGCCCGGCCCCCCTGCGCCGGAGCCTCCTCCCCGGCCTCCGGCCGGGTCCGGGGTCTCCGGCTACCCCCGCGCAGCAGAACCCTGCCGAAATGCCGCCGCGAACCGCGCCGCGCGTCAGGGCATAAATTCGGATCTGCGGTAGGCGCCGGGGGTCATGCCGGTAAGCCGCCTGAAATTGTAGATAAGGCTTTTGCTATTGGGGAAGCCGCTCTGCTCGGCAACCTCGTCCAGGACAGCGTCGGTAGTACGCAGAAACTGTTTTGCCTTGCCGATCCGCAGGCTTATCAGGTACTCGTAAGGGGTAATCCCTGTCTGGTTTCTGAATATACGGCAGAAATGGTATTTGGAAATATTAACCTGGCCCGCCAGGCTGCCGACCGAAATATCGGCGGTCAGGTTATCCGTCATAAAACCAATGGCGTTATTGACAATCCTGGCGGAGTTGGGGCGGTTTTCCCGCCGTATGCGCAGCTTCCGGGTTATCAGCATGGTCATAAGGCTGGTAATCCTGCCGGAGGTATTCAGATCCTTGATAAAATCAATACGGTTATCCTGGGAGATTATCTCGGCAATCAACTTTGCCTCTGGCTCGCCCGGGCGGAGTTCCTGTATGTTCAATCTGTCCCCGTTATTGAAAAGGCAGTAATACTCGTAGGCCGCGCTCCCGTTAAAATGAAACCAGTTAAACTCCCACCGGTCGGAAATATTCTCGTACCGGTGGTTTTTCTCGCACAGTATTACGGCGACGGTGTCTCCGGAAAGCGTGTATTCCCGGTAATCGTAGATCAGCCTGCCTTCCCCGCCCAGGGTATGGATAAGCAGGAACTGGGGGTAATTCTCCCTGACAGTATAATAGCCGCGCCGCGCGGTAAAATGCCCCCACTCCCACAAGTAAAAGGGAAGCCTCTTGGTAGGGGCGGAAGGGGTCCCGAAGGTCCAGACAGCCGCCTGCCTTTCCAGCATGATTTCATATTCATTCAGCATGGCATCCCCCAATCCTGCGGCGAGATTCCGGAATTACCGGGCAATCTGCGGAATTGCCCGGGGCGCAAACCCAAGTATAGAATATAGCCGCTCTTTGGTAAATATTTTAAGCGGAACAGAGCGCCCCTGCGGACAGCGAGGGCCGCGAATTCCTTGACAGGCGCGGCGCCCCCCCTTAAAATAAGTATACACGGGCAGCATGACTTCACGGGGGTAAATTCGCATGAATTACGAGTTCAGCCTTCTTCAGAACGACTACACCATCTGCCATCAAAACTGGGGCATGACCGACGAGATCGCGCTTTTTTACCGTATGTACTATATCTGCGGCGGGGAAGCGTACCTCAGGCGGAACGGCAGGGACACAAGGCTCCTAAAAGATCATTTCTATGTTTTCCCGATTCTGCGCCCCTACACCCTGTGGCACAACAAAGACGATCCGCTCGAAGTCCTCTGGTTCCACGTGGAAATACACATGGACTTCTCTCCCCAATTCGCCTGCCTTGAAGTTGAAGAAAATTCGGCCATTTTTTATCTTCTAAAGACCATTAAGGAACTCAACAGCAGACCCAAATTTTACGACGAGCTTGTATGCCTCTTCGATATTTTTCTGACTTTAATCGACGATCTGCTGCCGCTCCGCAGAACGCCCCCTCCCCTCAGTTCATACTTTCACGATGTGGCGGATTTCGTGGGAAAGCACATCCGTGAAGAAGTTTCGGTACAGGACATGGCCCAGCACGTAGGGCTCGAAAGATCCTACTTTTCCCGGCGGTTTAAAAGTTATTTCCAGATGTCCCCCAGCCGCTATATCCTCGCCCGCAAGATGAGCGCGGCGGCAAAAGCCCTGGTAAGCGGGGCGACCGTGTACCAGGCCAGTACGGCGGCCGGCTACGACGACGAAAAAGCCTTTTCCCGGGCGTTCAAGAAATATATGGAAGTTACCCCCTCGAACTACAAAAAGCACTACATCGAGCAACCCTGAGCAATGGCTCCGGGCCGGACTAAGCCCGCTCCGTCGAATCGTCCTCCAGATAGCGCAGAACCTTGTCCAGAGGTATCCTAAGGGCCGTAGCTATCTGCCCGGGGTTCATGCCGTATATTTTCAGCAGTTTCACGTCCTCTTCCCGGCCTTCCTCGCGGCCCTCATCGCGTTCCACGACGAGGGCGTCTTCAAACTTCCACTCCGC
>JAIRSD010000233.1 GCA_031255615.1 Treponema sp. | reverse complement strand
AATTCCTTGATTGACTGGACCATCTCCTTTATTTTCTCGTCCGTTTCCCGGGACATTTTCGCGGTTTCTTGGAACTTTTTGTCTGTTTCCCGGAACTTTTTCTCCGTTTCCTGGAACCTTTTCTCTGTTTCCAGGGACATTTGGGCCGCCGCCTGGAATTTTTTGTCTGTTTCCTGGAACTTCTTGTCCGTTTCCTGGAACATGGCCCAGACTGCCTCAAAGGTGAGGGGGGGTTGTTTTTGTAAGCCGCTCATGGTTGTACCTCCATCATATTATGGGCGGGGAAAGCGAAAAAATTATGTGTTTTTCCCTGAATTTTGTCTAAATATTGATTTTTTTGGGGAAAAAAATAAAGAGGGGGGCTTGATGCGCGGCTGTGGGGAGGCGCTTGTCCGTGTTTAGCGGCTGAGGGGAGCGGGGTATGAGGCCCCGCTGCGAATAAAAAAGGGCCATGCCCTTTCCCGCTAAGCGGGAGGAGCATGGCCCAAAGAAGACAAAAAGAAGGGTCTTAGAAAGAAACGTGCATGATGATGGGCAGGGAAACAACGGTTTCCTTGGGCTTAGCATCGGAATCGGGGAAATGGAAGGCAAGACCGGTTTTGATGTCGCCCTTACCAAGATTCCGGGAAAGCCAGACGCCAATCCCAAATGTGGCTGCATCATCCTTCCGTGCGGTACCGTTTGCCTTAGATTCACCCTGTATCTTAAGGCCTATGTCGCCACCCACGGTGGCGTCAAGACCGGCAAGATAGAAAGAGGGGACCAGGATGACATTACAGGTGGGGGCCATTTCTAATGTAGGATCTGACTCATCTTCAACCTTCACACTCCCACCAAAGGCGGTATAGAGACCGTAGGTAATACCGAAATCACCGGATTTGAAATCCCCGGCCAGGTTGATCTGGAAATTATCCTGGTAGGTTACATCCTTCGTAGCGATCTCTTCCTTTACGGCGATGGGCACCTTTAGACCAATATCCAGGTTAAGGCCTTCCACCGCTCTCAGCTTAAAGGCCGCTTCAATACGGGCGGGATTGGCCGTTAGGGCAGCGAAGTCCAGATCCATGCTATTTCCCACCCACTGGGCGCGGGCAAGACCGATACCGGAAATATCATAGGCGAAACCGGCCTGGATCTTCTTATAGGTATCCTTGGCTTCCGCCACATCGCCCGATATTATGGGCCCGATCCCCGTCATGTCTCCAGGATGATCGACCTGGGCAAAGAGGGAGAGACCTTCAACGGGCTTGCTGATAAACAGGGCGCCGGCATTAGGAGCAAAACGCTGGAATACCGCATCCCCATTTTTCCCCGGGCCGCCGATGAAACCCTGGAAATCACCATCGGTTCCGGGGCCGCGGAAATCGCCCTTCCGGAATTGACCAATACCAATAAACAGAATATCGCTGCCAAAGGGCTTGGTCCAAATATTGACCTCATCCCCATCGGACGGGCCGCCGGTTCCCCGGCTAATGTCGGCGCCGCCGCCAACCCTTCCGTCGGCCGCGCTGAAGCGGAAATTAAGACCCATATAAGCCGGGCCCCAACCGGAACCTACGCCGGTCATGATAACCGGGTCCACATCGTCATCATCACTAAATATTCCTTGAAACGGCACAAAATCCGCCCGACCCCAACCGCCTATCGAAAGACCATCGGGAAATTGGGCGAACGCCGCGCCCGCTACCAAGAGAACCATCAAAAGCGCAATCAGCTTTTTCATGATCTCCTCCTTCCTAACTTTTGGAACGGAATCAGCCAACGGCCTCTCTCCCCGCCCCTATTCTGATCCTCCAGATGTACGCCATTCCCTCCGCCGACGGCCAGGGGCTGTTGGAGCAGCTCCGGCCCGCAGGACGGACCAACGCATAATCTTTATGGGGACTATTATAGCTACGAATAAATCCGTGCGTCAAGAAAAATTTTGCCTCTTTCCTTGTTCTTACCGATTTTTTGTCGGATTTTGCCGGAGGCCGCGGCATGGGGGCGGGTTTTTTACCAGGCGGGCCGCATTCCGCCGCCCGGGGGGTTGGCGGAAAAGCCGGACGGGGTCCGGCTTTGGAGCCAAGGGGGGGCCAGAACAAGAGCTCCACCCGGCTTCCGCTGTTGGGTAAGTGGCCCCCCCTTCCTGATTCCGATGAGAAACATTCGTGGGCCTTCCCCGCCTTCGTGGTAAATTTCTTCTATAAAGGGCTATAAGATCTGTCCGGTCTTTTAGAGGCCAGGCGGCCTCCCGCGGCCCGACGCTAGGGGTCGAAGGGGCCTTCCACGGGGAGGCGGACCAGGTTTACCTGGCAGCCGGGGTAGCGGGCGAGGAAGCGGGCGAAGCGGGTTTCCACGGCGCTTTCGAAGACGGCTACCTGGAAGCCGCCGTATTCGTCGAAGAAGGGGGCCAGGACCGCTATGTGGAAGTGCTGGCGGATTCGGGGGAGGCCCCGGAGGTTGTCCGCCGTGGTCGGGGCGCCCATTTCGGTGTTTATCGAGGCCAGATAGAGGCGGCCCGGTTCGTCGACAGCCAGGGTGTAGAGGATGGGGCGGAGGCCTTCTATATCGAAGCCGGAATTTTCGAGTTTGCCGGGGTAGTTTTTGAGGGCGGGGCCGGGGGCGGGGGCCCGGACGGCGTTTTGGCCCCGGAGGATGAGCTGGGAAAAGGGGATGTCCCGGACTTCGATGTCTTCCAGGCCGGCGTAGCTGGGGGATCGCAGGATAGTCCAAGCCTGGGAAGCGAGGTTTCTGGTCCAATCGAGGCCGAAAAAGGGGTCCCGCAGGTCTTCCCATACGTCGGTGAAGGAGGAGCCCCGGCTGCCGAAGGGCTGCTTTAGGGGGCCGATGTCGAGTCTCCGGCCGGTCCGGGGGCGGAGGATGCCGTCTACCACCCATTTCGCGAAGCCGGAACAATTGAGGCCCGGGGGGTCGTCCTGGGGTTCCTGGGTTTCAATGAAGACGTAGCGGCCCTGGGAGTCGAAGGCCCCGTCGTCCCGGTAGGAGAGTTCCGGCAGGCGGGAGCGGAGGCGGCTGACGAAGAGGCGGAGGTCCTGGTAGTTGTCCGGGTCCGGGTCGAAGTAGCGGCGGTTGAACTTTTCCCCCAGGGCGGCGTAGACGGTTTCCATGGGCATGGTCAAGAGGCGGTTGAAGGGGAGGGGCACGGGGAGGGACCAGGCGAGGCAGGCGTCGTAGAGGATCATGTCCATCAGGGAGCGGTCTTCCCCCAGGGGGCGGAACTGGATGTAGGTCCGGCTGTCGCTTCTGAGGAAGACGCGGATTCGGAGGGGGGCCCCGTTGTCCCTGCGGCGGGCGTAGACCCAGGAACCCTGGGCCCAGCCGGGGAAGCTGCCCATACTTTGGCCCTGGGGACCGGTGAGTTCCCTGGCCAGGATGACGGCGAATTCGCCGGGGATGGTTTCGGTTCGGATCTGGACTTGGCCGCCGCCGGGAAGAACGCGGAGGGCGGAGGGTCTGGCGAGGACCCGGTCGGGGGCGTCCAGGAGCCAGGAGTCCCGGATGGAGAGGCGGAGGCCGGAATCGTCTTCAATGGCGGCGGTGGGGAGGTCCCTGCCGTAAACCGGGGGGAGGGAGCGGAGAATCAACAGGACGAGGGGGAGGAGGGGTATTTTTTGACGGGTCATACTTTAGTATCGGCAGGGGGAGGGGCGCCCCTAAGCCGGAGCCCTCCCCAATAGGAAAGGCGGGACAGCCGGGATGCGGTCTTTCTTTTGGGCGCATCCCCGCCCCCGGTTCCCGCGGGCGGGGACCGGGCTATCCGGGGCTCCGCTTCGCTCCGGCCACGCCGCGAAGCGGCGTGGCTGCTCCGCACCCCTCCTATCCCTTGCGCGGCCCGGGAAACCGGCGTTCCGCCGTTTTCCCGGGCTTTTGAGTTTTCGCTTCGCGAAAACTTGCGGCATGTTCCCCGCCGTGTGGAGTTTCGCGCCGCGCCGCGAAACTCTGATTCAAGACGGCCCCCCGCCCGCCCGACATCAGCGGCCAGGCGCGGCTGAAAAGGGCCGGACTTCGTTTGTAGACGGCTGTTGTTTGGGAACCGGAATTTCAACCGCGAAGGGGCGCCAAGGCGAAGCGCTCCCTTGATTGCACTACATCACCGGACAAGCGAAAGGAGAAAATTGGGAGCAGGAATGTGGGGGGCAATTTTTTTGAAATTGTTGGGAAAATAATGAACAACTTTGAATTTTGTAATAATTTTAATGCCGGGGAATTCTTCGTCTTTAAGCGGTTGTTGTTCAGAAACTGAAGTTTCTGAACAACTCTACTATGAAAATGTTTGTAATGCCGATCGGGTATATTTATTATCAAAAAGAATTTTGAGAATCGACAATAGTAAAAATAGAATACTATGGTCAAATATTTATGATATAATGAAGCTCCTCGTCCTAAAGGGCGAGGTATCGTGCAAGCGTTGAATTATTTACGAGGTTCGTTCTGTAAGGAAGTTATTTAACTGCGGGGGCTACTACCAATTTTTTGTTGGCGTTGCTAATTCTCCAACCGCCCTGAAGGACGGGACATGAGACCCCACTGCGAATCAAAAAATTATTTTGAATAAATTTTTTCACGATATGATGAAAAAAATAAGAAAATATATAAAGGGAAAAAACGACGCCTAACGGGCCTGTATACGTTCCGGGCATTACGGGGTTCCGTTCGCCCGGGTCGGGTACGACTTCCTCACCATGGTGGTAAATTTCTTATACCCGCATATCAGATTTTTTAGGCCAAGCAGCCAGCGGGCTGGTTTGCCCCGCCCGCTGTGACGATATGGAGCTTGACAGCAATGAGGAATGGCCGTATCGTATGAAAACAGGGGGCATGATGATATGGGGCTGCAGTCTATCGGCATTTTGATACCCTTTGCCGCGTTGTCCATTCCTATTATCGCGATAATCCTTTCATATAAACAGAAAACCCAGAGAAACAAGATCCGGGAGCTTGAGCTGCAAAAGGAAATATTGGTGTTGGAAAATGAAAAACAGCATATCAACATAAAAATGCTGGAAGAAGAAAATAAAAAATATGACAGAATAATAAGCATGGGTGAAATAATCGAAAAATGAAGCTCCTCGTCCTAAAGGGCGAGGTATGAGGCCCCGCTGCGAATAAGCCGGTTGGTTACTGAACGAGTCTTGCGGAAAACACGGGTTCCCGGGGAAATCCATGTTTTTTTCGTTTTTAAGCGGTTGTCGTTCAGAAACTTCAGTTTCTGAACGACTCTATTCGCCGTTTCGTGTTTGCGAGGAAGCGGGTTATGTCCTCCGGCGGCAAACCGCCGGCAGGGAGGCCGGCGGCGGCTGATGCTGGGGTTTGGGGGGGGGGGGCGGGGGCCCCCCACTGGCCGAAAACGCCCGGGGGGGGGGGGTGGGCCCCCCCACCGGGGGTAACGGGCGGGCCAGCCCCCCCGGGGCGCGGAATAGGAGCGGATAGCCCGGTCCCCGGCGAAGCCGGGGATGCGCCCAAAAGAAGGAGCCCGGCGCCCGGCATGTCTCCCATCCCGCGCCCTCCCTTCCCTGGTCTTAGCTTGAGGGGCGGGATGTGATACACTCTGCCAATGCTTGTAGACGAAAATCAACCTTTTTCTTCCTTCGGCCTTTCTGACGCGGTGCTAAACGCCCTGACCCGCAAGGGCTTCGAACTTCCTACCCCTATTCAGACTATCGCCCTGCCCCGGCTGCTGGCGGAAAGCGGTCATCTGGTGGTAAAGGCCCGGACCGGCACGGGAAAGACGGCGGCCTTCGGTATTCCCCTGGTGGAGCGGATAACCCTTTGGCGGACCGGTCCCCAGGCGCTGATTTTGACCCCGACCAGGGAGCTTGCCCTCCAGGTGTCCAGGGAGATTGCCAGTTTTGTCCCCGCGGGCCGTCAGGAGGGGGAGCGGAGTTTTCCCCGAATCACCGCGGTTTACGGCGGGGCTTCCATTCGGAACCAGATTTTGGACCTTAAGCGGGGCACCGAGATTGTGGTGGGTACTCCCGGCCGGGTGATGGATCTGATGGACCGCAAGGTGCTGGATCTGTCCGGGGTGGATTGGTTCATCCTGGACGAGGCGGACGAGATGCTGGACATGGGTTTCTTTGAGGATGTGGAGACCATCATGGCTTCTCTTAAGGGGGGGCCCCGGGTTCCGGCGGAAAACGAGTCCGAGGGCGCCGCCCTTCCATACCGGGTGGCCCTTTTTTCCGCCACCATGCCGGATGAGATTCTACGGGTGATACGGAAGCATATCGGGGAAGTGGAAATCCTGGAGGACGGCGCGGGGGAAGAAAAACAGTCTCTGTTGATCGATCAGTTCTACATGGTCCTGAAACGGGAGGATCGGCTGGAGGCCCTCCGCCGGGTTATCGACGGGGCGGAGAATTTTTACGGCCTCATCTTCTGCGGCACCAAGGCGGAGACCGACGAGCTTGCCCGGCGGCTGGTGGAGAACGGCTACCCCGCGGAAGCGATTCACGGGGATCTTTCCCAGGAGGCCAGGGAGCGGACTCTGCGGCGGTTCCGGTCCAAGCAGACCACGATTATGGTGGCCACCGATGTGGCGGCCCGGGGGCTGGATATTGAACGGCTTACCCATGTGGTAAACTGGGATCTTCCCCATGACCGGGAGGCCTATGTACACCGGATTGGCCGTACAGGCCGGGCGGGGCGGAAGGGCAAGGCGGTGACTCTGGCTCTGCCTTCGGACCGGGGGCGGATCGGCCAACTGTCCCGGAACATGGAGCGGGTTTTGGGGAGCGGCATCCTCTGGATGAAGGTGCCTTCGGTAAAATCGGTGATGAAGGCGGTTCGGGCCCGGATTGTCGCCGATGTGCTGGCGGGGCTGCCGGAAATGCCGGAAGAAATGCCGGCGGAGCTGCCGCTGGAACTTCCGTTGGAAGTTCCGCAGGAGGCTTTTAGCCCCGATGCCGCCCTGACGATTCCCGCCGCCCCGGGGGAGCCCTTTCCCGCGGAATCCTCCGCCGGGGAGTCCGCGCCGGGGGCCGCCGAATCCGCTGCGGCCTTTTCCCGGGACCTTCCTTCCGCCGCTTCCCCGGAGCCGCCGCCGGGCGGAGGGGGCGGCCCCCTTTCCGGCGTTTCCCTTTCCGATGCCTCCGTGGAGGCCGCCGGCGAGGCGCCTTCCCCCTTCCTGGCCAAGGTATGCCGCCAGCTCATCGACAGGCTGGGGCCGGAAAAGGCGGTGGAGGCCCTGATTCGGGTCCATTACGGGGAACTGCTGGACCCCTCCCGTTACGGAACGGTGGCGGAATTTGCCGAGGCCCCCCCGCCGCGGCCGCTCCGGGGAGGAAGGGTTCCCTGGGAGGGGCCGGAATCCGGGAGGGGCCGCCGCGGCGCCGGAGGCCGGCGGGAAAACCGGGGCCCGGGCGTTTTCCGGGACAGTTTTGGGGGCCGGCGGGAGGGCCGGAATTTTACGGAAGACAATTTGTCCGACGCGGCCCGGGTCTATGTGGGTCTGGGCAGGCAGCACGGGGCTTCCGCCCGGGACGTGGCGGCCCTGTTGATGCGGGCCGGCGGGGTGCCGGGCCGTCTGGTTGACGCCATCGAGATAAAGGATTACTGCGCCTTTGCCACTATGCCGGAAGACGCGGCCCGCCGGGCCTGCGTCTTTTCCCGCAATACCCCCGCCGCCCCTCCTATCCGCTTTGCCAGGCCGGTCCGTTGATTCCGGCCGCCGGCCTCGCGGGGTTTTGGGCGGGGCGGCGGTCTTGTGCCTTGATTGCGCCGCATCACCGGGTTGGAGAGGGGGCCGGGAACGGGGTTAACCACGAGGGCGCGCAAAGGCGCGAACTACGGCTTGCCGGTACACGAAGGGATGGGGAGAGTTGTTTGGGTGTTTTTTTCCGCCGACAATGGACGTGTTCAATAAGCCGGTTGGTTATTGAACAAGTCCTATGAAAAAACGCGGGTTTCCCGAGGAAATCCACGTTTTTTTCTTTATTTTAGCGGTTGTTGTTCAGAAACTGAAGTTTCTGAACAACTCTAACAGCCGCTTTAAATCGCAGTGCAGGGATTGTTCAACAGCCGCCTGTCCCCGTCTTTCGTGCGCGTTCCGGGTTTGGCGGAGTTTCGCGCCGGAGCGCGAAACTCCGTCGAGCCGGCAGGATGCTGCGGCATCCTGCCGGCTTAAATAGTTTCTTGGGTTTTTTGTTTCGCAAAAAACCCAGGCCCAG
>JAIRSD010000211.1 GCA_031255615.1 Treponema sp. | reverse complement strand
GTTCTTTCGCTTATCCGGTGATTCAGTATAATCAAGGTACTAGTATACTTGGTTGCGTTATATCGCAAAAGATCGTGAAACCGTGAAAGATCGAAAAGCGGTTGTTTCAAAATCCGGCCGCCGCCCGTGTTGGATTGCGTCACCTTATATAACGGAGAATTTGGAATGAATGAATTTCTTGGCCTCACCGTGCTGGATAACACGGTGAGGCAATGGCTTATCAGCGGCGCCGTCATCCTGGGGGGCCTGGCGGTGGGGCTGCTCTGTTCCCTCATCATGCGGGCAATCCTGAAGCATCTGTGCCGGAAGACCAGCACCGATATTGACGATACCCTGGTATCGGCGCTGGAACTGCCCCTGCGGCTGGCCGTCGCCCTGGAATCAGTGGACATCGGCGTCAGGGGGCTGCGGCTTCAGGAACAGGCCCATCTCTGGACCGGGCGAATTTTGCGGTCCCTTTTCATCGTCCTTGCGGCCTGGACTATCGCCCGGGTCTCCGACATCCTCATCCGGCGGCTTATCCCGATCAAGGATGTGGGGGATGAGGAAGCGAATATCCGTTCCCTGTTCCACAAATTCAGCGGCGTGGTGATCTGGCTTGTCGCCGGGGCCCTGATCCTCCGGGTCATGGGCTACGATATAAGCGCCCTGTTGGCCGGCCTGGGCTTGGGAGGGGCGGCCCTGGCGCTGGCCTCCAAAGACACCCTTTCAAATTTTTTCGGTTCGATCACGGTTTTTGTGGACCGGCCCTTCCGCTTAAAGGACCGGATTAAGATCGGGGCCTACGAAGGGTACATCACCGAGATGGGGGTCAGGACCTCCAAATTGCAGACCCTGGAAAACCGGACCGTCTTTATCCCCAACAGCCTTTTCGCCGCCAATCCCATTGAAAATATCAGCGCCGCCCCTTCTCTCAAGACGGTCCAGAATTTCAGCCTGAAAGGGGACAACGGGCCGGACAAGGTCGAAAAGGCCCTGGAGATTCTCCGGGGAATCTGCGCCGAAACGCCGGGGGTCGAGGAGAATCCCCAGGCGGCCCTCCTCGCGGTGGGGGCCGCCGCCTGCCAGATCTCCCTTACCTATTTTGTCTGCCGGGAGGCCGACTATGTTGACACGCTAAACCGGGTGAACCTGGCGGTCCTCCGCCGCTTCGCCGAGGCGGAGATACAGCTTGGCTAAACGGAACAGGCGGGCCGGCCCGGCGGGTCCGGTCGGGACGGAGGAGGCCAGGGCCCTGTACAGAGTCAATCTTCCGGGGGGCCGTAAATCCCGGAAAGGCGGCGGGCCGCGGCGGCTTATCCAAATTCTTAACATCATAGCCGGTCTTTTGGTCCTCATTATCCTGGCGGGGACCCTCTACGCGGTGATTCGGCGGCCCCCCGCCCCCCTCCCGGGGGCGGATCCCGAAAGCGCCGGGGGCGTCCAGGATCCGGGGAACGCCGTGTTCACCGGCATCGGCAGGCTGCGCATACCCGCCGGCGGCGGATCCGGCGCGGATTCTTCCCCCCAGGCGGTGGTGATCCTCTCCGTGGTCTTTCCCTATTCCCCGGAAGACCGACCCTTTACCGAGGAGCTTGCCGGAAAGATCCCCCTGTTCCGCCGGATCATCGGGGATTACTTCGGGGCCCTCTCCCGGGAGGAACTCAACCCCCTGGACGAACAGGGGGCCAAGGAGGAACTGCTGCGGCGTTTCAACCGGGAACTCCGGTTGGGAAGCATAGAATCCCTGCTTTTTGCCGACCTCATGATTCTGGAGTAAGGGGCCGCCGGGGGCAATCCTTCCGAGCCTCCGGGCCCTTCAAATGAAATTTCCTGCAACAAAAACCCTTCCGGGGTGTCATAATCTGGACGGGGCGGGGCGCGGAGGTATAATATGACATATTACAAAATTTTGCCCGATGAAGGAGCAATATGACATGGAACCGGTTTCTTCCCCCGCCCAGGTGATTATCGCGGTCATCCCCATTGTGGGAATCGTCATGGGATCGGTGGTGGTGTTTTTCTACCTCCTCTGGAATTACCGGCATAAGACCTTGCTCATCAAGGCCGGTCAGTACGTTCCGCCCCGTTTCGATCTGCTTTCTTTCAGCCTGCTTGCGGGACTGCTCCTGGGAACGGTGGGTCTTTCATTGACCGTTTTCCTGGCGGTTCTTCAGGGATCAACCTACGCTCTACTGGGGGGGATTATCCCCCTTGCCATCGGCACGGGACTCTTGATCTACTACGGGATAAAGCGCGGTGAAAAGAATCCATGATCTCAAAGTCCCCGCCGGAAGAAGGGGCGGACGGAACCGGCCTGGGCAGGACGAAACTAGAGCCGCGGCTAGAGGACGCGGATGACCGTTTCATTGCCGGCCGGGTGGCCGCGGGGGAAAAAGAACTTTTCCGCTACCTGGTAGCCCGCCACCAAAGGGGGGTGTACAACATGGGCCGCGGCTTCTTCCACAACAGGGAGGACGCATCGGACTTTGTCCAGGAAGTGTTCCTTAAGGTCTACCGCAGCCTGACCTCCTTTGAAGGCCGTTCCCGGTTTTCAACCTGGCTCTACACCATCGCCTACAACACGGCGGTAAACGGGATAACCCGGCGCCGGGAGTATCAAAGTTTGGCGGAATCCGACGAGGTTGTTGACGGCGACACCCCTGAACGGAGTCTGGTCCGCGGCGCCGCCCGCAGCGCGGTGCTGACGGCGGTGGGAGAACTTCCGGAGCGGTACCGGATCTGCGTGGATATGTATTTTTTTTATGACCGGTCTTATCAGGAGATCGGGGCGATTACGGGATTTCCGGTAAATACCATCAAATCCCATGTGTTTCGGGCCAAAAAACTGCTTAAGGAAAGGCTCAAGGGAATCGCCGAAGGAGGCTTTGAATGAACTGTCACGATCTATTAGACAGGGTATACGATTATGTTGGGGAACCCCTTCCCTTCCCGCTCCAGCTTCAGGTAAAACTGCATTGTTTCTTTTGCCCCCAGTGCGCCCAGGAAATAGAACGGTTTGAACTGGCCCAGGACATCCTGCGGAACGATTTTTTCCCCGCCGGCCCGGATCTTACCGGCGCCGTCATGGCCAAACTCGGCGGCGAAAATTTCCCGGAATCCGCGGGAATCGCCGAAGGAATCTGGGAGGAAGACGGCGGCGTATCCTTCCGGGGCTGGGTCATCGCCGGACTTATCCTGTTTTTGTCCCTGACAAGCGCCTTCCTGGGCATGGATTTTATCTCAATCGCCGCCGCGGAGGGCTCCTCCTACCTCATCCCCCTGGGGATCACCATGGGCGCGATCATTACCTGCTACGGCGCCATCTTCATCGGCAGCCATCTTAAAGAGCTCTCCCAGCGATTCGGCCTGCATTGACCTTCCGGCCCCCCCGGGGCGGGGAACGGCAGAGGCCGCGCCGCTGGTACCTTGCTTACCCTAAATCACCGGACAAGCGAAAGAACCGGGAACAAGAATGTTAACCACGAAGGGGCGCCAAGGCGAGCCGCGGCTCGCCAGGAACACGAAGGAATAAAAAAATGCCTCCAATCCCCGCCCTTCCTGCGCTTTCCTCACCTTCGTGGTAAATTTTCTCCGTCCGTATATCTGATTTTTTAGGCCAATCAGCCTCCGCCGCGGGCGGGACGCAAAAAATGCGGCCCGCATGGCTCTCTGCGGCACGCGGATTCTTCCCAACCGGGA
>JAIRSD010000148.1 GCA_031255615.1 Treponema sp. | reverse complement strand
TCCTCTCCGAGCAGCGGCAGCAACTGGGCTATCGACGGCATACTACAAACCTCCGGTATGTTTTATAGTATACCGTTAACCCAACGATTTGTCACTACTAAGTTAGTGCACATGGGGCTTTGCCCCAGACTCCATGTCGGCAGGGATGCCATATTTTGGAGAGGCGGAAGCCGGTACGGCTTCCGCCCGCGCAAGGGATAGAAGCGGAATTTTTGCGAAGCAAAAATTGGAGCGGATAGCCCGGTTTTTTGCGGCGGAGCCGCAAAAAATGCGCCCAAACCACACTCGATATACCATGTTTTTAAATGGGTGCTGCCTTTAGAACGACTCGATTGAATCGGATGGGGCGCGAATCGGGGCCGGCCGCGGGTCGTGTTTTTACGATCAACATTGCCGGGCAGGGAGGCCGCCGTGCTATACTGTGGGGCGGAGGATTCTATGGCCGATGGAAATATTGAGGCCCGGACCGAAAGGACCCGGTGGTTTTTGGACGCCCGGTTTGGGATGTTTATTCATTGGGGGCTTTACGCCGTTCCCGCCCGGGGGGAATGGGTGAGGAGTGTGGAACGGATTCGCCATGAAGATTATCTGGAGTATTTCAGGGAATTCAGGGCGGCGGACTACGATCCCCGGGCCTGGGCGCGGCTGGCGAAAAAGGCGGGGATGAAATACGCGGTGCTGACGGCGAAGCACCACGACGGTTTTTGCCTTTGGGACACGGCGCTTACCGATTTTAACGCGGTCAACACGCCGGCGGGCCGGGACCTGGTGCGGGAATATTTGGAGGCTTTTCGGGCGGAGGGTCTTAAAACGGGGCTTTACTTTTCCATTATTGACTGGCGGCACCCGGACTTTCCCCACTTTGGGGACCAGCAGCACCCCCTGCGGGAGGACCCGCGGGAAAAAAACGACGACAGAAACTTTGACCGCTACCTGGATTTTATGCACGGCCAGGTTCGGGAGCTGCTTACCAATTACGGCAGGCTGGATATTATGTGGTTCGATTTTTCCTACGGCGAAATGAAGGGCCCCAAATGGCGGTCCCAGGAGCTTATCGAAATGGTCCGTTCCCTGCAACCCTGGATCATTACGGACAACCGGCTGGAAGGTTCCGGGGAGGAATCGGGGACCATTTTGAAGGCCGCCCCTTCGGACTACGCCGGGGACTTTGCTTGCCCCGAGCAGATGATACCCCCCGAGGGAATGAAAAACGAAAGGGGGGAGCCGGTCCCCTGGGAGTCCTGCATAACCCTGAACAACCACTGGGGTTACTGCGCGGCGGACCGGCACTGGAAAAGCGCGGATCTGGTGATCCGCATGCTGGTGGAATGCGTCTCCAAGGGGGGCAACCTGCTCCTGAACGTGGGGCCCGACGCCAGGGGCCGGATTCCCGAGGCCTCCGCGGCTGTTCTGGAAGAAGTGGGCCGCTGGATGGCGGACAACGGCGAAAGCATCTACGGCTGCGGCGCCGCGTCGTACCAAAAGCCCGAATGGGGCCGTTTTACCCAGAAAGGAAAAAAGCTCTACGCCCATATCCTGGAAGCCCAGGCGGGGGGAATCTGCCTGCCGGGTTTGGCGGGAAAAATCGAGGCCCTGCGCCTTCTGGCCGACGGCAGCGAAATCCGGGGGGCCAACTACTGGAACCTCTCCGAATACCCGGAACACGCCTTTTTCCACCTTAACCCCCAGAGCTTCGACAGCTATCCGCTGCCCGATCCCCGGGACACCGTGGTAGAGGTCCGGCTTGCATAAACCGCTTCCTCCGGTCAGTCCGACGTTTTATCAGCGCCGCCGCTAGGGAAAGGCGTGTATTAAATTTCTTTAGGGCGCATCCCCGCCGGCCCTCCCGGTCCGGCGGGGACCGGGCTATCAAGGCAACCTCTGGTTGCCAGGGCTCCGCTATCGCTCCGGCCCCGCCTGCGGCGTGGCTGCTCCGCACCCCTCCTATCCCTTGCGCGGGCGAAAAACGGCATCCCTGCCGTTTTTCGCTTTGGAGTTTTGCTGCGCAAAACTCTGAAAAACCAAAAGGCGCAGCCTTTTGGTTCGGCATCCCTGCGGATGTTCGCCTCCGGAGGCGCCGGCCTCCCTGCCGGCCCGCCGCCGCCCAATCTCCCGCCGCGCTGCGCGCACCGTTCCGCGCCGTCTTTGGGCCGGGGCAGCATCAGGAGGCCGCGTTTTTATTCGCAGTGGTCTCATACTCCGTCCTTTAAAGCGAGGAAGTTCATGTACATTGATTCTATTTAGGAGTACACTGCTGGGATACTATGAACAGATCGGGCCTTGACATAGAAATTGAGTCGAGCGCGGGAAAGCGGGCCCTGATCATCGGCCTTGCCTGGCCGGCCCTGGCGGAAAGCATCCTGGCCTCCCTGGTTTCCATGGTGGACATGATGATGGTGGCTTCCCTGGGATCCCACGCCATTAGCGCGGTAGGTCTGGTGACCCAGCCCCGTTTTGTGATGCTGGCCGCCTTTATGGCCCTGAACATCGGTTCCACCGCCATGGTGTCCCGCTTTAAGGGGGCCAGGGACACGGAAAACGCCAACCTGGTGCTGAACCAGTCCCTGATCATGACCATCGGCATTACGGCGATCCTCTGCCTCGGCATGTTGTTGGGCGGGGAATCCCTGATCCGTTTCCTGGCGGGAAAGAGCATATCCCAAGAAACTATCCAGGGCGCCAATGCCTATCTGCGGATACAGATCTACGGTTTTCCCGCCCTCTCCCTTACCTTTACCATCAACGCGGCGCTGCGGGGAGCGGGCAACACCAAGGCCGCCTTTTACAACAACACGGTGGCCAACCTGGTCAACGTATTTTTTAATTTCTGTTTGATCGGCGGGAACCTGGGATTCCCCGCTCTGGGAGTCGCCGGGGCTTCCCTGGCCACGGTCATAGGCCAGTGCGCCGCCCTGGGCATGGCCTTGATGCGGGTCCTGGGGGGGCGGGAATTTATCCGCATAGATTTGAAAAAACTATTCCACGCCGATCTTTCGATGATAGGACGGATCCTCAACATCGGTATTCCCGCCCTGGTGGAGCAGCTCATCATGCGGGTAGGGATGATGCTTTTCACCATCATCGTTACCTCCCTGGGAGACCGTTCCTACGCCGCCCACATGATCGCCATGAACATACAACAGCTTTCCTTTACCACCGGTATGGCCTTCGGCGCGGCGGCCGCCACCTTGACGGGCCAATCCCTGGGCCGGAAAAGGCCCGACCTGGCGCGGCTGTATATAAAAATGACCCAACGGCTGGGCTACCTGGTTTCGGGAGCCGTGGCGGCGCTGCTTTTCTTTGGGGGCGGCCTTATCGGGTCCCTCTATTCCAGCGATGTCGAGTTAATTCGTCTGGCGGCAAATATGCTTAAAATCATTGCCCTGGCGAACCCCATAAGCAACGCCCGCTTTGTCTATATCTCCGCCCTCCGGGGGGCCGGGGATTCCCGCTTCGCCGCGGTGATCACCTTTGTCGGGGTGCTGTTGATACGGCCCCTTGTCAGCCTAGTCCTTGTGATGCCCTATTTCCCCTTCCGGATAGGGTTGGCGGGAATCTGGATAGCCCTAAGCTCCGACGGCCTGGCCTGTTTTGCCCTTTCCCGGTTCCGCTTTATGCAGGGAAAATGGGAGACCATTAAAGTATAGCGGGCATCCCCGCCTGCGGCGGGGCCCTGAAATTCCGGCCCCCGGCTACCGTTCTTCCCACAGAAAGCCGGCGTCTTCCATCCCCCGGGGCTTCCCCAGAATCTCCGCCAGGACCACCGCCCGGCGCAGGGGAGAAAGGCGGTTCAGCCGGTCCAGCGGCCCCGGACCGGGGGCCCCTGCGGGGGGCCGGCCTTCCGCCGCCGGCGCGGTGGAAACGGGATCAAAGGGCGGGGCGATAACCGGATCGAGGCTGGCCGGCGGCGGGGAAGGCGGTCCGTCTAAAAGGGAGGCCGGCATCAGAAGGGGTCGAATCGCCGGATCGGGCGACGGGGCCGCCGGCCTGGCGGCCGGACGGGGAGCGGCGTATCCCGCGGCATCCCCTTCATCCTCGTCGGGCCTTAAACGGCTCCACGCATCGTCTTCCCCGCCCTCCTCCTGATCGCCCAAAGCCGCCGGCGCGGCCTTTTTCCCGGTGACGGCTTTCATGCTGTTGATGATTCGGAGAATCACCGCAACGACGACGATGAGGGGCACCAGATTGGCAAGGATAAAATTTAACAGGGATCTCATGCCCGTATACCCCTATAGCTGCCTTTCACCGGCCCCGGAACTTCCAATGGAGGAGCGCATCTCCGTATCGGCCTGGATATTTTTAAGCCGGTAGTAGTCCATGACTCCCAGGCGGCCGTTCTTAAAGGCCTCCGCGATGGCCAGGGGAATCTCCGCCTCCGCCAGGACCACCTTGGCCCGGTTTTCCTGGACCAGGGCCACCATTTCCTGTTCCCGGGCCTGGGCCGCGGCC
>JAIRSD010000089.1 GCA_031255615.1 Treponema sp. | reverse complement strand
CTGGGACTGCGGATGCTTGAAGATTACGAGCACATAGCGAAACGGCTTGAATGCGAAAAACGGAAAGGGGGGATACGGTACCAGATGTGCAATACCTGTTAGGTTAGTGCATATGGGGCAACGCCCCAAACTCCACACCGGGAATAACATTCTTGAGCTGGCGCACGGAGTGCGCCAGCTCAGAAGGCGACCGCCGCAGGCTTTCGCCCCGCGCAAGGGATAGGAGGGGTGCGGAGCAGACCCGGCGCGAAGCGCCGGGGCCGGAGGCGAAGCCGCAGCCCCGGATAGCCCGGTTTTTTGCGGCGGAGCCGCAAAAAATGCGCCCAAAAACATACGGTGCATGGGCTGTCCGAACTGAACCCGGCTGAATCATGCGGGCAGGGCGGGATCAGGTAGAAAGAATCCGTAAAATTTATTATTTTTTGTGAAAAATGAATCGCCATGCGGGACGGGGCCCTATATAAAGAGCCTTCCTCACAATGCGCCCGGTTTTGGAGAAAGACATGGGGAGCGGTTTAGGGCCGTTTTCCTTGCAATTTTAAGACAAAGCTCCCAAAATTGAGGTTTTGAGAGAGTCTCGAAGGGGTAAATTATGGCAAAGGTCAGCGAGAATGAAAAATCCAGGGGGGATCCTCTGGCTTCCGCGGAGGACAAAAAGAAGGCCCTGGAAGCGGCCCGTCTCCAAATAGAAAAACAATTTGGGGCCGGTTCCATCATCCAACTGGGGAACGCCGGCAGCGCGGCGGGGATCGAGGTGATCCCTTCGGGGTCCATCCTGCTGGACGAGGCCCTGGGGATCGGCGGCTACCCCCGGGGGAGGATCATCGAGATATACGGCCCGGAGTCTTCGGGCAAGACCACCCTGGCGCTCCACGCCATCGCGGAGGCCCAGAAGCTGGGGGGCATCGCCGCCTTTGTGGACGCCGAGCACGCCCTGGACCCGGTCTACGCGAAAAATCTGGGGGTCAATATCGACGAACTCTGGGTGTCCCAGCCGGATTCCGGGGAACAGGCCCTGGAAATCACGGAGAATTTGGTCCGCTCCGGGGCGGTGGACGTGATCGTGGTGGACTCCGTCGCCGCCTTAACTCCCCAGGCGGAAATTGACGGGGATATGGGGGACGCCCAGATGGGGCTTCAGGCCCGGCTTATGAGCCAGGCCATGCGGAAACTCACCGCCATCATCGGTAAATCCCGGACCATCCTCATCTTTATCAACCAGATTCGTATGAAGATTGGGATCATGTTCGGCAATCCGGAAACGACGACCGGGGGCAACGCCCTGAAGTTCTATTCCTCCGTAAGGCTGGAAGTCCGCAAGACCGAAACGATTGAAGGGGGGAAAGATACGGACGCGGTGGGAAACCGGGTTCGGGTCAAGGTGGTAAAGAACAAGGTGGCCCCCCCCTTCCGCCGGGCGGAACTGGAGGTGATCTTCGGCAAGGGGGTCTCCGCCACCGCCAGCCTTCTGGACGCGGCGGTCAAGTACGCCCTTATTGACAAGAAGGGGGCTTGGTACTCCCGGGGGGAAGAGAAGATAGCCCAGGGCAGGGACAGCGCCCGGGAATACCTGGACCAGAATTCCGCCTTTGCCCGGGAACTTGAGGAGAAGATACGGAAGCTCATGTTCCCCGGCCGGGATTTTTCCCGGGAAAAGGCGGCGGCGGCCTCCGCTCAGGGGGCGGGTCCAGCCCGGACGGCCCCCGATTCCGCGGAAGCCGCCGCGCCGGAGCCGGATCCGTCCGCCGATCCGGCTCCGGAAGCCCCTGTTCCTCCGGCGGCCGGCGGCCCCCTTGAGGCCCCGGCCGCCCTGGTCGAAGAATCCGCCCCGCCGCCCAAAGCGGAGGCCCCCAAAAGGGCGGCTGTTTCCCCGGCCCCCCCGCCGGCTCCCGGTCCGGTGGAAGCTCCGCTCCGCCGTGGTCCGGGCCGCCCCCCCGCCGCCGCTCCCCGGCCGCCGGCCGCCGCGCCGCGGCCCGCTCATCCTATCTCCCCGGCCCCCGGGCCTGCCGGAGAAGCCCCCCACCGGGGGCCCGGGCGTCCCCGGAAGGCTGCTCCCGAGGGAGGCGGGGGGGATGCCCTGTTTTAGAGAGGGGGGGCCGGAAAAGGGCCCCCCTCTCCGGGGAATGCACCCGGCCGGGGATTCAATATTTTATCCCCAATACAATCGTCCGAAGCCGCGGGGCAGCGAATAAACGGAATAAAAAGGCCGATAAGTTAGTATGCGTGTATCAATACCCTTGGTCTTGCTCGCCTTCCTGCTCTGCCGCCCTCTGGAAGCCCAGGAACCGCCCCGGCAATTTAGGGGTCTGAGCCTGGGGATGTCCTTAGAGGAACTCAAAACCGCCCTGGCGGAGGACGGCTTGTTCAGCTTCCGGGGGGATCGGGACGTGTCCTTCCTGCCCGACCCCCAGCAGTATTTGGTAGAAACCACGGGCCTTTCCTTTGTCAAACGGGCCTTCTTTCAGCTCCACGGGGGGGAGCTTTTTATTATGGCCTTTTCGATGAACACCGATCTTGTTGATTACTATTCGGTCTTTACCGCCCTGACGGGAAAGTATGGGGAACCCACGGATCTGAGCCCCCGGCAGTCGGTCTGGGAGAACGGCGGTGTCCGGCTGGCCCTGGAACGCCCCTTGACGGTAAAGTATATCGATCTGGAGATCTTTGACGGAATTGTGGGCGACTCTTCCGTGGAGAAGACCCAGGAATTGTTGATGCGCCAGGAATTTATCGATGCCCTTTAAACGTTTTAACGGATTGTTGACGGCGGCCTTCTTCGTCCTCCTGTTTACCGGCGGCGCCTGCGGCGGCAAGGCGAAGGGCCTGGAATTACGTGAACTGACAATCCTGCGGGCGGCGGGCGGGGCGGTAACGCTCCGGGCGGAGATTGCCCGCAGCGCGGGGGAAAGACAACAGGGCCTTATGTACCGGAAGGATCTTGCCGAAGGCCGGGGCATGCTCTTTGTCTTCGACCGGGATCAGATCATGTCCTTTTGGATGAAGAACACCCTTATCCCCCTTTCCATCGCCTACATCAAGTCTGACGGGAGCATCCTGGAGATTCGGGATATGCGGCCCCTGGATGAAAGCCCGATCCGTTCCTCCCGGGGGGTCCGTTACGCCCTGGAAGTACCCCAGGGATGGTTTGACCGGGCGGGCATAGCCGCGGGGGATCGCTTGGTGTTGGACGGAATAGTATCATCATCCACGGCAGGGGAAATAGTTGTTTAAAGGCTTAACCCAGCGGGTTCAGAGAATCCTATCCATTGCGGCCCCGCGGGAAGCCCGCCGCCTTAATTCGGGGGAGGTCCTCCCGGAGCATGTGCTTATCGCCCTCCTTAAGGAGGGGGCGGGAATTGCCTGCAAGGCCCTCATATTTTTACGGATCGATCTCCTGGAATTCCGCCATACCTTGGAATCGAGGATTCCCCAGGCCGCCGCCGCTCCGATCAACGGTGAAGCGCCCCCTTCCCCGCGGATAAAAAAACTCCTGGATACCGCCGCCGAGGAAGCCCGTACCATGGGCAGCGATTACCTGGGGACCGAGCATCTTCTCTTTGCCGGGAGCCGGGAGCCGGGAGCCGCGGTTCAGGGCTACCTTTCCCGGCATGGGGTGGATACGGAGATGCTGCGGGTGGTGGTTCGGACCACCTTCAGCCGGAATCCCCAGAGCGATGGGAATACCTTTGGATCCTCCTGGGGCGCCGGTTTTGAATCCGCCGGCGCTCCCCAGGCTGCGTACCAGAGATGGTCCTACCACCGGGAGGGGGAGCATAAAGTCCGCGGCCCCCGCCTTGGCTCCGGCGCATACCCGGCGCTTACCCCGACATTGGACGAATTCTCCCGGGATCTTACCGAGCTTGCCAAGGGGGGAAAACTCGACCCCGTGGTGGGCCGCCAAAGGGAGATTGACCGGGCGGTGAGGATCCTTGCCCGCAGGACCAAGAATAACCCCATTCTTGTGGGGGAAAGCGGGGTCGGTAAAACCGCCATCGTGGAGGGCATCACCCAGCTTCTGGCAGGAGCGGATGCCCCGGCGGCCCTGGCGGGGAAACGCATTCTTTCCCTGGATATGGGTTCCGTGGTGGCGGGAACGAAGTACCGGGGAGAATTCGAAGAACGGCTCAGGAAGATCATGAAAGAGATTTCCCAGGCGGGAAACGTGATCCTCTTTATCGACGAAATACACACGATCATCGGCGCCGGCGGGGCGGAGGGAACCGTTGACGCCTCCAACATGCTCAAACCGGGCCTTTCCCGGGGGGATATTCAGTGTATCGGCGCCACAACGCTGACGGAGTACCGCCGGTACTTTGAAAGGGACGCCGCCCTGGAACGGCGCTTCCAGGTTATTCTGGTAGAAGAACCGGACCCCGCGGATACCCTGGAGATTCTCAAGGGTATACAGAAGAAGTACGAAGACTGCCACCACGTATCCTATTCGCCGGAAGCGGTGGAATTGGCGGTCAAGTTGGCCCGGCGTTACATAAGCGGCCGTTATATGCCGGATAAGGCTATTGATATTCTGGATGAAGCCGGGGCCATGCGGAAACTGGAGAAGATAAGCCAGCCCCCGGAAGTTTCCGGCATTGAAGCGGAAATACGGCTCCTCATCGAGGAAAAAAACGCCCTGGCAAGCACCCAGGATTACGAGCGGGCGGCGGAACTGCGGGATCGGGTGCGGACTTTGCGGGATAAATTGCAGACCCTGCAGTCGGCCTGGGAACGGGCCTCCCAAACCGAGGCGGTCCGGGTGGACGAGGGGGATATCCGCCGGGTCGTGGCGGAATTAACGGGGATTCCCCTTCAACGGCTGGAGGAGCGGGAATCCCGCAGGCTTTTGGGTATCGAAGGGGAACTCCATAAATCGGTTGTCGGCCAGGACGAGGCGGTCCGGCGGATCGCCAATGCGGTGCGCCGTTCCCGGGCGGGCATTGCCCATCCCCGCCGGCCCCTGGGGACCTTTATCTTCCTGGGCCCCACCGGAGTCGGTAAAACCCTGCTTGCCAAACAGTTGGCCCGCTATCTCTTTGGCGGCGAAGAATCCCTGGTGCGGATCGATATGTCGGATTACATGGAAAAGCATAACGCTTCCCGCATGGTGGGGGCCCCGCCGGGATACATAGGCTACGAGGAAGGAGGGGTCCTGACCGAACGGATCCGGCGGAATCCCTACCGGGTGATTCTTTTTGACGAGATCGAAAAGGCCCACCGGGACGTGTTTAACCTCCTTTTGCAGGTGATGGAGGAGGGGGAACTCAAGGACAACCTGGGCCATACCGTCAGTTTTCGCAACACGGTGATCATTATGACCAGCAACGCGGGGGCCCGGGAAATTCACCGGGATTCCCGGCTGGGTTTTTCCGCGGGGCAGGGGACCCTGGATAGCCGGGAAATTGAAACCCAGGCCCTGGGGGAATTACGCCGGCTTTTTAACCCCGAATTCCTTAACCGGGTAGACGATGTGGTGGTCTTTCAGCCCCTGGATCGGAAACAGATTGGGGCGATCTTCGATCTCCAGGTCCGGGAATTGGAGGACCGGCTTGCGGAACAGGGCTACGGCCTTATGATCCTTCCGGGGGCCAGAAAATTGCTTATCGAAAAAGGATGGGACCCTAAATTCGGCGGCCGCCCCATGCGCCGGGCCATCCAGAAGGAACTGGAAGATCCCCTGTCCGCGCTTATCCTGGACGGCGGATGGCCTCCCGGCACGGTGTTCAACGTCAACGGCCGCCGGGGAAAAATCACTCTGTACGGCAAAGCCCCCCTCCCTGCCGTCCCCAGGAACGAGGGTTTAGCGGTCCCCCTTTAAGATCCCCCGTTCAGCATCCCCGGCCCCCTGCCGCAAATTCGGCATTGCCGCTTCCCCTTTACGCCCTCCACGAAAGGGAGGCCGCCGGCCGCGGAAATAAGGATGAAAAAGGCCCGGAAGGTTTTTCCTAAATCACCGTCCCCGGATACAGCACCGCGTTCTTTGGAATAACGACAACGCCGTCCACGATATGGTAATTGCCGTAGGTCCCGTCGTTCCGGTCGATGTTGTCAACCCCAATACGGCAGCCGTCGCCGATGCAGGCGTTTTTGTCGATGATCGCCCCTTTGACGATAACGCCCTTGCCGATACCCACATTGGGAACCCTAGCTTCCGCGTTTTGCTGCTTTTGAATCTCCGTCTCGTAGTAGTCCGCCCCCATACATACCACCCCGTTTAGGCTGGAACCGGATTCGATAATGGTCCTGACCCCGACGATGGAATTGGTGATCGCCGCGTTGGTGATGATGCAGCCCTCGGCGGCGATGGACTGGTTCATGTTGCTAAAATTCATCTTGGAAGGAGGCAGATTGCGGATATGGGTATAGATGGGTTTATTCTCATCGTAAAAATCGAAACGGGGCCGCAGACTTGTTAATTCCAGGTTGGCCTCGTAAAAACTTCTTATGGTTCCAATATCTTCCCAGTAGCCGTTGAAGATATAGGCGTTGACCTTCAATTTTTCGATGGCCCGGGGAATAATTTCCTTGCCGAAATCGGTCAGTTCATTGGCCAGACAGTCCTCCATGTTCCGGGCGTTGAATATATAGATGCCCATGGAGGCCAGGTACAGTTCTTCTTTAGAATTCAGCTTTCCCTGTAATTCCTGCGGCGCCCTAAAATCGCTGATATCCTTGGTGGGGCCCGGTTTTTCCAGAAATTCGACGATATGGCCGTTTTTATCCACCTTGAGGATGCCGAGCTGGCTGGCGGCCTGGCGATTCACCGTGGTGCAGGCGATGGTGATTGCCGCGCCGGAATCTTTATGTTCCGCTACCAAATCCTGCAAATCCATCCGGTAAAGCTGATCCCCGGAAAGGATAAGATAGTATGAGGGATTTTGGGTGCGGAAATGGGGAAAGTTCTTCCGCACTGCGTCGGCCGTACCCTCGTACCAGCCGGAATGTTCAAAGGTCTGTTCCGCCGCCAGGATTTCGACAAACCCGTTGGTAAAGGTATCAAAAACATAGGTCTGTGCAAGATGAAGATGGAGGGAAGCGGAATTGAACTGGGTAAGGATATATATTTGCCGAAGCCCCGCGTTGATGCAATTTGAGATAGGAATATCCACCAAACGGTACTTTCCCCCGAAGGGAACCGCCGGTTTGGCCCGCGCCTGGGTAAGAGGAAACAGCCTGGTCCCCTTACCGCCTCCCAATACGATGGACAATACTCCTGACATGCTCACCCTCCTTGTTATCCCCGGCTGGGAAGTGCCGTTCGACGGCCGCCGAACGGATGGACATCAAATTTTCCTGGCCCCTCCAGTATAAAACTTAAAATCCCTTCTGTCGATATAATTTTTTGTTTAGGTTTTATGGCCGGCATGCAAGAATCCGCCGCCCGGCAGCGGAATGCCCCGTTTAGAATTCCGCATATCGAAGATATGAGGGGCGCATCCCCGGCCTGCGGCCGGGGACCGGGCTATCCAGGGCTGCGCTTCGCTCCGGCCCCGCCTCCGGCGTGGCTGCTCCGCACCCTTCCTATCCCTTGCGCGAACGCCTCCGCAGCCCTACCGTTTTTGAATCCGTGAGTTTTGGCGCCCCCCGCCAAAACTCAGAGTCCCATGAAACTAACGGAACTTATTGCCCGGCCCCCCTGCCGGCGCGGACGCGGCGGGGAGGGTGGAGCGGGACAGACCAAAAGCCGGGCCCTTTGTTTGCGGTTTTGCGGGGGCCCGCGAAACCGCGGCGCCGCCCCAAAACATGCGCCCGGTATAGATTTAGTGGACGGACATTGCTGAACCGGGAACCGGCGCCCTCTACGCCCCCGCCGTTTTATGGTAATCTTGGTTTATGACTCAGGCAGAAGCGCTGGAAGGGATCCTGAAAAGTCCTGAATTTGTCTCTCATATCGTGATGGAACGGGTCCTGAAGGCGGAGGAGGGGCATTTTGTCCCCTTCCCGAAGGATCTGGACGAACGGATTGCCGCGGCCCTGCGGGCAAGAGGTATAGAGCGGATCTACACCCACCAGGGGGAGGTGTGGGAAAAGGTCCGGGAGGGAAAGAACGTCGTGGTGGTAACTCCCACCGCTTCAGGAAAGACCCTCTGTTACAACCTGCCCTGCCTCCAGGCCCTTTTGCGGGATGAGAAGGCCCGGTGCCTCTATCTGTTCCCCACCAAGGCCCTGTCCCAGGATCAACAGTCCGAGTTAAACGAGCTGGCCGGCTCCGGGGACGGGGCCGGCGGGGGGAGGTACATCCCCATCAAGATAGCCACCTACGACGGGGATACACCGGAAAGCCTGCGGGTGAGCGCCCGGGACACAGGGCGGATCATTATCAGCAATCCCGACATGCTCCACGCGGGGATTCTTCCCAACCATCCCCGGTGGATCAAATTTTTTTCCAGCCTCAGTTACATCGTTATAGATGAAATCCACACTTACCGGGGGGTCCTGGGAAGCCATGTGGCGGAACTGATCCGCCGGCTTCGCCGGGTCGCCGCGTTTTACGGAGCCCGCCCCCGGTTCATCCTCTGTTCCGCCACTATCGCCAATCCCCGGGAATTGGCCCGAACCCTCATCGGGGAGGAAGTGGACCTGGTGGACAACAACGGCGCCCCCCGGGGGGAAAAGCGGGTCATCCTTTACAATCCGCCCCTGGTGGACGCGGTGCAGGGGATCCGCCGCAGCGCCGCCGTCGAAAGCCGCCGCTGGATGCTGGCCTTCCTTAGGGCGGGAATCAAGACCATCCTCTTCGCCCATTCACGGGTAAAAACCGAGGTGGTCGCCAGTTATGTGAACGAGGATCTAAAAAATTTTTTCACCGGCAATGCGGGAATCCGGGTGGAACCTTACCGGGGGGGCCTCCTTCCCAACGAGAGGCGGGAGATCGAACGGGGCCTTCGGGAGGGGAAGATCCAGGGGGTAGTCTCCACGAACGCGCTGGAGCTGGGCATCGACATAGGCGGGCTGGACGCCGCGGTGGTGGCCGGGTTTCCCGGTTCCTTTAATTCGTTCTGGCAGCAGGCCGGCCGGGCGGGCCGCCGGGGGGGAATTTCGGTTTCGGTCTTCGTCGCCTCCTCCTCTCCGCTGGACCAGTTTATTATGAACGATCCGGAATGGTTCTTCCGCAAAAGCGCTGAGGAGGGCCGCGTCGATCCGCAGAATCCCTATATCCTCAGCGACCACGTCAAATGCGCCAGTTTTGAACTTCCCTTCTCCGATGAAAAGATTGAATCCGGGGAGGAGCCCTTCGGGGCCGCGGCGGCGCCGGCCCTGGAATTCCTGGAAGAGGAGGGCATCCTGCGCCACACCGGCGGCAAATGGTTCTGGGCGGACCGGTCCTACCCGGCGGAAGGAATCAGCCTCCGTTCCGCCGCCGCCGACAACGTGGTAATCATTGACGCCACCCATGGCCGCAACCGGGTTATCGGCGAAATGGATCGGCCCAGCGCCAAGGAACTTATCTTTGAGAACGCCGTGTATATACACCGGGGCCGGCAGTACCTGGTGGAATCCCTGGATATTCAGAACAGAAGATGCCTGGTGCGGGAGGCGGACGTTAATTACTTTACCGACGGTCTGGTCAAAACCGATATTAAGGTGCTTTCGGAGGACGAGGAATTTAGCTGCCCCACAGCTGGGACCGAAGCCGCGGACGATTCCGGGGCGGGGCTTGGGAATCCCGCGGCCCGGGGCAGCTTGGGGGACGTCTTGGTCCGTTCCCAGACGACGAAATTCAAGAAGATTCGTTTCCATACCCACGAAAACATCGGCTACGGCGACATCGATCTCCCGGAGGAGGAGATGCAGACCCGGGCCCTGGCCTTGCTCTTCGGCCCTGACACTGCGGGAGGCCGGGCCCTGGAAGGAAAGGACGGCGCGGAGATCGGTTCCATCCTCTTTGGCCTGGGGACCCTTATCCGTCTTATCGCTCCGGTCTTCCTCCTCTGCGACCCACGGGACCTCGGCATCGCCGAGCGGGTCCGGGACCCCCATTTTGGAACCCCCGCCCTGTACGTCTACGACAAGTACCCCGGCGGCACCGGCCTTTCGGAGGCCCTGACCCGGCGGACGGGCGAACTCTTCACCGGCATACGGCGGATAGTGGAACGCTGCCCCTGCGCGTCGGGCTGCCCCTCCTGCGTGGGCCCCGGAGGCAACAAGAAAGGGGTAGGGGGATTTTTACGGGTGCTGACGGCCGGCCAAGCCTAAAGCCCCGCGTACAACAGGGCGGAATCGTTAAAAGGGGAATCAAAAAAAGAGGAACAGGCCGGATCTTGAATTCTTTTTGGGCGCATTTTTGCGGCGGGCCGCAAAAACCGGGCTATCCGCTCCAATTCCCCGCCCCCTCTGGGGGCGGGGAATTCCGCTTCTATCCCTTGCGCGGGCGGGTTTTTGCTTCGCAAAAACCTGGGGAATGTCCCGGCGGGCCTTGGACTTTGCGCTCCGCGCAAAGTCCAAGGTTTATAGGGCAGTACCGCGTTCCGGATCCCCGGTCCGCTTTTTCCCCTATGCCGTTCCCTGTGCGGGACTAAGGGGCAGTTTCTTTTTCAGCACCTTTACCCCAAAGAACAGGGAGAGCAGAAAGTAAAGCAGGGCAAAGCCGATTACGGCGCTGACCAGGAAGTAGAAGGACCGGATGCCGATGGCGACGATCAAGATGCCCCCGGTGGTGTTCCCGATGATCGCGGCGATGGCGTTTGCCGCGCCGTTCATCGTATGGGCCGTTGAATTAAGGCCCTTGGGCGCCAGGGAATACACATAATTGGCGGCGGCCCCAATCATCAAACCTCCGCCCAGGCCGTGAAGGGTTTGAATAAAAAGAATCTGGAGAAGGCTGTCGGCCCTGGTATAGAGCAGGGCCTCGATGCTGTAGAATATTCCCGCCCCGCCGATGGCCAGGGGCAGGGGGAAGCGGCGGCGCAGGGGCCGCATCAGGAGGAGCATGGGGATCTCCAGAAGAGCCTTGTAGCCGGTAACAAGGCCGAGCTGGGCGGTATCCCCCCCCACATTCGCCACCAGATAGGGAAGAAAGGCCATGGAAGTGTTGGCCGGCATTTGCAGGAATACGGCGAAAATCAGGTAGGTAATAAAATAATAATTTTTAAAAAGCCGGCCAAATCCCATTTGCTTAAAGGAAATGTTTTTCCGTGATCCGGCGGAAACCAGGTCGGCGCCCTTCATCCGCCACATGATCGCCAGGAGGGGTATAAAGGCGGCTCCGTAAAGGTAGAACGAAATTTCCACCCCCGTCTTCGGCAGCACCGCGCTTAACGAAATATTCATGATCGCAAAGCTGATGGATCCCCAAAGCCGTACATGGCCGTAGGGGACTCTGTCCAGATCGGAACGCTGCACCACAAAAGCGTCCAGAAGGGAATTGGCGGGCATACGGAAAAAGGCTCCCAGGGGGATAACCAAAAACATGAGCATGAAAGAACCCAGCATAATCTGGGAGGAAGCGGGAATAAAGGCCCAAAGGGCCGCGGCGAAACACATGCAAAAGAGGAATACCTTTCTGATCGACCGAATCCTGTCCGCAATCATGCCCCAAAAGGGGGTAGCGAAGATAACCACCATAGAATTGATCGCGTTGATGATTCCGACCTGATCCGGTTTGAATCCGTTCTTTTGCAGAAAAACGGTAAGGTAAGTTCCCGTAGCGGTGGCGAACCAAAAAAGAAATTCGATGGACGAAAGAGTCCAATATGCCTTGGGAACGCCCCGCAGCCATTCTACGGCCGCGGAGGCTCCGGTAAAAACATGGTTCCCGGCGCCGCCCCGGCAGCCTTGATCTTGATTATCTACCGGGGCTTTTCTGTTCGGGTGATACCGCAGGGGCGGTATAATTTTTAACATTCAGGGTATCATGCTCCAAACAGCCGGCCTGTTTCAGCATCCAGCCGGGCGATCTCTTCCGCGCTCAGAGTCCAATCACCGGCTCCGGCGTTTTCCCTGGCGTGCTCGGTTGTCCGCACCCCCACCAGGGCGGTAAGGACGAAATCCTTTTGAACCGCCCAATTAAGAGCTATCTGGGACAGGGGAACTTTGTGGGCCTCCGCAATGCCGTCCATGACCTTAAGCAGTTCCATAACTTTGGAGAATTTAGGCTCCCGGAAGTAGTCGTAAAAACCATTCCGTACATCCCCCTGTTCGAATTGGGGGAGGGAACGGATCTTTCCCCCCAGTATGCCCGCCCCCAGAGAGGCGTAGGTCATGCTGGAAATGCCTTTTTCATGGCACCACCGCATGATTTCCAGGGCCTTTTGCTCCACCAGGGAAAAGGGAGGCTGAATGATCTCCACGGTCCCGTATGCACCGGCAGCTTCTATCTGGGCGATGGAAAAATTGGAAAGCCCTATATGCCGGATTTTTCCCTGTTCCTTTAAAGTGTTCAGGGCGCCCATGGTTTCTTCGATGGGGGTATGTTCATCGGGCCAGTGGACAAAAAGAATATCAATATAATCCGTTCCCAGGCGGCGCAGGGATCCCTCGCAGCCGGAAATAACCTCATCCCCGGTGGCGATTTTCCGGTTGCTGCCACGGGGGGCGTCTATCTTGATTCCGCATTTAGTGGAAATAAAAACCTTGTCCCTTCTTCCCTGTATTGTTTCGCCCACCACTGTTTCGGCATAGCCGTCGCCGTAAGCCGGGGCGGTATCTATCAAATTAACCCCAAGATCCAGCATGGTCCGCATGGCGGTTATGGAATCCTGTTTTTCCGAAGTCCCCCATCCCCTGCCGCCGACGCCCCAGGTGCCAATGGCCACTTCCGATACGGAAACCCCTGATTTCCCAAATTGTTTGTAACGCACGGTTTTCCTCCTTCAACATAACTTTTGATCAACGGATTGTATTTAGGCGGCTGTTCTTCGGAATCTAGGGTTCCCGAATAACGCCGGCCAATTTTTCCGCCGAACAAATCCAATAACAGCCGGATTTCAACGCACAACGTATTGCGGATAGACCGCCTTAAGCCCAGCCCCCGCCGCGGAAATTCACGGATTCAGGAGACAAAAAAACTCCCCGCCCAAAAGGGCGGGGCAGTGTCTCAATCCGGATAACTAGCAGTTGTCAATAGCCGATTCCATTACCGCCACCGGTCCATAGCGGCCCGGGGTCAACATGGCGGGCCGTTCAGGGCGGGTTTTAAGTTCGTAGACCTTATTGTCCGCGTTGCTCTTGTCGATGCGGTCAAGAATCTCCACCGTGTGAAGGGCCATGTCCCCGTTGCTGCGGGGCTGCCTTTTCCTCCTGATAGCGTAGGCCATGTCGGCCACCGCAATCCCCCGCCAGCTATTGTGGCAGGGTTCCCGCTTCCCGCTCTTGGCCGGGACGGAAGGATCGGTATCGCTGAATCCATGGGTAAGGGGAATCTTAAAGGTCTCGTTGGGATTGCCCTTGCGGGTAAGGTAAACATTATTACCCCAGCCGCCGAACAGGTTGGGATCCGGCAGGGTCAGGTGGCCTTCGGTACCGTAGATATCCACCCGGGGGGTCTCAGGATTAAAGGCTTCCGAACAGAGCACCAGAGCACCGTAGACGCCGTTTTCAAATTCCAGGGATCCCAGCATCACGCTCTCGCCGCCTCTGCTGGTGAAGGGCTTCCCGTAATCGGGGTGCATGGTATTGACAAAACTCCGACCCCCATTAAAGACCTTGGAGTAACCGCTCACCCGCTTTGCCGGACCGAACAGATTGAAAAGCACGTTAAGATAATAACCGGCCATGTCGTAGGTAATGGTGGTCCCGTGGGTGCCCATCATGGGATCGGGCATGGCGCTGCTGGGGCGCTCGTTGGATCCGTAGCCCCGCATGCACATGGAATAGGCGATAAGGGGAATTCCGATGTAACCGTCGTCGATCAATTTACGGGCGGTCTGCCAGGCGGAACCCATATAACAGTCCGGGGCGCAGCCGACAAAAAGCCCCTTTCTCTTGGCCAGATCGTAATTTTCCCTGGCCCCTTCGTAGTTGTGGCCCATGGCCTTTTCGGAGTACGCGTGCTTGCCCGCTTCCAGGATCATTTTGGTAACCGCGTTGTGATTCCAAAGCTGGGTGGTATTCACCACAATCTCAATCTCCGGATCCGAAAGAATCTGCTCATTGGTCATCTGCTTGATGCCAAAAAGTTCCGCCCGGGCCTTGCTCCGTTCGGGGATAAGATCGGAACACCCCACCATCTCAACAATCTGCAACCCGCTGGTCAGGGTGTTAAGATAGGTGTAGCTGATGTTTCCACTTCCAATCAAAGCTACTTTTACCGGCTTTACATCCATTTTCTATGCCTCCTCGCAAGAATTGGTGTTATCTCGTGTCCGTCTACAAAGTCGGCTGCCTTGTAGACAAACTCTATCCAGGGCGGTTCCGGGGTATTGAACCCCGGAACCAACCCCTCTGTGCTTCATACAACATCCGGAAAGGAAGGACCCCGGACCTTATTTGGGCCAGACAGAATCGGTGCTTTCCGAGATCAGCTTGGCGATAGCGTCGTTGTCGCTCATAGTCTTAATCACGGCGCTGTTGGGCTCTGCGATTACCGGGCCCGAGTACCCTATTTGTTTCAAGCCCTTCATAAAAGCCTTTACATCATTTCCGCCGCCCCCCTCCTCTCCGGGGAAATAACGGGGCGAATCGGGCAGTTCATCGGGGGGAATCCCTTTGGCGTCATCGTTGAGGTGGACCACTATAATGTCTTGCTCACCGCGAATGAGTTTTACAAAGGAGTCCCCGGGAACACCGGAACAGTAGCAATGGTGGGCGTCCAGGAGGAGCCCCATATTCCCGGTGCCGATGGCATCGCAAAGCTCCAGCATCCCCGTAAGGGTATGGATAAAGGGGTATTTCCCCCGGGTCCATGCCCCCTTGGGGCCCAGGAATTCGATGCCAAAGGAGATGTCGTATTCTTTAAGAACCTGGGCGCAGAGGCCCAGCATTTCTTTGTGGCGCTTAAAATTTTCGGCAAAATCGAATTCATCGGAGGAGCTTGCCATCCAGGTATAACAGCGGCCGATTCCGAGTTTCCGGGCGGTCCGGGCGGTTTTCTCCAGCCTGGGAAAGGTCTCGTTGAATTGATCTCTGGTCCGGTATGCAACGGGGAGTCCGAAGTTGGAAATGATTACCCCGTACTGTCCCATCAGGTCCTGGGCTTGAGACGCTCCAATCCCCTGTTCTTCCAGGGCAAGGGGGCTGTATTCCACCGCTCCATAACCGTATTTATGGGCAATCTCCACAGCCTCCCGGAAGGAAGCGGTCTTAATATTCACCAGCCCTGGATTCAGAGATTTATACATCTTCTTCCCCCTATTCCAGGAAACCGGTTTCTTTCATGTTGAAATAGGCGCAATGCAGTGAATCCGCCCAGCTTAAATGGCGCACCCGGTCCTGTTCGGCGATTGCGTATTCAATGCCAAGCTCGCAGGCTTTTCCCAGGATACCCTTGAGATCCAGCTTCCCGGTCCCCACGGAGGTAAAGCAGAAATCCGTCGCCTTATCCGCATTGACCAGATAGCGGGGCTGGATCTGTTCGGTAAAGTCCTTGACATGGAGAAGCCCCAGCCGGTCCTTTATTTTTTCCATATACTCCACCGGATCAAGACCGCCCACATAAACCCAGCCCACATCCAGCTTTATCTTAAGCCGGGGATCGATTTGGGAAAGGAAATAATCCATTACGGAAACGCCCTTATAGGCAACGGTGAACTCCTGGTAGTGATTATGGTACTGGGGGGCAAAACCCTCGCCGGCAAAGCGCTTTACCAGTTTGTTCATAATATCAATATCCTGCATCATCGAATCGTAGGTGCCGTTGTGGCCGTAGCCCTCGCCAAAGCTGCTGATCACCGTTGACCATCCGATATTGATATTCTTGACCTGGTAGAAATTGGCCCGCTCTATGGTCTCCTTTATAGCCTCCTCATTGTTCACCAGGTCTTTCATGGGGCCGGACCAAGTGCAGAGGCAGGAGAGCCCCAGATCGCGAAAACGTTTAAGATTTTCGCCCTTGTCCCCCGGCAGCCTGGAGAGATCGCCGTCCATGGCCTTGTAACCCATGTTAGCGTACTTCTCGAAGCTGACGAAGGGATCAACGCCTTCCTCTCTAAACCCAATCCACGCGGCTTTGATTTTAGC
Source organism: Treponema sp. (assembly GCA_031255615.1). The sequence goes on along the minus strand of JAIRSD010000089.1, from coordinate 12,738 downwards.
CATGGTCGCCTCCTATATACTCTTAGTCTCGAAAAGCCGAATTTTTTGCAGGGTCCGGGCCTTAAAACCGGCGCGGATAGCTTCCGTCGCGGAGAAAATGTCCAGCTTCGCGTTTTCTATGGCCTTAAGCCGCGCCCCCGCTTCCTGGGCAAGCTCCGTAAAGATGTTGATCTTGGAGACCCCCATCTTGATGATCTTTTTAAAATCCTCATCGCTGATACCGGAACCGCCGTGGAGGACCAGGGGGATAGAAACGGCCTTGACTATTTCTTCCAGTACGGGGTAGTTGATCCGGGGATTTCCCTTATAAACCCCATGGGCGTTGCCGATAGCCACCGCCAGAGCGGAGATGCCCGTGGCCTCCACGAAGGCGGCGGCTTCCTTTGGATCCGTATACTGATAATTATCCGGGTCGTAATCCTTGCCCTGGCCCACATGCCCAAGTTCCGCTTCCACCGGGATGCCCAGGGGTTTACAGAGGGCCACCACTTCCCTGGTGATCCGGACATTTTCATCGTAGGGCTGGGTGGAGGAATCGATCATGATAGAGGAAAAGCCCGCGTCCAGGCAGCGTTTGCAGGCTTCTATGCTTTTACCGTGATCCAGATGGATAACCACGGGTACGGAGGCCCTTTTCGCCGCCGCCACCATGGCCGGAGCATAAACTTCCAGGTCCGGCATGCCGCGGCCGTCGGGAAACTGGAGGATCACGGGGGTCTTCGTCTCTTCGGCGGCGTCAATAATTCCCATCATCATGGTAGGGGACATAAAATCATAGGCCCCTACCGCATATTTCCCCACCCGCCCCTGGGGCAGGACATCGTCAAGGGTAGCTATTGCCATAACGTTTTCTCCTTCTTTGGTTTAGTTTAGTCGATATAATCCGGATGAATGTCCCCTAAATACTTAAGGGCCTCATGCAGGATTGCCCGGAATTTCCCGTGCATCCCCGTAACATGGTGGATGTAGGGCCCGGTTACAAATTTTCGTTCCCATTTGGGCCAGTCTTTCGTCTCGACCCAAATATAGGTGCCGTTGGTTTTTGGTCCGTCGGCGCTGACCGCTTCGTCGGCAAAGAGGGTATACCTCCCGTTGAGCGCCCCCACCCTGACCATGGTAATATCCCCGCCCTTGATTTCCCACTGGCCCTTGCAGCCGATAACGCAGGGCTTTCCGGCGCCGGGTTTTGCCAGAGAATAGGGGAAGGGGCCGCAGTGCCACAGAAGCTCCGCATTGTCGTTGGTCGGGTGCCGAATAGTAATATCCGCAAAGAAGGGCCGGGTGTCTCCCCGCAGGGCGCCGAAGGCAGCCGAGGTTCCCAAAGCTCCCAGGACATCGGTCTCGCAGGCCACCGGAAGGCCGTCGTCGGTCAGGGCCCCCCACAGGAAACAAGCCCCTATGCCGAGGCCTATCCGCAGCATCCGCCAGCATTCGCCGGCCATTACCGCGCAGCCGTAGGTATCCGCCAGCTTGTGAATCCCCAGGGCCGAAGCGGCAAGTTTTTCCTGCATCTCCGTATCCATGGCGGAAAGATCGACATTTTTTTCCCATTCCGCCAATTTTTCCCGGACCGCGTCTTTTTTATCTTTTAGGAACTCGTTGATGGCGGCAAGCACCTCGGATTCCGGCATGGGGACCACTTCCACGCCGAATTTTTCCAAAAGCTCGCTTTCGTTGTATTTAACGGTCAAGAACTGCCGGGGCCTTACACTGAGCTGTCCAATCCGGGCGTTCTTGAACGCCTTTACCGCGCAAACGGTTCGAACAAAATCGGAGAATCCCTGCTCAAGGACGGGGGAGTCTAAATAGCAGTTTTCCACATAGGTAAAGGGGACTTGATAGGTCAAGAGGGCCTTTCCCGTGGCAAAAAGACCGCATTGGACATCATAGGGCCGATCTTCGCCCTGGTTGACCAGACCCTTGGGAGCGGGATCCCGGGGCCCCCACAGGAGGACCGGTTTCCCTACCAGTTTGCACAGCTTTGCCACCGCCTCTTCCTGGCCGAAATTGGCGTGGGGGACAAACACGGCGTCAACATTGTTGTCGATGAAATGCCTGGCGATTTTTTCAACCTCGTCGTTGAATACCAAGAGGCCCTCCCGGGCGACGCCTTCGATGCCTACCAGGGAAACGTCAAACTTTTTGCCAAGTTCGGCAACCCGTTTATTGATCTCCTCCTTTCTGCTATTTCGAAAAGCATCCCTTCTGGTGGGGGCTACGCCGATAGTGCATTTTCTGAAATCGTACATGGCAAAACTCCTCTCATGTAGTGATCATGTTGAAACATATACACAGGACCCGGGTATTCCCTATTACCGCCGGACCCCGCGAACCCAAAAACCGTGGATAAAGACAGGCATTTTGTACTTTGCCGGACATTTTATTGAACGATTTCCAGTTTATCCTGTTCCTCAAGAAACTTGGCCATCATGTCGTTGCTAAAGGTCCGCTGGGGCAGCATGCAAAGGATATGGGCCTCTTCGGCTTCGTTTACAAACTGACGGCCATGGAGGATGAGGGGCTCCAATTTTACGAAGGTTCCCTTGGGCACAAGGAAGGCTTCGATAGTATCCGGGCTTAACTCCCCCCGAATCACCTTTCCCACATAAATTACCACATCGGCGTCCAGGGGTAGAAGCCCCTCGCAGGTGTACTTGTGGGCCTCCACAAACCCGATAATATTTTTTTCTTCCCGCTTTACATTGCACACCGAAACGGTGGGCAGGGTGGTCGTACCAAAATTAAGTGTTATAAGATCCGCGAAGAATCCTCGTTTATTCACCGAAGCGGCGGCGAGTTCCTCATTATTCAACAGATTTTGAAATGTGCCGTACTGGCGGAACGCGGCGGCGCTTAACTGCTGCACTTTGATAGTTTTCATAAACAGGTAACACTCCTAAGCATAAAGATATATTGAATTGTACAAACTGTACAAGCTCCTTCCGGTAATTCTCCTTCGGCCCCGCTCCTCTCGCACCGGGATCCGCCCTCAACCGCAGCCTGCAAAAACAGCAGGGAACAGCGAAAGCGAAAGCCGGCACGGCTTTCGCCCGCGCAAGGGATAGAAGCGGAATTCCCCGCCCCCGCGGGGGCGGGGAATTGGAGCGGATAGCCCGGTTTTTTTGCGGCGGAGCCGCAAAAAAATGCGCCCAACATGCACTCGATATACGGCATATTCTGATACGGGGAACTGCCGCTCCTTCGCGTCCGTCTACAACCGGCGCACAAACCATACCGGCGGTCCGGAACGGACTTTATTTAATCCCAAGCCCCTTTATGAAGGCAATGCTTAAACGGAGGCTTTCAAATTCGTCCATCGCGGTCCTGTCCTGCTCGACGCAGTACCATTCCACCCCGGCGTCCCGGCAGGCGCCTGCCACCGCCGGCCAATTTATATTCCCCTGGCCAATTTCGGCAAAACGTTTTGGGATTGATCCAAGCTGGACATCCTCCGCCTTCCAGTCAACGGCGAAATCCTTGAAGTGCACGATTGGGATGCGGTTTTTTACTTTGGAAATCCATAACGCGGGATCGGCCCCCGCCGCGGAGGCCCAGAACGTATCCAGTTCAAAAACAACGGCCTGCGGATCGGTTTCCTCGATGAGGATGTCCATACCGGTTTTTCCGTTTAGCTGGGGAAAGTTGCGGAATTCCTGGGCGTGGTTGTGGTACTGCAAACGGAAGCCGGCGTTTTTGAAGGGCTTTGCCAGGGTGTTGATTTTTTCCGCGTAGGCGCGGAAACCGTCAACCGAATTCATCATCTCCCCGGGAATCGACGGGACGCCAAAGATCTTTACGCCGTATTTTTCGGCGATTTTGAAGGCCGCCTCGGGTTTTTCAATGTCCGCGTGGACATCGGCGACTTTAAGGTTGTACTTTGAAAGGAGGGCCAGGCTTTCTTCGACGGAAAAGAAACGTCCCAGGGGGCTTTCGGGCCCGTCGTAGCCCAGCTCAGCGATCTTGCGGTAGGTGTCTTCCACCTGCGCGGGGGTAAATGTACGAAAGCGGGTAGTATAACCCACGACACCGATTGGCATAACAAGCCTCCTCTCCTGATGATGGATTTGTTCAATAAGCCCCGGCTGATTACTGAACGAGTCCCGCGGCGACGCGGACTTCTCAAGGGAATCCGTCTTTTCGCCGTTTTAAGCGGTTGTCCTTCGGGGGCTGAAGCCCCCGAACAACTTTGATATACGGCTTTATAGTCCGGGGGAAAAAATTTAATTTTCCAGAAAACTCCTTCGGTAATAGTCCAGCCGGCCCTCGATCTCCTCGGTAAGGATTGTACCGTCCTCCAAAAAACGGCCCAGGGTTTCCCGGGTCGGAATCCCCGTTCTTCCCCCGACAAACATACATTTGATAGAGGAAACCGCATTGGCATACCGGGCGCATTCGGGGTGGGGTAAACCTTCCAGCATGGCCGCAATATAGGCCCCGTGAAAGACATCCCCGGCGCCGGTGGTGTCCTTTACCGGAACGTCAAAGGTGGGCACCTCATAAAACCGGCCGTCAACAAGCCCGACGCAGCCCTTGGCCCCGTAGGTTACCCATACCACGGAAGGACCGGCGTTATGAATTTCCTCGCAGTTTTTTTGGATATCCGCCTCCCGTCCCTTGAACATGACGTTGTAGAACATTTCCGAGGCAATAAAGATATCTATATGGGGTATTATTTCGACCCGGTCTTCCGAATAGTAACCGGCGTCAATACAGACTTTGATGCCCCTGTCCCGCGCGAAACGGGCCGCCGCGGTTGAAGCGGGGCCCCCGTTTTCCAAATGCAGGATCTTTGCGGAGGCGATATAATCGTAATCAATCTCTTCCGGCAGAAGGGGGCTTGCCCTGGCGCCGCCTCTGCCAATAAACGCGCGGGTTCCGTATTCGATTTCCGACACGGCAATGACAAAGGCGCTGTGGGACTGGGGGCCGTCCCGCAAAATACGGGAAGTATCCACCCCGTTATATTTAAAGTCCTTGATAATAAAGTCGCCGATGGCGTCGCCGCCGATCTTCGCGATCATTCCGGCCTTTGCCCCAAGCCTCGCCGCCGCCGCCATGGCGGTTGCGACATTGCCCCCGCCCTGATGAAAAATTTCTTCCGCCCGGGTACCGCTGTTGCCGCCTGGAAAGCGGGAAATATTGACCAGTTGATCCATCACCGGATGACCTAATCCCACTACATCTACCATGACCTAAGCTATCCTTTTTGTATGAAGAAACATCATTTTACCTGGCGGCCCGGGAGGCCAGATAGGTCTGCATTTCCCGATCCTCCTCGGGGTACAGCCTGTTTATTTCCTCCAAGACTTCATCCAGGCCGGCGGCCTTTAAATTCGCCAGGTACCCGTCCCAGTTGTCCAAAGAGTCCGTTCCGGAGATCACCGACCACAGATAAGCGTCCCGCACGTCGGTAATCTCACTTCCCAGATCATTCCATACGACATATTTACTTGGGTCCTTTTTTTCGACCACCAGAGCGTAGGAATCCCGGCTGCCCTCGGACATCCGTTTGAAAAGATCCACCGTTTCGGGGGTGTTGCCGATATTGCAGAAGTCTTTCCTCCCGACAAGATCCTGAAATAGATTGATGCCAAGGTTATTCGCCAGATTTTCATTGGCCTGGGAGGAAATAAGGATTGTATGGGAACCGTCGGGGTTGGCAACATATTCCTGGCCCTCAATCCCGAATCTTCTTATGATATACTGATCCGGGCTTACCATATCGTCCCAGATGGCGTATGCCCGTTCAGGATCCGCGCAGTTTTTGGTAATAGCGAAGAAACACCAGGCGCTTAATTTTTCAGGATTAGCCTGGCCGTTGCCGTTATCGCCGGCTACCGGATCAAAGGGGATCCACAGGGCGTCGGGGTTGGTTGCGTAGAAGGACCGCATCGCTACCGCGGAAGGATTGTTCCACGCTATCCAGCGGTGGATAACCCCAAACCCGCCCCGGGCCATTTCCTCATTCCCGTTCGTATCCGTAACGATGTTGGGGGTAATGACCCCGTCCTTGTACAATTTTGCAATCCGTCCAATGGCAAGTTTCATATCGTCGGTGCTGCCGGCGTAGGCGATGGTTCCGTCGGGCATTTTTGTAAAATCGAAATAATAGTGATTCCGGTTGGCCCCCGAACCCTGGAGCCAGGGCCAGAAGGACCGCAATTCGTAGCCGTCGCCCCCCAATCCGTAGGTGTCGTTCCTGCCGTTCCCGTCGGGATCGTTAAAGGTAAACTGGTACATCACCTGTTCCAGCTCCGCGAGGGTTTTGGGAACCTCGATGCCCAGATTATCCAGCCAGTCTTTCCTTATCCAAAGGGTTTCGCAGCTCGGCTCTGAAATATCTCCGGGTATGCGGTAGGTCTTCCCCCCTTCGCTTTGGGCGTAAAACATAATCCGGGGGTCCTGGCTGTCATAATAATCCCGAATAACCGTATATTTGTTGATATAGTCGGTTAGATCGACCAGTAAGCCCGCGTCCAGCCATTTTGAAAAATCGGCAATCATTCTGCGGGTGTCCCACCAAATAATATCGGGCCGTTCATTGTCGTCGGCCATCATAAGCGACACTTTTGTAGCCACCTCGGAAAAACCAGGGAGGGCGACTACTTCCATGTCGATGTTGTACCGATCTTCAAGGTATTTCTCCGTCCGGCTGTCGCTCTGGGTATAACCCTGGAGGGTTACCACCTTAAGGCGCATCTTTTCGGGTTGATTTAAGACATCAACTTTTTCGTTTGGAGATCTGCTGGAGACCGCCGGTCCGCCGGTAGAGGCCCGCGAGTTCCCGCCGCACGCCGATAGCAGCGCGAAGGCTGCCAAAACTACCGCCGCGATCGAAGCCCTTTTTTCCATGATTTCTCTCCTGTATACCCTAACGCCGCTGGAGAACCGTTTTTAAATTGACCCGTCCCAAACAGGGGCGTCCGGGACGGGCGAGGGATCAAATCAACATAAGACTAGAAACCACGGGAGCTCAGGTAGGTCCGCTCCTCTCCCTGCTGCTTCGGATACAGTTCTTTCAATTCATCGAGAACCTGGTCCAGGCCGTTGGCCTTAAGCCGGGCAATGTACGCGTCCCAGTCGTTGATGGATTCGGTGCCGCCGATAACGTTGTAAATATAGGCGTTCCGAATGTCCAAGAGTTCGGCGCCGTATTCATTCCAGGCCGTGTACATGTTGGGATCTTTTTTCTCAATACCAATATCGTAGGCGGCGCGGCTGTCCCTGGTGCGATCCGCGAAGATCTGGACCGTTTCGGGGGTGTTGGAGAAGTTGTACTCGTCTTTCCGGGCGAAAAGATCGTGGAACAGGTCAATGCCGATCTGCTTTTCCAGGGCTTCGTTGCTGCCCGGGCGGATGATGAGGTTGTGGGAACCGTCGGGGTTGGTAACGTATTCCTGGCCTTCAATGCCCCAGCGCTTGATCACGTAGGGTTCCGGCGCGCCCATATCATCCCAAATAGCGTAAAGCCGTTCGGGATCGGAGGCGTTTTTGGTGATCCCAAAGAAGCACCACGCGCTCAGGAAGCCGGCGTTTTCAATGCCGTAGCCGTCGTTTCCGGGAGTGTCGCCTGCGGGCATCCGGATGGGGATCCACTCCGCGTCAGGATTGGTGGCGTAGAAGGAATCGAAGGTCGTGTTGGGGTTGTTCCAGGCTACCCACGCATGCATGGAACCGAAGCCGCCCCGGGCCATTTCCTCGTTCCGGTTGGTGGTGGTAACCACGACATTCGGGTTAATAACGCCGTCTTTCATGAGTTGGGCGACCTGCCCGAGCCACTTTCTCGTGTCCTCGGTGGCGCCGGAGAATTCGTAGGACCCGTCGGGCATCTTTACGAACTGGAAGTACACGTTTCCGCGGCCGGTACCGGCGCCCTGCTGCCAGGGCCAGAAAGACCGCAGGTCGTTTCCCTGGCCTCCCAGACCGTAGGTATCTTTTCTCCCGTTCCCGTCAGGGTCGTTGTTGGTAAATGCGTAGAGGGCCGCGTTGTACTCCTCCATCGTCTTGGGGATGGGGAGGCCCAATTTATCCAGCCAGTCTTTCCTGATCCACAGGGTTTCACAGCCCGGTTCGGACACGTCGCCGGGAATCCTGAACACCCTGCCGCCGGAACTGGAAGCGTAGAACATAATCCTGGGGTCCTGGCCGTCGTAATAATCCCGCATGACGGTGTATTTATCCATGTAATCCGTCAGATCCACCAGGAGCCCCGCGTCCTTCCATTTGGAAAAGTCCGCTTCCATACCGCTCCACCACACCACTTCGGGCCGTTCCTTATCATCGGCCATCAACAGGGATGTTTTGGCGGGAGCTTCCGACGCTCCGGGGAGGGGGACAATTTCTATGTCGATATTGTAACGATCTTCCAGCCATTTCTCCGTCCGGCTGTCGGGAATGGTATACCCGGTAAGGGTTGCTACTCTTACCTTCATTTTGGGTAGGGACTTGTCAAAAATGTCCACCTTGACATTGGGGTCCCGCGTTACCGCCGCCCCCCCGCCGCTGCTCGTTGAGCCGCCGCCGCCGCAGCCCACAAGCAGAGAGACTAACGTCACCACTGCCGCCAGTACAACGAATTTCTTCATAGCTTCCTCCAAGAAAATGTTTCATTAAGGGGACTACCTCCCCCTATGGAATCTCAGCCTTTAACGCTGCCCAGCATGACGCCCTTGACAAAGTACTTTTGAAGGAAGGGGTACACGATGAGGATAGGCACCGTGGCTACCACGATGGAACCGGCCTTGATGGTCGCCTCGGTTACGTTGGTGTAGTCCTGGACCGATACGCCCGCCCGGGCGAAGGCGGCGGCGGTGTTGGTGATCATGAAACGAAGAACCGCCTGCATGGACCACTTGTCGCCGACGTTGATATACAAGACCGTACTAAAGAAGTCGTTCCAATAGCCTACCGCCATGAAAAGGGCGATGGTGGCCAGCACCGCCTTTGAAAGGGGAATAACAATGGAAACGAAGATGTATGCGTCGTTGGCCCCGTCAATTTTCGCCGATTCCTCCAGACTGGAGGGGAGGGACATGAAAAAGGTCTTCATAATGATAACATTATAGGCGTTTATCAGGCCCGGCAGGATAAGGGCCAGCCGGTTGTTGATAAGGCCCAAATTCTTGATAAGAAGGTAATTGGGAATCATGCCGCCGTTAAAAATCATGGTAAAGAGGACCAGCAGCATAAGCAGGGAGCTAAAGGGCAGGTACTTTTTTGACAGGGCGTAGGCCGTGGCGGCGGTAAAAAGGACCCCAAAGAGGGTGCCGATAATAGTAACCATGAGGGTCGTTTGATACCCGGTGTAGATTTGAGGGTTTTTAAAGACCTGGACATACACGTCCAGATTAAAACCCTTTGGCCAAAGGAAAAGCCCCCCCTTGAGGGTGGCTTCCGAAGAACTCAGGGACATCATAACGACGTGCCAAAAGGGGTAGGTCATAACAAAACACAGGACGACAAAAAAAGTGTAATTGCACCAGGTAAATATTTTTTCTCCCTTGGATATTCCCACCTTCATTTGAACACGGGGGGGGGGGGCCAGGGTAGCAGAAGTATCAAGCATAGTACTCATTCTCGGTTCCTCCTAAAAGATTAAAAGATACCCTGGTTTTCGGTAGCCCGGGCTATTTGGTTCACCGTTACAATGAGAATAAAGGCTACCACCGATTTAAACATCCCCGCGGCGGTGCTGAAGGCGTAATCGTTCCTGATGATACCCATCCGGTATACATAGGTATCGATAATGTCGGCCACCTCGTAGACCTGGGGGGAATAGAGCATGAACACCTGCTCAAATCCGGCGTTAAGAATATTCCCCAGGCTGAGGATAAACATAATGATGATAGTGGGGAGAATCGTGGGCACCGTGATAGACAGGGCCTGCCGGAGTTTCCCCGCCCCGTCCATGACGGCCGCTTCGTAGTACTGGGGGTCTATACCGCTCATGGCGGCAAAGTATACTATCGTGCCCCAGCCCATGCTCTTGTACACGTCCGAGATGATCAGCATGGGGACGAAGAGTTTTTTGTCCGCCATGATCACCAGGTTTCCCCCGCCGGAACTGGACCTGAACATCTGGGTGATGAGGCCGATGGAGGGATCCAGGAGGTTCATCAAGATACCGGCCATGATAACCCAGGAGATAAAATGGGGGAGGTACAGCAGGGTCTGGACTATCTTTTTGAAATTGAGGATCTTCATTTCATTCATAAGCAAAGCGAGGATGATAGGGATAGGGAAGCCGCAAAACAGCTTTAGTGTGCTGATTTTAAGGGTGTTGAGCAGGACCGGGACAAAGGAATTTCTTGAAAACAGTTTGGCGAACTGCGCGAAACCGACCCATTTACTATCCGAGGGGTTGTACTGATTGTAGTCCATAAAGGCGATATGCAGGCCAAAGATAGGAATGTACCTGAAAACAACAAAATAGATGATACCGGGAATAAGCAAAAAATAAAGCCAGCGGTTCCCGGAAAAATCCTTCCATCGGTATTTCGGTAGATGAATCATCATAGTCCTCCCGGTTCTCTTTCCAAATTTTACTTATAGTAAGTCTGGTCTTCAGAATTGTCAACACAAAAATCAATAATCAAAATCTATTTTTCAATTTTTCGTTTTTTGGGAAGCCGCCGCCGGGCCCCCTTGAAATTTTGCGGGCCGGTAAAACATACTATTCTTTCTTGTATAGTAATAATATTCAGATAGTAATATGAATTCGGATTATCTGATTATATGGGGACAGTTTTTTCCGGAGGAGGCCGGTGGATCTACGTTCGCGATTATCCCGCATCCGCGGCCTGCGGCCCGCCGCCGGGACGCCAGGGAAAGGGAAGGGAGAGAATTCTCCCGCTCCCCGGGCGGCCCCCGCCGGGCTCCCCGGCGCCTTCAAAAAGGGGGGCTGGATTCCGGCGGCTTCCCCGGCGGAATCGGGGGCCCTGGTTCTGCGGCGGACTCAGACCCTGGGGCTCCCCCTTGCCCTGCCCCATACCCTGCCGGCGGCCCTGGGAATCCTGGCGCCGGGGGGAGGGGGGATCCCCGCAGAATCGCTGCGTTTTTTCGATCTGGAAACAACGGGGCTTTCCATCGGGGCCGGGACCCTTCCGTTCCTGGCGGCGGTCGGGGTCCTGGAACAGGGCGGGAAGGGCTTGGGCCGGATTCGGGTGGTCCAGTACCTGCTGCTGGATTATCCCGGAGAGGGGGAGTTCCTGGAATCCCTGGCGGGGGACTTGGGGAATCCGGCAAAAGACCGGAAGGGGGCGGGGGAGGATTCCGGCGCGGCGGCCCCGCCCACGGTGGTCAGCTACAACGGCAAAACCTTCGACATCCCGATTCTGCGGAACCGCTGTACGATGCTGGGTCTGGGCCTCCCCGGTTTTGACCACCTGGATCTGCTCCACAGCGCCCGGAGGGTTTGGCGGGGGGTCCTGCCCTCCTGTTCCCAGGCGGCGGTGGAAACGGAAATTCTCTCGTTGAGCAGGGAGGGGGACCTGCCGGGGGCCTTCGCTCCCGAGGCGTGGTTCGAATTTCTGCGCACCGGGAATCCCGCCGGGGTTCTGCGCATTGGGGATCACAACTGCCGCGATATTTTGGGCATGGCCGCCATCCTCGCCTGCCTCTGCCGGATAGCGGCGGATCCCCTGGGGGAGGGGGCGCGGTTTTCCGCAAACCCGGAACAGCTCGCCCTTTGCTGGCAGCGGGCCCTGGACCGGGGCTGCCGCGGGGAGGAGGAAGTTCGGCGGGCCAGGGACCTGCTTGAACGGGGGGCGGCCCTGGGCTATCCCCGGTGCTGCCGGAAGCTGGCCGTCGAGGCGGAATGGCGGACCGGCGATATTGGGGGGGCACTGGACCTGGTGGAGCGGGCCCTGGGGCGGGACATGCCCGAAGGACTGCGGCTTGATCTGGCGGGCCGGCGGGAACGGCTCCTGGGGAAGGCCGCGAAGGCGCGGAAGAAGGGCCGGCCCTAAGCCTCCGGCCCCGTCGTTTTAGAAATTGAGATCAGACGCGGTTATTGCACGGAAGCTGAAGTTTCCGAAGGGTTCTTGGAAAAACGGCATAGGCCGTCCGTCGAGATTCTTTAGGGCGCATCCCCGGCCGCGGGCCGGGGACCGGGCTATCCGCTCTAACAAAAACCCTGCGGGTTTTTATTCCGCTCCTATCCCTTGCGCGGTTCGCCGTGTATCCATGCCGTCTTTTGTTATGGGTTTTTGCCCGGCAAAAACCCATGGATCCCGTCTTCCGCAACAACCGGGGATCCGCCGGCGTTCATGCTGCGGCCTGGGGTTAAAAACCGGGAATAAGAACGTTGACCACCAAGGCGAGCTGCGGCTCGCCAGGAACACGAAGGAATGAATAGGCGCTTCTTGTCTCCCGCCTTCGTGCGTTTTCCTCGCCTTGGTGGCAGATTTCTTCCGTCCGTATATCTGATCTTTTGGGCCAAGCAGCTTAATAATACCTTGCTTACACTAAACTTACCAGATAAACGAAAGAACCGGGAACAGGAATGTTGACCACGAAGGGGCACCAAGGAACACGAAGGAATGAATAGGCGCCTTCAATCCCCGCCTTTCGTGCGCCTTCTTCGCCTCCTATGTTTTGTGTCAGGAATTGTCTGGTTTTGTTTCAGACTTTCCCCTGGCAGCTCCCGGCCCCCTTATGCACTTAACGCTTCCGCCGCCATGCCTTTCACATCGGCCTTCTTTTCCGGCCGGAACCGCCTCGCCTCGTATCTCGTCCCCT
>JAIRSD010000068.1 GCA_031255615.1 Treponema sp. | reverse complement strand
TTCCGTGTCTCCTTCGTCTAGTGGTTAGGACATCGGGTTTTCATCCCGACAACAGGGGTTCGACTCCCCTAGGAGATGGCACACAAAAAAAAGAGCCCCCCAGGGCTCTTTTTTTTGTGTGACGGAGTTTTGCAAGGCAAAACTCCGGTGGCAATCTGCCCCCGAAGGGGGGGGAGTCGAACCGGAGCGCTCCTTGAAAACAAGCCAAGGCGCAGCCTTGCCACAAAGAAGCGGCGCAGGACGCGCCGGGAGCGCGGAGGCGGCCCGGAAGCCCGAAGCAGGGAAGCTGAGGGCTGGAGGGCGACTCCCCTAGGAGATGGCACTTACCCCCGAAAGATAATTTTGGTGACTGACACCTTTGTATTCTGTGGTTTACCTTAATCCGGTCACAAAATTTGGTGACTGACACCTTTGCGCCCTTTGCGTAAACCTTAGCGTCCTTGGGCTGGAGGGCGACTCCCCTAGGGGCTGGCACTTTCGCGGCTCCCTCCCTCTTACTTATTTGACTTCTTCGTCTTATTCGACTTTGTGGTAAATTCCTCCGAATTTTTTTACTACAAAATGCAGAATCCCCCCCACAAAAAAAAGCGCGTTTTCTTGACAATGGCCCGAAAAGATTTATAGTTAAAGAAATTACTTATTAGAGACTGTTCCGAAACACCGGCTTTTGGATGACAGGCTTCGCCTGTCCGTTGAATCGGAGCTTCACCCGGATGAGGTTTGGACAGACTCAGGTAACCATTGGACTTGTTCGATAACCCGGTTGGTTATCTCACAAGTCCTTGCAAAATGCTCCACATTTTGCCGTTTTTTAGCGGAAGTTGTTTAAAAACTGAAGTTTTTAAACAACTCTATTCTTTTTTACGCAAATGAATCTCACCGTTGAGTACAGCCGGTTCGGCGAAGGGGGTGCTTTGACGCAGGATAGCGATGTTTTGGTAGTGGGCGCCTGTACGGCGGGACTGTACTTTGCGGGCCTCATGGCCCGGCAGGGATACCGGGTACTGGTCTGCGACCGCTCTTCGGAAGAAAACCTGGGGCGGCGTTACGATATCATTCATATCCGGCAGGACAATTTCAGCCGTTTCGGAATTCCCGAACCGAAACCGGGAGACCCGGATTACGTTACGCTTTTTCATCAGAGCATACACCGTTCCGCCCTGGACAGGTGGCCTAAGAATCATTATTCCGAGGTCATGGTACTCCGCCGCGGAAGCCTGATGAAACGGCTTGTAACCTGGGCCCGCGAACAGGGGGCGCAGATTCTCCTGAAAACTGAATTGATCGCTCCCGTCTTTGACACTCGGGGAAAGTTGGACGGGGGTCTTTTTAGGGGGAAGGACGGGGAGCTTCGTATAAAGGCCCGGCTGACGGCGGACGCCTCGGGAATCGGCGCGGTGGTTCGTACCGCGCTCCCCGATAATTACGGGGTGGAAAATTTTATCACCGGCCCCAAAGATCAGTTCTATGTGGTATTGCGCTATGTGACGCTTAAAAACGCGGATGAAAAAGTGGAATGTACCCGGAGCTGGCCGTATTATAAAACCTGGATCGCCCCCCAGCTTAAAAGCGGCGGCGCCATATACGGCGTGGGGGCCAACCTTTCGTTTGATTACGCCAACCGTTGTTGGGAGCGTTTTGCGGGCCGGGTATCCGTTCCGGCCAGCGAGCTTGAGTACATCGAGCAGAGCAGCACCCCTTACCGCCGTCCCCCCTACAGTTTCGTTGCCGACGGTTTTGTGGCGCTGGGGGACGCCGCCTGCATTACCAATCCCATGTCGGGGGAAGGGGTTCCCTATGCCTGGCTCCTCTGTTCCATCGCCGCCGAGGAAGCAGGCAGGGCCATGCGGGACGGCGCGTACCCGGAGCGGGAAAAAGTGTGGCCGGTAAACCGCCGCTACTTCCAGGCCCAGGGCGCTTCCTTTGCCCGGATACTGGCCACCCTCCCCGGGGCGGTGAACTGCAGCCCGGAAGAAAACGATTATGAGTTTGAGCAAAGCATCATCTTTGAGGATGATAAAGAAAAAGGCACGGGCAATCTGGTTTTCAAACTGCTGAAGGGGCTCTTTTCCGGGCGGCTTTCCCTGGGAACCCTGAAAGGTCTTATCAACGCGGTGGCCGCGGGAAGCAACATACACAAACATTATATGAACTTTCCTGAACGGCCCGAGGACTTTGCAGGCTGGGTAAAAAAGGCGGAGGCCCTCTGGAAGAAAACCGGCAAAGTCGCCGATCTGGCGGAAAAAGATCTGGCCCGCATGGAGGGTAACTTATGAAGACCCGGCTGCTTATCATCAGCTTTGACGCGGTGGGGGACAAGGTCTTTGACCGTATCGCCGCCATGCCGAATACCGCCGCCTTTTTGCGGAAGGCCGCCCTGGTCAGGGATGTTTCGAGCGTTTTTCTTACCAATACCTATCCGATCCACGCCTCGGTGGTGACCGGATTTCCCCAGGCGGAACACGGACTTATCTCCAATACTTCGGCCTTCCCGGAGCGGCATCCCGCCTGGCATTACCGCGCCTCGTGTATCAGAAAAAAAACGCTCTGGCAGGCGGCGGCGGAACAGGGACTCTCCGTGGCGGCGGTTCTCTGGCCCGCCACCGGCGGCTCGGCGGAAATAAAATGGAACATACCGGAAATGTTTCCCCGGCCGGGGGACAACCAGATGCTCCTCAACCTGAAAAACGGGAGCAAGCTGACACAGCTCCGCCTCTGGCTGCGGTACCGTCATCTGCTTGAGGGCATCACCCAGCCCGGGCGGGATCGTTTCGCCGCCGCCTGCATGGTGGATATTCTGCGCCGCCGGCCCGGCCTGGCTTTGATGCATTTTACCGCCTACGACGGCCTCTGCCATCAGCACGGGGAGGATTTCTCCATTCTGGACAAGGCCCTGGCCGTTATGGACGAGGGGCTGGGAAAAATGCTGGAGGCGGTGGGGGAGGAAACGCCGGTGATCCTTTTTTCCGACCATGCCCAGCTTCCCGTGGAGCATACCATCCTGCCCAATGATACGCTTGTGGATATGGGCCTCCTCATCAGGAAGGAGGAGGGCGCTTATCAGCCCGGCGAAAGCGGCTGTTATATCGAGTGCTGCGGCGGCGCCGCTTTCCTCCATCCGGGAAAACTGGAAAATATCGAGCCCCTGCGGCGGAAACTGGAGGAAAGCCCCGGCTTTAACCGCTGGCTCAGGGCGGAGGAGATGCGCGCGTGCGGGCGGGGAACCCTGCCCGCGGGTTTTTGCCCCCTGCCGGGCTATCAATATGAAGCGTATAATTCGGGGGAAAAGGGCCAGCACGGCTACCCCGAAGATTACGAAAACTACAAGGTGTTTTACGCCGTCCGCGGCCCCGCGATAGCCGGGGGCAGGCAGTTCAGGGGCGGCAGCCTCCTGGACATCGCCCCGCTGGCCCTGCGGCTTCTGGGCGAAGGGCTGCCGCCGGAAAAGGCTCCGTATATTCCCGGCCTTTCACCCGCCAGAAACGATTTATTTGGTTTATAGATTTATTTTGTTTGTTTGGATTATTTGGTTTATAAGCGAAGGTATGAGTGTCCGCCGTAATGTAGACATATATGACGGACTTCCTTGAAAACGCATATTCGCGGCCCTTCGGCTGCGAATATGCGGGGCCTGTCCGCAAAGCCGCAAACATAGTTTGGGCGCCGGCTTCGCGGACAGCCGCTGTGTAAGGGGTAACCAGGATAACCAATGGAAAACGAGGCTGTAAAAAAAGCGGGATTCCGCAAGTATTTCGTCCGTACATTTATCATCGGGCTGGGCCTATTCTCCCTGAGTCTGATGGACCCCCTTTACAACACCTATGTTCCCCTCTATCTGCGCCGCTACATCGGCGCCAATTTCCTGGTGGGCGGCATTATGACCCTGGATAATATCCTGCAACTTCTCCTTATCCCGGTGATCGCCGTCTGGTCCGACCGGACCCGGACAAGGATAGGCCGGCGCATGCCCTTTATCGCGGTGATGCTGCCGATTGCGGCGGTGCTTTTTCACCTGATCCCGCCGATGGCCGGGGTATCCCTGTGGGCCCTAATCGTCATCATTTTCTTTTTTAACATTTTTAAAACGTCGGTGCGGGGTCCGGTGGTAGCATTGATGCCCGACACCATTCCGGGGGAATACCGCTCCGAGGCCAACGGCGTTATCAGCATGATGGGCGGCATCGGGGTTATCATCGGAACCCTGATCCTGACCCGGCTGATCTCGATTGCGGAGGGGATGCCCTTCACCGCCGCGGGGCTCTGTACGATCCTGGCGGTGGCGGTGCTCTTTTTCTCTGTCCGCGAACGGCTGCCGGATTCGGCCTCCGATCACATAGAAAAAGAAAAAAAGCTCCCCGTCATAGCGTCGATACGGCAGGTGTTTTCCCCCGAAAAGGGCGCGGGGGAAACGGCCCGGGACTACAGCGCCCCCCTGATTTTAGTTTCCCTCTTTTTCTGGTTCATGGCCTATGAGGGCTTGCAGCCCTTTCTGGGGCTCTATCTGGTAGAGGTCATCGGGGTGGCGGAATCAAACGCCGCCCTGGCCCAGGGAGTCGCGGGAATCTCCGGGGTTGCCCTGGCGATTCCTTCAGGATACGCGGCGCACCGCCTGGGGCGGCGGCGGTTTATCAGAATCTGTCTGGTTTTTCTCACGATTATCCTGCTGGTAGTCCCCTTCAGCACCGGCTTCGCCCTTCGGCAGGGGCTTTCCGTCAACGCCTGCCTGTTGATTTTCCTGTTCCTGATGTTCCTTTACGGCACTGTCTGGATTGGGGTGATGGTCAATTCCTTCCCCATGATCTGGCAGATGACCAATTATGACAACGTGGGCATTTACACCGGCCTGTATTACACCTTCAGCCAGAGCGCCGCGATTCTCGCGCCCCCCATCACCGGACTCATTATCGATCTGGGGGGCTACCGGGGAATCTTTATATTCAGCGGCATCTGTATGTTCGCCGCCTGGTGCACCATGGGCGGGGTAACCGCCGGAGAACCGGAGCATCAACCCCGCGAATCGCCGCGGTAAGGGCCGGGCGATTCTTATGCACGGCGGGGCCTCTTACTCCGCCGCGAGGCGGGGCTGAACCGCGGATGGCCGCCCCCGCAACGCGGGCCCTTTAAGCCGGACCGGATTGGCGGGTATAATAATCCATGCTTTTTCCCCTTATCAAAGAAATTCTCAGCCTCCCCCCGGACGGGAGGGAGCTGAAGATCCGCGGCTGGGTCAGGACCAAACGGGAACTAAAGAACCTGGTTTTTATCGAACTAAACGACGGATCCTGTCTGCGGGGCATCCAATGCACCTTCGACCGGGGCGCGGAAGGCCGGGAGGCCGGAAACCCGGATGCGGCGGACCCGGCGCGGGAACAGGGGGCGGCGCCGCATAGCCCGGATGTCCTGGACGCTCTGGGGACCGGCGCGGCGGCGGAGATCA
>JAIRSD010000026.1 GCA_031255615.1 Treponema sp. | reverse complement strand
GGCGTGGCATTGACAAAGACCTTCCCCCTCCATAGGCTTAAACCATGGGCGCAAAGGGCAAAACTTCGATTTTTTCCGCCATTTTGATTCGGGTGCTGGCGTTTTTTACAATCCTTACGGCGGTTGTTATTGGAATCGGCCTGGGTTTGTCCCTAGCGGCGACGACGAACATCATAAATCAGGAGAATTTTCAGGAATTCCACCCCGCCCTGCCCACGAAAATCGTGGATATTAACGGCATCCTGATTACCGAATTCGCCGCCGATGAAAAGCGGGAGCTTGTCTCCCTGAACGAGCTGCCCCGGCACCTTATCTACGCGGTCCTGGCCCGGGAAGACCCGGATTTCTACAACCACCGGGGTTTCAGCATCCGGGGCATTACCCGGGCGGCGGTGGGGCAGATTCTTGGGAAAAATTGGGGCGGCGGTTCTACCATCACCCAGCAGGTGGCGGGGACCCTTTACACGGATCGGTCCGAGCGTTCCTACTCCCGGAAGATCCGGGAACTCTGGTGGGCTTTTCAGATGGAGCGGCGTTATACCAAAAACGAAATTCTGGAAATTTACCTGAACTACATGATCATGGGGCCCGGCACCTACGGAGTGGAGGCGGCAAGCCAGTATTTCTTCGGCCACAGCGCCCGGGAGATAAGCCTGGCGGAGGCGGCCATTTTGGTGATCCAGCTTTCAAGCCCCACCCGTTACAATCCCCTGAACAACCCGAACGAGGCCAAGGACCGGCAGCTTTCGGTGCTCACCAAGATGATTGAATTTGGCTACGCGACGGAGGAAGAAGCGGCGGCGTCCTTCGACAGTTATTGGGACAACTACGACTATACACGGGCATCCACCTCCGCGTATTACAACCGGGAGGACGCGGCTCCCTGGTTCAGCGAGTACGTCCGGCGGGAACTGGACACCATGATGTACGGGACCATGGACTACTATCGGGACGGATACACCGTGCATACGACCTTAAACCTGAAGCACCAGGAAGCGGCGGCCCGGTACATGCAGCAGGGGCTGGAGAGGGCCAATCGGGAATTCTCCCGGTCCAACAGCAGCAGCAATTTGCAGGCCATACATACCTACGTCCCTATCGTAAATCTCCTTTCCCTCTATTTTGATCTCGAAGACATCCATTCTACCGGGGAGTCCCAGCAGGAACAGCGGGCCCTGAACCATTATACCAAGGTGATAAATCCCCTGGTGGATATGGCGGCCCTGGTCTTTGGTATGCAGGACCTCAAGATCATCACCAATACGGCCTTTGGGGAACTCCGGGCTGCTGCGGAAAGGACCGTAGTAGAGGGGGCCCTCATCTCCATCGAAAATGACACCGGCTATATCACCGCCATCATCGGCGGCTCCCGGTATGACGAATCCAACCAGCTTATCCGGGCCACCCAGGGGAACACCCAGCCCGGTTCTTCCTTTAAGCCCCTGTACTATTCGGCGGCCGTTGATTCCCGCAAATTCAACCCCGCTTCCCTTATCCACGACGTTCCCATCGTGTTTCATAATGAGGACGGCACCCCCTACATTCCCCTGAATTTCCGGGGCGAGTGGAAGGGTTCGGTTCTTCTTTACGAGGCCCTGGCCCAGTCCATGAATGTACCTTCCCTGCGGGTGTTGGACAGCATCGGCTTTGACGCCGCCATCGACCGGGCGGCGCTGCTGCTGGACATCACCGATCTCGACGAAATCCGCAGAACCTTCCCCCGAGTCTACCCCTTGGGGCTGGGCATCATCTCCGCGTCTCCCCTGCGGATGGCCCGGGCCTTTGCGGTCTTCGCTAACCAGGGCCGCTCGACGACCCCCCTGGCCATCCGCTCCGTGGAGGATAGGAACGGGCGGGTAGTCCTGGACCCGGAACGGGAACTCCGGCTGCAGCAGCGCCGTTTGGGGGAGGAGATCCAGTTGATAAGCCCCCAGAACGCCTATGTGATGACCAGCATGCTCAAAAAAACCGTGGAAATGGGGACCCTCTATAATCCGTCGGGCTGGGGTTCCAAATTCACCTTCAAAGACGAGAACGGCAAGAGTTTCCGCATGCCCATGGCGGGTAAAACCGGAACGCCCCAGAACTGGTCCGACGCATGGACCGTGGGTTTTTCCCCCTACTATACCACCGCCATTTGGTTTGGTTTTGATAAACCGGGGAATTCCCTGGGGGTAAACCTTACCGGATCCACCCTGGCGGGCCCCGTGTGGGCCGACTATATGCGGGAGATTCATCAGGGGCTGGCCTACAAGGATTTTGTCCGGCCCGCTGCCGGGGTCATCGACGTTACGGTCTGCGCGAAATCGGGGCTCCTTAAAACCGCCTCCTGCAACGAAGGGGAGATTACTCTGCCCTTCCTGGAAGGAACCCAGCCTTCGGAGTACTGCAACATCCACGGCAACCCCGCCCATTCGGGGGCCTTTTATCTTGATTATATGCGGTCCAACGCCGTGGGGCTCACCAGCGACCTGGTGGATTCCCTCCCCATGCCCTCCCTGCCCCTCGATCTGCTCCCCCAGCGGCCCCGGACTCCCGCCAGAACCCCGGCCCGGAATGCCGCCACGCCGAACCGGAGGACCGGGACCGCCGTCCCCAACAGAAGGGCCGCAGGCCGCGGTACGGGAAACCCTCTGCTCGACGGGGAGGAGGAACTCCCTCCCCCTCCGGCCCAGACTCGTCCGAATCCGGCGCCTTTGCCGGAGAATCCGGTTGATGCGCTCGGTCCGGTTGATGCGGCCCCCGCCGCTGAGGAATCCGCCCTCCCGGGGGAGGAAGGATCCCTTTCAGAGGCCGCCCCTCCTCCAAAAGAAGAAGCCCCTCAGGAAGATTCCTTCGATGCGGCCTTGAACGAGGACGATTCCTACAATCCGCTGTTTGAATAGGAGTCCGCTGGGGGGCTGGCAAGGGTTCTCGGTTTACTCCCGGTCCGTCCCGCATGAGAATTGCCGTTCGGCCCAAAGGCCGGCATTGACCACGAATGTGGAGAGGGGGCGGGAACAGGGAGCGGCCCTGCGTCCCTTCGTGTTCCCCGCCGCTTGCATTCCTGTTCCCGGTTGTTTTTCTTATCCGGCGATGCAGCGCAGCCAAGGCGGCAGGGCTTCGGCAATGCCGATTTTAAAGACAAAAGCCCGGTTGCCGCGCTCCACCGGCGCGGCCCCTTCCGATTCAACAGGGTGCCGCCCCCCGCGGCAGGGCTTGCTACCGGTCCGCCTTTTTCTCGAAGTGGGAGAACTCCATGGTAAAGGCGGCCCGGCCCTGGCTCACGCTCCTCAGGGGGGTCATAAAACCGAACATCTTGGACATGGGGGCGCCGGCCTTTACATGATCCGTACCGACCCGGGAATCCATGCTCAAAACCTGGCCCCCCCGGGCGGTTATCAGACTCATCACCTCCCCGACGAATTCGTGGGGGACCGTTAGTTCCACCGCCATGATGGGTTCCAGAAGGATTGGCTCCGCCTCCCGGCAGGCTTCGTCAAAACCCATGCTGGCGCAGGCTTCAAAGGCGAAGGCCGTACCGGTAAGCTCGGTATACTTGAGGGCCGTTACCGTTGCCCCTATGTCGATGCAGGGGTAGCCCAGGACGATGCCGGCGGCGAAGGCGTTTTTGATCCCCCGTTCCACCGCCTCGTAGATTCCCTCCGGTATGTTCCGGTCTTTCACCTCGCAGCGGTATTGGTTCCCCGATCCCCGTTCCAGCCCTTCCACCCGGAGGCTCAGCTCCGCGGCGTTTTCCTTTCCCGCGATAACCCGGGAGAATTGTTCGGTCCGTTCAACCGTCTTGCCCACCGATTCCCTATAGGTTACCTGGGGCTTTCCCACCTTGGCTTCCAGCCCGTATTCCTTGCGGATTCTCGTTACCAGCACGTCCAGGTGCAGCTCCCCCATGCCGGAGATGATAAGCTGGCCGGTCTCCTCGCTTTCCCTGGTAACAAAGGTCGGATCCTCCCTGGAAAGCAGGGCCAGGGCCTCGTTGAGCCGGTCCCGGTCGGAAAGATTCCGGGGCTCCACGGAAACCGAGATAACCGGTTCGGGGAACTGCATCTTCTCCAAAATCACCGGCCACCCTTCGGTGCCGACGGTATCCCCGGTTTGGGCCAGTTTCATGCCGATAACCACGCCGATATCCCCGGCGGAAAGCTCCTCCACGGGTTCGGACTTATTCGAGTGCATCCTTAGAATACGGCCCGCCCGTTCCCGCTTCCGTTTACCGACGTTGTAAACCGCGGTCCCCGGCTTAAGGGAACCGGAATACATCCTGACATAGCAGAGGCTCCCCGCCTCCCGGTCGTTTTGAATCTTGAACACCAGACCCAGAGGGGCGGCCCGGGGATCGCAGGGCACCTGAATTTCCTCATCCTTTTTCAGGTGCCGTCCCAGGGCGGGAAGCACTTCGTCCGGGGCGGGCAGGTAGTCCACCACCGCGTCGATCAGGGGCTGGACCCCCATATTCCGGCGGGAAGCCCCCGCCAGCATGGGCAGCAGAAGCCGGGCGAGGACCGCCTTCCTCAACTCCCCCCTGATAAGTTCCGCGTCAATATCCCCCCCCCCCAGATAACGCTCCGTTACCAGGTCGGAAACCTGGGAAAGCACGTCGATAAATTTCTCCCGCCATTCGGCGGCCAGACTCCGCCGTTCCGCGGCGATGGGGCTGCGAAGCACCTCCTCCCCCTCGCCGGCCCAGCGCAGTTCTTCCATGGCGATAAGGTCGATGACCCCTTCAAAGGAGCCTTCCCTGCCGATAGGTATTTGGATGGGGGCGGTGGGAATGTTGAATTTTTCGCTTACATCCCGCAGAACCTGAACATAATCCGCCCCCACCCGGTCCATCTTGTTCACATAGCCGATGCAGGGCACCCGGTAGCGCTCCGCCTGCCGCCAGACCGTTTCAGTCTGGGGCTGCACCCCGTGGACCGCGTCGAAAATGGCGACCGCCCCGTCCAGCACCCGCAGGGAACGCTCCACCTCGGCGGTAAAATCCACATGCCCCGGGGTATCAATAATGTTGATCTGGCAATCCCGCCACCAGGCAGTAGTGGCGGCGCTCTGGATGGTGATTCCCCGCTCCTGCTCCTGCTCCATCCAGTCCATGATGGCTTCCCCGTCGTCCACCTCGCCGATACGGTGGCTCTTGCCGGTATAATAAAGAATCCGCTCCGTCGTGGTAGTCTTCCCCGCGTCAATATGGGCCATAATACCGATATTCCGCATCCTGCTTAGCATGCACCCAATATAAAACTTTAAAGGTCCGGGGGCAATGGAGCGGGGGAACGGCGGCGGAAAGGGGATGCCCGTTTTTGCAAGCATGACAGGCCCCATATCGTTCTTCTTTTGGGCGCATCCCCGCCTGCGGCGGGGACCGGGCTATCCGCTCCAACAAAAACCCTGCGGGTTTTTGTTCCGCTCCTATCCCTTGCGCTGCTCAAAAATGACATCCCTGTCATTTTTGAGCTTCCGGCCTGTGATGCTCCGCATAAACTCATGCGGGGGGAGCCGGCCTCCCTGCCGGCGCGGCTTTCAGCCGCCCGCCCTGCGGGGCCGCCGCCTGCGGCGGCCCCGGACAACCCGGATACGGCGGGGAAGGGAACCCCGGCGGGGAGGGGCCGTACCGGGAATTATTCACAGGAAAGATTTTTTCTTGTTAAAATAATCCAAACCGTAGTATGGTAAATGAATCATGAGCACCCTTTCGTATGTCTTGGTAACACCCTACACAATCGCGAAAAGCCGCACCGGCGGAGTTATCGCCCGGCTGCTTTCCCGGTTGGATCTGGAACTGGTGGGAGCCCAAATGATCGCCCCCGACGAGGTTTTTGTGGAAAAATTTGCCGCCTCCCTCAGGGGGGAGACCCCCAACGATGTTTCCCTCCTGGCCGATTACGCGGCGGTGAACATGGGCCCCTCCGGGGGAAGACGCCACCGGAGTCTCCTGCTCCTTTTCCGGGGGGAAGATCCCTGCGAAAAACTTGCCGAAATATGCGGCCGCCTCTACCCGGAACACCGGGATTTCGATTCCCTTACGGGTGAAACTATCCGGGACACCTACGCGGACCTTATCTACGAGCCGGGGGATTCCAAAAAGGTAAGCTACTTTGAACCCGCGGTCCTTACCCCCCGCAGCCAAATTTGGGCGGACCGGGATCTTGCCCTTTTTGCGGATTTCCTTGAAGGCCAGGAAAACATCATCAAAAATATGCAGTACCCGGATCCCGCCAGGATCGAACAGACCCTGGTGATCATCAAACCCGATAACTGGCAGTACGCCTCCTCCCGGCCGGGGACCATCATCGACATGTTCTCCCGCACCGGATTGCGGATCGTGGGAATCAAGGTCCACCGTTTTTCCCTGGCCGGGGCCCTGGATTTTTACGGACCGGTGGAAGCGGGGCTTAAGGAGAAACTCTCCCCCATCTTCGGGGGGAAGGCACGGGAGATTCTGGAACGGGAATTGAGCATAAGCCTGAGCAGGGATACGGAAAAGGTCCTGGCGGACAGCGTCGGCGTTGAATATGCCCGGGATCAGTTCTGTAGAATCATCGAATTCATGTCCGGCAAACGGCCCGACTCCAGCCTGCCCCGGGAACAGGACAAACCGGGAACCGTCAAGTGCATGATCCTCGTCTACGAGGGGGTGGGGGCCGTCAAAAAGATCCGGGAAGTCCTTGGCCCCACGGATCCCCTCAAGGCGCCGGGGGGTACGGTGCGCCGGGAATTCGGCAGCAACGTGATGGTCAATACGGCCCACGCCTCGGATTCGCCTGAAAGTTTTGAACGGGAACGGGCCATCGTAAAGATCGAGGAAAACTCCCTGGCTTCGATCATACGGGAGCACCTCGCGGATCGGAGCCCTCCCCAAGAAACCTAGGAGGCCGCCCAGCCTAAAAAATCAGATATGCGGACGGAAGAAATTTACCACGAAGGCGAGGAAGGCGCACGAAGGCGGGAATTGGAAGCGTATATTCATTACGTCGTGTTCCTGGCGAGCCGTAGATCGCCTTGGTGCGCGCCTTAGTGGATAACATTCCTGTTCCCGGTCGTTTCGCTTATCCGGTCTTTTGTCTAAGCAGTCTGCCCGGCCTTCGACGGGACGGGCCCTCACTGTTCCGGCGGCCCTTCCGGGGCCAGGAATGTTAACCACAAAGGAACACGAAGGGGCGCCAGGGCGAGCTGCGGCTCGCCAGGAACACGAAGGAATAAAAAATGCCTTCGATCCCCGGTCTTCGTGCGCCTTCTTCGCCTTCGTGGTAAATTTCTTCCATCCGCATATTGGACTTTTTAGGCTAAGCAGTTTACTGGAGCTGCCGCGCGGAGCGCGGCGGCTTCGAAAGGCGAACATCCGCGGGGACGCGGATGTTCGCCCGCGCAAGGGATAGAAGCGGAATTCCCCGCCCCCGCCGGGGGCGGGGAATTGGAGCGGATAGCCCGGTCCCCAGCGCGGAGCGCCGGGGATGCGCCCAAAAGGGGCCCGATACCCGGCCTTGCTCCCGCTGGGATTTTACACTACCTTTATCGCGGGGTTTTAGAAATTTCCATGCGGTCAGTTTCCTGAGCGGTCGTTGAAGATCCGGGGAGCCGCGCCGGATTCGGGGGGAGGGCCGGCGATTACCGTCCGCGGTTAAAAAAATGGTTTGGCGGAAACAGACAATGGCCTGTGCCGATGGCTCGTACCGGCGGATCAGCTTAAGGAAGATGTTATGATCGATTACCAGAGCAGGCGGCAGAGGATCTACGATGCAATGGCCCGGGAGGGTATCGCCCTCCTGGTGGTTGAGGATGCCGAGGGGCGGCGGGACCCGGCGCTGCGCTGGCTTTCCGGCCACCCTCAGGACGCTCTGCTTTACCTTTCGGTAAATAAAAAATCCATCCTGGTTCCCTGGGACATTAACCTGGCCCTCCTCTACGGCAAGGCCGATATGGTGATTCCCTACGAGGAATTTGAACGCCGTCCGGTAGCCGCTACCGCGGGGGCCGCGGAAAAACTCAGGGTTCCCCTGGGCTCGAAGATCGAGATTTCCCCGGCAACTTCCTACCCTCTTTTCCTTGAGCATGTGGGTTCCCTTACCGGTTACGACATTATCTGCCGGGAAAGGGGAATCCATGAGGAAATAGAAAGACTGCGGGCCCTAAAGGACGAGGAGGAGATTCTTATCTACCGCAAGGCGGCGGACATTACCAACGAGATCATCGGCCTTTTGGAGAAGAACGTTTTGGCCGGGAGGATCCGCACCGAAGCGGACGCCGCCCTCTTTATCGAATCGGCGGCCCGCAAACGGGGCTGCGACGGCACGGGCTTCACCACCCTGGCCGCCGGGCCGGAGCGGAGTTTCGGCATCCACGCATTCCCCTCCTACACCGCCGGGCCCTTCGGCGGCAAGGGGCTTTCCATCCTGGATTTCGGCGTCAAATACGCCGGCTACACCACCGATGTGACCCTGACCTTCGTCAGGGACCCCAGCGCCGCCCAGGAAAAACTCGCCGGCCTGGTGGAAAAGGCCTATAAGCTGGCCCTGTCCCTGGTTGCCGCCGGCACGGGCGCCAGGGAAATCGCCCGGGCGGTGGACGCCCTTTTCAAAAAATCAAAGAAGTCCATGCCCCACGGCCTGGGCCACGGCATCGGCCTGGAGGAGCACGAGGCTCCGGCCATCCGCAGCCGGGGGGACAATGCCTGGGTCCTCAGCCCCGGCATGATCTTTACCCTGGAACCGGGGCTCTACGACCCCATCCACGGCGGCTGCCGCCTGGAAAACGACATCCTCCTTACCGATTCCGGGGCGGAGGTCCTGACCAACGCGAAGATCATCCGTCTGTAGGCCGCCCGCAGCGCGGTCCCTATGTAATAGAGCCCATGCTGAGACCCTTGATCATGTAACGCTGGCAAAACAGATACAGGATGAATATTGGTATGGAAATCAGCACAAGGCAGGCAAAGATAACGCCCATGTTCGTCCCCCCTCCAAAGGCGGTAAAACGCTGGGGGAGCAGGGTTAGGGTCATCGATTCGGGGGAATTGAGCAGCACCAGGGGCAGAAGATAATCGTTCCAGCTGCCGTTGAATACAAATATGGCGGCCGTGCCGATGGCTGGTTTCGCCAGGGGAACGCAGATCCGCAAGAATATTTTTCTTCTGCTGCAACCGTCGATGATGGCGGCTTCTATCATCTCATTGTTAATGCTGTCCATCCCGTTTCTTATAAGCAGCATGCTCATCGGTACCGCGCCGGCGACATGGGGCCCGACAAGTGAAGCCTGTTCGGAATCCGCCGGATACAACGGCGACCGGCCCGGCGGCTTAACCTTCCGGCGCAATGCAACGGATCAACGGCGGCGAATCAATGCGGCGGAATGTTGGGCTTCGGGGGTCCCGGCAATTTCGGCGGGGGCGGACAATCCCGGCGGCGGCCCGATAAGGCCCCGCGCGGTCCGGGGAGCTCCGTCCGCCTATCCCAGACCCCGGACGGCCACCACGTCGAATTCCAGGCCCCCCCAGTTGGGCAGGATCTTGTCCCCCGCCTTGACGGGGAGCTTTACCCTGGTCCGGTAAATTTCTCCCAGCAGCAGGTCAATCTTCTCCCGTGGGCAGGGGCCCGATGTCTTTACCGGGACCCGGCGGGGGCGGACAATCCTGGCGGCGGCCCGGTCCGGCCCGGCATCCTCCGCGACGGCGCAGGTGGCGGTTACCACCCGCTTGGGGGCCCGGATCTCCTCCTGGGCGTAAACGGCGCCCCGGGGGCAGCGGTTGCCGGTAACGGCGAGCAGGGGGAACCCGTCTCCCCCCAGCTCCCCCTCCTCCACCGAAAGGGAGCAGCCTATGGGACATACAATACAGGTTAGATTTCGCATCCTCGTTCCTCGTTCCTCGTTCGCCAAAAATTTTTCCCTGAAACCGCCGGGAAATTTACCACGACGGCGCACCGGTGCGCCCAACGGCCCTTCCATAATTACGCCATTACGCCGCGGCCCCGGCAATCCGCGGCGGCCTTGAGGGCCCGGTTTTTGCGGCTCCCCCGCAAAAAATACGCCCGGCATACACTCGATACGCGGCGTTTTCCAAACTGCGAATTACTGAATTGCAGCCCGCGGATAAGCGAAAGAACCGGGAACAGGAATGTTAACCACGAAGGGGCGCCAAGGCGAACTGCGGCTCGCCAGGAACACGAAGGAATAAAAAAACGCCCCCAATCCCCGCTTTTCGTGCGCCTTCCCCGCCTTTGCGGTAAAATTCTTCCGTCCGCATATCCGGTCTTTTGGGCCAGGCC
>JAIRSD010000222.1 GCA_031255615.1 Treponema sp. | reverse complement strand
CCAAGACGAAAAAACGCTCGCCAGGCATACGGAGGAATGTACAGCTACTCCCTGCCCCCCCCCGGCTCTCATCCGCCTTCAACGCATTCGCTGTAAAAATCTGCGCAATCTACGGACAGAAACAACTGGAACAAGATTTTTAACCACCAAGGCGCACCAAGATACACGAAGGAATGTACAATCACTCCTCGCCCTTCGTGCGCCTTCAACACCTTCGTTGTAAAAATCCGCATAATCACAGACAGAAACAACCGGGAACAAGATTTTTAACCACTGAGGTGCACCAAGGTACACGAAAAAATGCACAACCACTCCCTGCCCCCCGCCCTTCATCCACCTTCAACACCTGCCGCCTTCGGCGGCCTCGCCGTACCGCGGAGTAGGCATGCGCGTTTCGATGGGAGGCGCGGCAGGGAAGCCGTTTTGCGCCCGCGCAAGGGATAGGAGGGGTGCGGAGCAGCCACGCCGCAGGCGGGGCCGGAGCGCAGCGGAGCCCCGGATAGCCCGGTCCCCGCCGGACCGGAGGGCCGGCGGGGATGCGCCCGTATAACGATTCCCTATATCAGGATTTTGCGGCTGCGGGCTTCTACGTCCCAGTAGTTTACGAGGCGGCCTTCCCGGACCACGTGGATGCCGGGGTAGAGGGCGGTGGTGGGGCAGATATGGGTGGGGACGACGTGGAGGATGGCCCCGACGGGGGGGCAGGGGCCGGGACCGGCGCGGAAGACCCAGTGTTCTTCGCTGTGGGTTTCGGTGCGGGCCTGGGGCAGGTCGGTGACGGCGCCGCGCTCTCCTTCCTGGTCGGCGGCGACGGCCTTGTAGCCGAGGTCGAGGGTGAAAAGGTCCTGCCGGGGGCGGCTTATTACTCTGGCCATAACGGCGGCGGCGGGGATGAAGGGGAGATCCGGGTACTTGATCTGGTAGCCGCGGTCCTGGACGAAGGCGGTGCCGGGGGAGAGGAAGGCCTCCGGGCGGCGGGCGTGGCAGGGGAAGGTCGGGGTGCCGCCCATGACGAGGACGGGGAGTTCCAGCCCCCGGGATTCCAGGCTTTTTCGGAGGGCCAGGACTTGCTCCAGCTCCGCGGCGGCGGCCTCCTGCCGGGCTCCGCTGTCTTTGAGGGCGAGGTGGCCGTCGTAGCAGTGAAAGCCCATGACGCGGAGGCCGGGGATTTTTCCGGCCCGGAGGCTGAACGCTTCGAGGCGGTCCATGCCGACGCCGGTGCGGTCCATGCCGGTGTTTACGTCGATGAGGAGGGGGAGGGGGTCCCCGGCGGGAACCGCGCCGCCCAGGAGGGCGAGCTGGTCCATGTCGTCGCCCAGGGCCCAAAAGAGGGAACCGGCGTAGCGCCGCCTGAGCGCGGCGAAACGGGGGATGGCGGGGCCCACCAGGGGGTAGGACAGGAGGATGTGTTCGGCGCCGCAGCGGGCGCACATCTCCGCTTCCGCGATGGTGGCGCATTTAAAGCGGCGGATTCCCCGTTTTTGGAGCAGCCGGACGACGGCCGGGGCCTTGAAGGTCTTGACATGGGGCCACATGCGCTCCGGGCCGCCGGCCAGGGCCAGGGCTTTGTCAATGTTGGCCTCGATGATGTCTTCATGGTAGACGAGAGCCGGAGAATCCAGGCTTTCCTCGCCGGCAAAATGGTAATTGAGGGTCTCCATCCTGTTCCTCTTGTTCCGCCGGACTCCTAGTCTCCCCAGGCTTCCACTTCGACCAGAAGCTCGATTTCCACGGGGATGTTGCCGGGAAGGGCGTTCATCCCCACGGCGGAGCGGGCGCAGCGGCCCCGTTCTTCCCCGAAAATGTCAACCAAAAGCTGGCTGCCGCCGTTGGCCACCTGGGGCTGATCGTAAAAGCTGTCGGCGCCGGCCACAAAGCAAAGCATCTTGACAATCCGCTTCACCCTGTCGAGATCCCCGATCCTGGCTTTTAGGTTGGCCAGCAGGTTCAGAACGCAGTAGCGGGCGGCCTCCTGGCCCTGCTCGACGCTGAGTTCGACGCCCAGCTTGCCGCGGAACCGCAGGTCGCCGTTAAAAACGGGGCCGCAGCCCGAAAGGTAAAACAAATTATCCCCGAATTCCCTGGCCGGTTCGTAGATTCCGCCCCTGGCGGGGGGTTCCGGCATGACGAGCCCCTGTCTTTCCAGGGCCTTTTGCAGATTGATCATGACAGTCCTATCTAAAAAAAATTTAGTCTCGCCCCAAGAATACTTCGCGGCGGGGGGCTTTGTAAACGTTGCGGCGAGGAAAAGGCGCGGAGAATGGGGAGCTTTTAGGGGGCGCATTTTTGCGGCGCCGCCTCCGGCTCCGCCGCAAAAACCGGGCTATCCGCTCTAACAAAAACCCTGCGGGTTTTTGTTGGCCGCTTCTATCCCTTGCGCGGGCGAACATCCGCGTCCCTGCGGATGTTCGCCTTTCGCAGTCGCCGCGCTCCGCGCGGGGTTCGTGCGGCGGGCGGGGCCGGGCCGGCCTCCTGCCGGCCCGCCGGGACCTCGCGGGAGGCGGCGGACGACGCGGGAGGCGGGGCGGCGGATGCCGGCGGGCGGGGAAATGTTGTTGGGGATACTTATGTGGTATCATGGGGAAATGAAGTCGATTGAGGAGCAGCGGGCGTTATTCGACAAGATCATGACCTTGCTGGAACAACATTTGGGGCCCAAATGCGAGGTGGTACTCCACGATTTGACCAGGGATTACGGCAGCAGCATCGTGGACATACGGCACGGGCATATTACGAATCGCAAGATCGGCGATTCCGGGAGCAATTTGGGGCTGGAAGTGCTGCGGGGCACGGTGCGGGACGGGGATCAGTTCAACTACATCACCTATACCCGGGACAACCGGGTGCTTCGGTCCTCGTCCATCTACATTCGGGGGGACGACGGCAAGGTTATCGGGGCCGTATGCCTTAATCTGGACATCACCCAGAGCCTCTTATGCGAGGAATTCCTCCACCAGTTCAACCGCTTCCCCCAGGAAGGCGCCGGCGGAGGGCCGGGGCCCTGGAACGGAGGGGTGAATACGGGGGATTCGGGGGCGGATTCCGCCGAATCGGAGGGGCAGAAGCCTCCGGTAAAAGAAATTTTTGTCAATTCCGTCCGGGAATTGCTGGATTACCTTATCAACGAGGCCCATGCCCGGCTGGGAAAGACGGTGTCCCAGATGCGGCAGGCGGACAAGATGCAGTTCATCCGCTTCCTTGATGAAAAGGGGGCCTTTTTGATCACCCATTCCGGGGACGCGGTCTGCGATTTCCTGAAAATCAGCAAGTACACCCTTTACCGCTACCTGGAGCTTGTGCGGGGGAAGGAGGGAAGCGGAGGGACCGGGGGCGAGTGAAAAATGAGGAATCGCGGCGCGGCGGCGCGTTTTCGCCGCCGAAAAACACCCAGGAGGCCGCTTGGTCTAAAAAATCAGATATACGAACGGAAGAAATTGACCACCAGGGCGAAGAAGGCGCAGGCAGGGCGGGGATTGAAGAGGTTTATTAGAGTTGTTCAGAAACTTCAGTTTCTGAACAACAACCGCTTGAAGACGAAGAAAAACGTGGGTTTCCTCGGGAAACCCACGTTTTTCGCAAGACTTGTTCAATAACCAACCGGGTTATTGAACAAGTCCATTCCTTTGTGTTCCCGGCGAGCCGTAGTTCGCCTTGGCGCCCCTTCGTGGTCAATATTCTTGTTCCCGGACCTTTCGCTTCGGCATCCCGCCCTTTGCGCCTTCGGCGGCGGAGCGTTCCGCGGGGGCTTTTGCG
>JAIRSD010000212.1 GCA_031255615.1 Treponema sp. | reverse complement strand
CCGCCGGCCTCCGTGCCGGCGCATCTTGCGCCGGAAATCGGCGGAACGGCAAAGGACGGTCTATTCAGGGGTGGAAAAAACAATTATAACTGAAGATCAGATATGGAGTTTGAATCGTTAAATTTGCACCCCGATCTGCAACGGGGTATCGCGGAGGCAGGATATGTCGCCTGTATGCCGGTTCAGGAACAGGTCCTTGCCAACGCCTTTAGCGGCCAGGATTTGTATGTCCAATCCCAGACGGGAACGGGGAAAACGGCCGCTTTTCTTGTGGTCATTTTCCAGCGCCTCCTTACGGAAGATATTTTGGCGGGGAAAAAGGCTATCATCATGGTTCCTACCCGCGAATTGGCGGTCCAGGTTGAGGAAGAAGCCAAGGTTCTGGGAAAATATCTGCCCTTCCAGGTCGCCAGTTTTTACGGCGGGGTAGGTTACGCCCAGCAGATACAGATGCTTCGGGACAACGCGCAGATTCTGGTGGGGACTCCCGGACGGGTCCTGGACCTTAATCAGTCCGGCAGGATGAATCTTATGGACATCGCCTTTCTGGTGCTGGACGAGGCGGACCGGATGTTCGACATGGGCTTTTACCCGGATCTGCGGAAGCTCATCAAGGTGGTGCCCCCGGCGGACCGGCGGCAGACCATGCTTTTCAGCGCCACCTTGAACGCCTGGGTCAAGAATCTGGCCTGGGAGTATACCAAGAATCCCTTCGAAATTGAGATAGAGCCGGAGACCGTTACCGTGGAGGAGGTGGAGCAGTTTCTGTACCATGTGCCTTCGGAGGACAAGATGCGGCTGCTCCTGGGCATCCTGGAACGGGAGAAGCCTGAAAGCGCCATCATTTTTTGCAACACCAAGCGGTACACCGAGATTATCGCCAAGCGGCTGCGGCTGAACGGCTACACCTGCGAGTTCATCATCGGGGACCTGCCCCAGGTGAAGCGGCTCAAGGTGATCGACGACGTGAAGGCGGGAAAGATCCATTACCTGGCGGCCACCGATGTGGCGGCCCGGGGCCTGGATATTGAGGGCCTGTCCATGGTGATCAACTACGATTTACCGGCGGAATCGGAAAATTACGTTCACCGCATCGGGCGGACCGCCCGGGCGGGCAAGACCGGCAAGGCTATTACCCTTGCCAGCGAGCAGGATGTCTACGAGCTGCCGGATATCGAGCGATATATCGGGAAAAAGATACCCTCCGAAATTGCGACGGAGGAACTCTACGCCCAAGAGGACAAGAGTTCCGGCCGCCGCATCCACTCCGAATTCTTCGGGGGCGGGCTCTTTAAAGAAGGGGGCGAATCTTCCGGCCGCGGCGGGGGGCGGGACCGGCGGAGCGGCGGGGCCGGAGAACGCCGGAACACCCCAGGCCGGGGCAGGGAGGCCGGTCCCCGGCAGGATCGGGGCCTCCGGGTTTTCGGCAAGGCCCCGGCGGGTTCCCGGGAAACCCGGGCCGGCGGGGAGGGGAAGGAAGATATTGCCAAACTCTCTTTTGAGGACCGGATGGCCTACTACCGGCGGAAATACAAGGGTTCCGCCGGGCAGGAGGAGGGGGCCGGTCTGCCTCCGGCGCCCCCGGAGAACGCCCCCGCCAAAGGCGGCAGGGACCGGAACCGGAGGAACCGGCGCAGGAGATCGGGGACGGCCCGGTCCGGCGCCGGTGAAGAAGCCGGCGGCGTCCGGCAGGAGGGCGGCGGGGCCCGGACCGGCGGACAGGGCGGCCCCCGGCCCCCTAAACCCGCCGGCGTCCGCGGGCAGGGCCGCCGGACAGGGCCGGAAAAACCGGCTGCCGGGCAGCAGCCTCGGCAAAACCGGAATCCTCCGGTCCAGAACCGGCCCGGTCCGGCCAAAAACCCGCCGGAATCTGGCGGCGAAGCGGCCCCCAAAAAAGGTATGCTTAACCGGCTCCTCTCTATTTTTCAGCGGAAAAAATAGAATCCCCGTAGTTTCACATTCAAGATTGCCGCCCGGCGGGGATTTATTGGAGAGGGTAGGGACTCGTTCAAAACCGCCGCGGGGGGTTATACTACCGTATCATGTTAAGAGCAGTATTGGGCCGCACGGGCCTGCGGGTGAACAAAGACGGGTTTGGGGCGCTCCCGGTCCAGCGGGTGGACATGGCCGCCGCCAAGCGGATTCTCCAGAAAGCCCTGGACGGGGGGATGGATTATTTCGATTCCGCCCGGGGCTATACGGACAGCGAGGAGAAGATTGGGGCGGCCCTGTCGCAACGGCGGCATGACTTTATCCTGGCTACCAAGACTCCCGCAAAGACGGCGGAGGGTTTTTGGCGGGATCTGGAAACCAGCCTGAAGGTCCTCAAGACTGACTACATTGATGTCTACCAGTTCCACAACCCAGATTTTGTGCCCCGGCCCGGAGATTCAGACGGCCTCTACGACGCTATGATCCAGGCCAGGGATCAGGGGAAGATCCGTTTTATCGGGATCACCAACCACCGGCTGCCGGTGGCGCGGGATGCGGTGGAAAGCGGCCTCTACGACCTGCTGCAGTTCCCCTTTTGCTACCTTTCCGCGGACAAGGAAATTGAACTGGTGGAACTGTGCGAGGAAAAGGGCGTGGGTTTTGTCGCCATGAAGGCCCTGTCCGGCGGCCTTTTGACCAATATCGGCGCGTGCAGGGGCTGGATCGCCCGTTTTCCCCAGGCGGTTCCCATCTGGGGGATCCAGCGGGAGAGCGAACTGGACAGTCTTTTCGCCGTCATGGATCGGGGGGCGGAGTTAAGCGGGGAAGAAAAGGAACTTATCGAAAACGACCGCCGGGAACTCTCCGGCGATTTTTGCCGGGGCTGCGGCTACTGTATGCCCTGCCCCGCGGAGATCGTCATCCATACCTGCGCCCGCATGTCCCTGATGATCCGCCGGGCCCCCAGCGCCCGGCTTCTGGGAGAGGAATGGCAGAAGGAGATGGCCAAGATTGGGGACTGTAAACACTGCAACCACTGCTTGAGCCGCTGCCCCTACGGTCTGGACACTCCGGCTCTGCTGGAAAAAAACTGGAAGGACTACAAGGCCCTGCTGGCGGGCTAAAGCGCCGGAATCCCTGGGAGGCTGCCTTGATAGCCCGGTTTTTTGCGGCGGCAAAAAATGCGCCCAACCTACACCCGGTACGCGGCGTTTTCTACGCTGAATTTACCGATGGGGCGTTGGAACAGCTTCGTCTTTCTGCGCCCCCCTGGTTCCGCCAGCTCAGTGCCGCCCCGACGGCGGTCGTGTATTCCGCATCCGGGGGGTATTCGAAGCGGATGCCGTACATCTCGTTTATGATCCGCAGCACCTGCTTGCCCACCGGGTTATTGCTGCCGTTCCCGGTAACGATCACCCGGTCTACCCCAACGCTGCGGGCGGCGAAAACGGAGATCATGCCGATAACCTGGTAGACCATGTTCAGTATGCCCAGGGCTATGTCGCTGTTCAGGGCGCTGTCCAGCATCTTGCCGAAGTTGGCGGCGGTGGACTCCCGGGGCAGAAAGCTGATTTCCGTATCGGTAATGTCCTCCAAAAGCAGATCCACCTGGTTCAGTTTTCCGTCCTTGGCCAGTTCCATGATGCCGCTGAAATCCGCGGTGGGGAGCAGTTTTTTCGCCAGTCCGTAGATAGTCCCCCCGCCCACGCCGGAACCTCCCAGGTGGGCGATGCCGTCCTTCCCCGCCTGGAGGATCGCCGTACCGGTTCCCACATTGGCAATAACGATGCGATCCGTCCGGGGCTTTACCGCGCAGTAGGTTTCCGCCAGGAAAAGCCCTCCCGTGCCGATTGCCTTGATCTCGTCCACCCTTTGGGTGGGAATCCCAAAAAGATTGTTCTTTAGCTTGGAAGCCCCTGCGCCGGTGACGGCGATTCCCGAAACACCGGTGATTTCTATATCGTTTTCGATGAGCAGTTTGCCGAAGGCCCCGGCGGCGGAGGTAACCGCATCCTGGGCCCTTGTCTTGATCTTCCGTACCAACACGCCGTCTTCGACAGAAACGGTCTTGGTGGTGGTACTGCCGATGTCTATGCCGATTATCATGCTGCGCCGCACCGCCTATGCCGCCGGGAGGCGGAATTTTTATTCATACTGGGGTCTGATACCCGCCCCTTGGGGCGGTTGGAGAATTGGCAATGCCTACAAGAAATAGCAGTAGACCCCAGAGTTAAACAATTTCTTTACAGAATACCCCACCGCCTGCCTGTAGTCAGGGAGCTTCATTGCTCCCCAGCCAGGGGAAGGGAGGCCTAAGGGCGAAGCCGGTACACAGCGGGCGGCCTCATCACTCAGCGGGGCGGGCCAACGGCCCGCATCATCACCCGGCGGGCGGCCTCCTCAACCTACCGGCGGCCCTCGCCGCCCAGCAGACGGCCTACCAACTCCCGCCCAGCGGACAGCCTCTGGCTAACCCGGCGGTCCTCATCACCCAGCGGGGCAGACCAGTAGCCCGCATCAGCACCCAGCAGTCGGCCTACCAACCCCTGCCCTGCGGGCAACCCTTGGCTAACCCGCTGGCGGCCTCATCACCCAGCGGCCTGCATCATCACCCGGCGGGCGGCCCTCGCCGCCCCCAGCAGTCGGCCTGCCAACCCCCGCCCAGCGAGCAACCACTGACTGACCCGCGGCGGCCTCACCGCCCAGCGGGGCGGGCCAGCAGCCCGCATCATCACCCAGCGGGCGGCCTCCCCAACCCGCCGGCG
>JAIRSD010000149.1 GCA_031255615.1 Treponema sp. | reverse complement strand
GCAGCCGGGGCACCGCGAGCAGCACGTCGATCACCGTGGAGCCGATTATCAGGGTTTGATTCATGGGACCCTCCCGCCGTGGTTTTTTGCAGTCCAGTAGGCTGCCTGGCATAAAAAATCAAATATGCAGCCGGAAGAAATTTACCACAAAGGCGAAGAAGGCGCACGAAGATCGGGGACTGGAAGCGTATATTCATTCCTTCGTGTTCCCGGCGAGCCGTTGCTCGCCTTTGTGCGCCTTCGTGGTTAACATTCCCGCTCCCGGTCGTTTCGCTTATCCGGTGATCTAGCCTAAGCAAGGTACCAGTAGGCTGCCCAGCCTAAAAAACCGAATATACGGACGGAAGAAATTTACCACAAAGGCGAAGAAGGCGGGGATCGAAGGCATTTTTTATTCCTTCGTGTTCCTGGCGAGCCGCAGCTCGCCTTTGTGCGCCTTCGTGGTTAACATTCTTGTTCCCGGTCGTTTCGCTTATCCGGTGATTTAGTGCAAGCAAGGTGTTGGCAAGCTGCCTGGCCTAAAAAACCGGATATACGGACGGAAGAAATTTACCACAAAGGCGAGGAAGGCGCACGAAGCTCGGGGATCGAAGGCATTTTTTATTCCTTCGTGTTCCTGGCGAGCCGCAGTTCGCCTTGGTGCGCCTTCGTGGTTAACATTCCCGCTCCCGGTCGTTTCGCTTATCCGGTGATGCAGCCTAAGCAAGGTAGGAGCCGGATCGTCCGGCATCGGCAACCGGAGCTTCCCGGGCCGGCGGTTCTCCGTGCAGTCCCGGCCCGTCCCGCACCGGGGCCGCCCTTTCCCGCCGCGGCGCAAAACGGCGGGGCCCGGCGAAGCGGAGGCCGCGGCGGCTGGATGCCGCCGCAGACAGGCCCGATGCTTCCGCTTCAGCGGCGTTTCGCGAAGCGAAACGCCGCGCGCGGGCAAGATCCCATGAGTTTTTGCCCCGCAAAAACTCGCAAATCAAAGACGGCAGGGATGCCGTCTTTGAGCCGCGCAAGGGATAGAAGCGGAATTCCCCGCCCCCGCAGGGGGCGGGGAATTGGAGCGGATAGCCCGGTTTTTTGCGGCAGTCCGCCTGCGGCGGACTGCCGCAAAAAATGCGCCCCGCATACACGGGACAGGCGGAGTCCGGTAAACGGGAATCGCCGCTCCGCGCCTTCCGGCTTCTTTAGTTTTTACCGGGGACCTGTTATCATAGAAGCATCGCGGAACCCACGGGCCCCGCGGGATGCGTCCGGGCTTCCGGGCAAGTCCGCCGAGTTGAAACATGTTTCAGGGGGATCTTCATGGATACGGTTACACTTGGACGTACAGGCCTGCGGGCCTCGACCGCCGGTCTGGGATGCGGAGGATTTTCCCGAATCGGTTTTGGGAAATTCGGGCTCGACCACGCCGCGGGGATTGTGCGGGCCGCCTACGACGGGGGGGTGAATTTTTTTGACACCGCCACCGCCTACGGCACCCAGGCGGCGGTGGGCAAGGGGCTTCAGGGGATTAAACGGGAAAGCTACATTCTTTCCACGAAATTCCCCTACAAGCATAAGGATCCCGCGGAACTGCCCCTCGCCCTGGAGGAAAGCCTGCGGGAATTGGGGACCGATTATATTGATATTTACCACCTCCACGGGGTGGCCCCGGAGGACTACCCGATGGTCCGGGACACCATGGTCCCCCTTATGGAAAAGGCGAAGCGGGAGGGAAAGATCCGCTACTTGGGGATCACCGAGGTCTTCGGCCTTGATATGGGCCACGACATGTTTCAGCTTTCCCTGCCGGATAATATTTTTGACGTGATCATGACGGGCTACAGCATCCTGAATCCCTCGGCGGCCAAACGGGTGCTGCCGGCGGCGATAGAAAAAAATCTGGGGGTCCTTTGTATGTTCGCCGTCCGCCAGGCGCTCCACGATCCGGCCCAGCTTAAAAAGGATATTGGGATCATCCTTGAAAAGGGCCAGGCGGACCCGGAGCTGCTAAAGGACGAAGGGGCGCTGGACTTTCTTGTGGAAAGCGGCGCCGCCGGGAGCATCGTCGAGGCGGCCTACCGCTTCTGCCGCCACACGCCGGGGATTGGGGTGGTCCTTACCGGCACGGGGGATCTGAATCACCTGCGGGAAAATATCGCCGCGATCCTGAAGGGCCCCCTGCCGGGGGAAATTCTTGAAAAGCTGGAAGCCCTTTTCGGCAAGGTGGATTGCGTAAGCGGCCAATAGCATGGCGGATCTTCAGGCGGAACCGCGGCCCGATTCGGGGCGGGAACCGTATCCACCCTCCCTGTCCCGGGAAATAAGGGACTTTATTTTTCCCCCGAAAAAGGCGCGGGAATACGAGGATTTTGTCAGAAATATTTTTGAAAGCGCCCTGCACATTCCCAGGGGGGATAAAATCTGGAATCTCCTGGCCTACCTGGAGGACGAGACCGATTTTTATACCGCCCCCGCTTCCACCCGCTACCACGGGGCGGAGCCGGGGGGCCTTGTGCGGCATTCCCTTTTGGTCCTGGCCAACGGCATCGATCTGGCCCCGGCAATGCTCAGGGAGGGGGCGGACGGATACTGCCTAACGGCGGCCTGCCTCTTCCACGACCTATGCAAAGTAAATATGTACGAAACAAAACTGCGGAACGTAAAGGACGAAAAGACCGGGGAATGGAAAAAGGAGCCCTTTTATACCGTCCGGCAGGATTATATTTCCTTCGGCCACGGCATAGAATCCCTTTTGCGGATCTCCCGGTTCATCAGCCTGGGGGAGGCATGGCAGCACGCGATCAGGTGGCACATGGGGGCCTACGACGCAAGCCAGATGGACAAGCTCGCCATGGAGAAGGCCCTGGCGGTGTACCGGGAAGTGCTGTTCCTGCAAACCGCCGACATGCTGGCCGGAGTGGTAGAGGCGGTGTAATCCCCCTTCCGCGGGAAATTTAAAAAACGCCGCGTATCGAGTAATATTTGGGCGCATCCCCGCCTGCGGCGGGGACCGGGCTATCCGCTCCAACAAAAACCCTGCGGGTTTTTGTTGGCCGCTCCTATCCCTTGCGCGGCTTACGAAAACGGCCTCCCTGCCGTTTTCGTAAACTTCGCTTACCGGTTCCCGCTTCGCCCCCCAACGCAAGAAACGCATCCCCTTCCCCGCCGGCCTCCCTGCCGGCGCCGCCCTCGCCGTTCCCGGTCTGCGGTAAAGGGCGGAATACGCGGACAAAAATACTGGACTTCTTCAGAAACTAAAGTTTCAGAACAACAACCGCCTAAAAACAAAGAAAAACGTGGATTCCCTCAGGAACCCGCGTTTTTCGCAAAACCTGTTCAATAACCACGAAGGCGGGGAAGGCGCACGAAGGGCGGGGACTGGAAGCGTTTCTTCATTCCTTCGTATTCCTGGCGAGCCGCAGCTCGCCTTGGTGTTCCTTGGTGCGCCTTCGTGGTTAATATTCTTCTTCCCGGCTGCTTCGCTTATCCCGGGTTTTAGTGTGAACAAAGCACCGGGCTGTTAAGGCCAAGGGGCGGGATAATGTGAACGGAAGAATTTACC
>JAIRSD010000104.1 GCA_031255615.1 Treponema sp. | reverse complement strand
CCATATATGGTGTCTGTTTGTCCAATGACGGACTTTTCCGACAGCCTCAACAGGCCTGTTTACGCTTCGCCATTCCGCTGCGCTCCATTCCCACGCCCTTGCTCCGGTACAGTTCGCCGGCCCTGGAAATGCCGCACATTTCCTTATCCGGGCCGCCAACCCGTCGCCAACAGCCGGAACGGTGCGCAAAAACGAGAACCGCGCAGAAAGGGCGGCGGCAGGGCGGGGCAGGGAGCGGTCCTTCCTTCGTGTTCCTTGGTGCGCCTTGGTGGTTAAAATTCTTGTTCCCGGTTATTTCCCTTATCCGGTGGTGTGATGCAAGAAATGCACCGCGCCGGTGGAGAAGGCGCAGAAAGGGCGGAGCAGGGAGCGGCCCTTCCTTCGTGTCCCGGCAAGCCGCAGTTCTCCCCGGTGCGCCTTCGCGGCCCCCCCTGTTCCCGCCTGTTTTTTTATTCGCAGCGGGGCCTCATCCCCCGCCCCTTGCGGCGGTTGGAGAATTGGCAACGCCTGCAAGATACCCCGCCGCTTGCGGGAGGTTCATCCGGTGGTGTAGTGTAAGCAAGGTAGGAGCGAACATCCGTGAAATTCGCGGCCCCCCGCAGCCGGGACCGGCAGCCGCCTGGAAGCGGAATCCGGCGGCCCCCCGAAGGGCGGCCCCATAAAGGAGTGTTGTTTATGCCCATCGTCTTCGAAAAAGCCGCCGGGGTTTTCCGGTGAGCCGCCTTCCCCTGCTGCCGGACCGGCCGCGGCCCCTGGTATTTGCCCACCGGGGCTGTTCCTCCCTGGCCCCGGAGAATACCATGGCCGCCTTCCGGAAAGCCCGCGACATCGGGGCGCCGGGCATTGAACTGGATATCCATGTCTGCCGCACCGGGGAACTGGTGGTGGCCCACGACGACAACTTTCTGCGCACCGTCCCGGCAGGTCAAAACGGCGGAGGGCGGCCCATCGAGGAAATGGATTACGCTGAAATCCGGGAAATCGACGTGGGGGCCGCCTTTGGCCGCCAGAGCGGCGTCCAGGACGCCTCCTCCGCGGCGCCGGGGGCCTTCCGGGGGGAGCGGCCCCCCCTTTTGGAACAAGTGCTGGAGGAATTCTGCCCCCGCATGTACATCGACATAGAACTCAAGACCCGGAAAACCTCTGACGATCCCCTCCCCGCCCTGACGGCGGCCATGCTGAAACGCTTTGGGGACTGGGTCCTTTCATCGGTGACGGTTTCTTCGTTCAATCCCCTGAGCATCCTGGCCTTTAAGAAACTCTGCCCCGCGGTCCCCACCGCCGTCATCTGGAGCGCCGATAAGGAGATCCCGCCGCTGCTCCGCTACGGCTTCGGCAGGATCCTCGCCCGCTGCGATTACCTAAAGCCCGTGTACCGCCAGACGACCCCCCTTTCCCGCTTCCGTTTTCAGATTCTGGAAGGGCGGCCCCTGGTGCCCTGGACCGTGGACGACCCCGGCCTGGCCCGGAATCTCATCAAGGCCGGTTCCGCGGGAGTCATATCCAACCGGCCCCAGGACCTCCTGGGCGCCGTCGCTTGAGCGCCACGGAAAAGGACGGGGCCGCCGAAACAAGCGAAACCCTCCGCCAGGGCAGAGCCCTGGTCCGCCACGGATCGATCCTGTCCCTCCTCACCCTCGTCTCGCGGGTCCTGGGCCTGGCCCGGGAAATGGCCAAGGCCAGCCTCCTGGGGACCAGCGCCCTTTCGGACGCCTTCTCCGTGGCCTTCATGATCCCCAACCTGTTCCGCCGCCTTTTTGCGGAAGGCTCCATCGCCGTGGCCTTTATCCCCACCTTCAAGGAATACCTCCTGGAAGATTCCGGCCCGGACGCCCCCCGGGCCGCCGCCGCCACCAGGGAATTCCTTTCCTGCGTGTTCAGCCTTCTTACGTTCCTCGTAAGCCTGGCGGTAATGGCGGGAATACTCCTCAGCCCCCTCATAATCCCGGTTTTCGGCCTGGAGGCGGAGGAGGAAACGGTGCTCCTTACCCGGATCATGTTCCCCTTCCTGGGCTTTATCTCCGTGGCGGCCCTGTTCCAGGGAATTCTCAACAGCCTCAAGGTCTTTACCCCCTCCGCCCTGGCCCCGATCATCCTCAACCTGGCGGTTATCCTGGCCGCCTACGGCCTTTCCCCCTTCACCGCGAACCCCGCCCGCGCCATGGCCGCAGGAGTCTTTGCCGGAGGCTTCCTGGAAGCGGCGATCCAGCTTCCCTTTGTCCTTAAAACGGGGCGGCGGTTCTTCTTTGTGGGCCTCAAACGCGCCTTCACCAACCCCGGCACCCGGAAAGTCCTTGCCCTCATCGGCCCCACCATCGTGGGCATGGCCGCCTACCAGCTCAACGATCTGGTTTCCACCGCCCTGGCGGGAAACGCCGGAGAAGGAGTCGTCTCCAGCCTCCAATACTCCCTCCGCCTCCAGGAACTCATCCTGGGAGTCTTCGCCGTGTCC
This sequence comes from Treponema sp., assembly GCA_031255615.1. The sequence goes on along the minus strand of JAIRSD010000104.1, from coordinate 5,092 downwards.
ATCGGCACCGTGCTGCTCCCTGACCTGGCGGAGTACGCCAAAACCCGCCGCTGGGATATTTACAGCGAGCGCCTTTCCGGGGCCATGGACATCATCGCCCTCATCACCATCCCCATCACCTTCTACTCCCTGGCCGAAGGGGAGCACCTGGTCCGCCTCCTCTTCCAAAACCGGAGCTTCGACGAAGAATCCGTCCGCCTTACCCTCCAGGCCCTGCGCTTCCACATGCCGGGCCTCTTTTTTATCGCCCTGAACCGGATCCTGGCCCCCGCCTTCTACGCCCAAAGCGACTCCAAATCCCCCACCCTGGCCGGGATCTTCTCCTTCGGGGCGAACATCCTCCTCGCCGCCCTCCTCGTCCGCCCCATGCGCGGAGCCGGCATCGCCCTGGCCCTGACCCTCGCCAGCGCGGTAAACACCGCTCTGCTCCTCATCTTCCTCCGCAAAAACCCCCGCATCGACCTGGGCCGGGCCCTCCGTTCCGCCCTGGGCTGCGCCGCCAAACTCACCCTCCTTTCCGCCCTCGCCAGCCTCCCCATCCTCGCCCTCCAACCCCGAATTGCCGCCCCCTTCGCCGCCGGAGGCCGCCTCGTCCGCCACGGCCTCCCCCTGGCCCTCTCCGGCATCCTCTACGCCGCCCTGGGCCTGGGCCTCCTCCTAATCACCAGGGACCGGCGGCTTTGGGCAGTCCTCAGGATCCTCCGCCGAAAAAGAGCCTAGCCGGCCGGCGCCGGTGTACGGGAAACAAGAAATTTTTTCCGGATAATGCGGCCTTGATTCGGCCTGGTGTCAAGTTTTTTTTGGGCGCATTTTTTGCGGCGCAGCCGCAAAAAACCGGGCTATCCGCTCCAATTCCGCGCCCCCGCGGGGGCGCGGAATTCCGCTTCTATCCCTTGCGCGGCTGGCTGTGTTAAGCCTTTGCTCCCTTGGGCGGCAGGGCGTCCACCGTGCGCCGAATCGCCCTGAGCTGCTCCCGGGGCAGATGCTGATCGGCGACGCAGCCGGGGCCGATAATAAGTTTGCGCCAGGACGCGGCCTCAACCGCCTCGGCCACATGGGTTAAAAGCTCCTCCGGCGTACCGGTTTTCAGGATGCTTTCGGCGGTTTGCTTCCCCTCCTTATCGAAGAAGGGCACTTCCCGGAGGCCGCCCATGAGGCACTTGCCGGTTAACGTCCGGGCCTTCCCCATTTCCGGCCCCGCCCACCGGTCATGCCAGTTAATGCAGGGCACGGGGTAATTGGCGATAAGCTCAAACATACAACCCGTCCCATGGGGGTGGACCACGTTGAAAAAGGTCTTGTCCTTATAGGCCCCTATGACTTTAAGGTCGTAGAACTCGCCGAATTCCCGGTAAACCTCCTCCGGGCAAAAATCATAAACGGCGCACTGGGTCGCGAAAAAGAAACCGTCAACCCCCGCGTCGATATTCGCCTTGACAAAATTGATGGTGGTTTCGGTAATCGCTTCAAGGGCCTGTTTAAAGAGCGCGGGGTTTTCCTTTAAGTCCCCCAGAATCCGGTCCCCCGCCAGCTTGCGGGCCGTCGTCAGGGGGCTGAAGATGGTCTGGATAATCGGGAACTTCTTTTTCCCGTAGGCGGCCGCGTAGCGGGCAAGCTGGACCTGTTTCCCGTAGCTTCCGTAATACGCGGGAAGGGGCTCAATGCGGCCCCAGTCGGCGACCTCGTGTATGCCCGGATCCGCAACCACCGGGGGCCTGCCGGTCTGGGCGTAGATGTTGATCTTGGCCCCGTAGTCCTGCACGCTGTAAAGTCCAAAGGGCATGAGCTTGATAAAATCAAAGTCGAATTCCTCCGCGTAGTCCACCTGGGTTTCCGCCAGGGTCCGGGGATCCTGATCCTCCGCCGAATGGTGCATCCATACATTTATGGGTATCCGGTCTACATCTTCCCCCTTAAGGGCCGCCGCGATTCTTTCATGCCTGGTCATACTGTATTCCTCCTGCAATATTTTTTGGAACAATCTCAGATTACCCGGATATTCCGATATATCAAAGAGCTGCGCCTTGTCCGCCCTTCCCGCCGCCGGCACGGATGCCGGCTGTTTCCGTGTTGGAGTATGCGCCGCAGGCGCATACTCCGAAGGCGCAAAACGGCAGGGACGCCGTTTTGCGCCCGCGCAAGGGATAGAAGCGGAATAAAAACCCGCAGGGTTTTTGTTGGAGCGGATAGCCCGGTCCCCGCCGCAGGCGGGGATGCGCCCTAAACTTCTATAAAAACCCCATTGTTTGCATCATATAACATCCGGGCCCTGAACGCAAGCCGCGCCGCACGCCTTCATTTTATGATATTGAATTTCGCGACAATACCCGTGTCAAAGGCGGCATATCCGGCGCCCCCGATTTGCTTTGGAATATCCGTTTGCACCTGGCCGTTTTCATTATATGTACTGTTCCCCCGGGCGCCGCTTATCTTTTTATATGCGGCGGAAAGCGATACGGTCAAAATATCGTTCGGCTTAAATGAAAAAACAAAACGGGGTTCAACAAAAAAACCGCCCCCAAGGTCTTCGGTGATTACCAAATTTCGCAGAATATGATTGTCCCTGCCGGAAGACCAGACAAAGGGGCTCAATTCAAGAGAAATATCAATATCAAAATACCGGTTAAATTCCCCGTAAAACGCTATCCCCGGCGACAGCGTATGCCAGCTTTGTTCGTATGTTATAACATCAATCGGCATCAGATAACTGTGATCGCCGTCCGGTTTTCCGTCGTTGTTGGAATCCCATGACGGATGCAGGATGGAACCGCCGTTCGCTCTCCATGAAAAACGCATAAAGTTATACGAAATATATGTCTTGAGTAAAAACGTTTTGAATAAATGAAACGACATACCGGCATCCATGTCAAAGATCACGGCGTCTTCGGTTTTATTGTCGTGGACCGAGTAATGGGTTAAAAAACCGGGGTAATTAAGGGCGATCCAGTCCCTGTCTTCCATTATGCCGGCCTCGGAGGGAAAGCCGAATTTGATCAGGGTGTCGGCAAAAACGCTCCGCCTCTTTTCCGGTCTTTGCCATTCATAATGCGCGTCAATTCCGGCGTAAAAAAGGGGGTCCATTTTCCAGAGCAGTTGGCTTAATTTATCATTGGAACCCGTCCCCCGGTATACAATTTTTTCTCCTTCGCCCTTCAAAAATCCAAGCGAAGCCCCCAGGGACAGGGCGTGTCTGTCCGTTGATTGCGCGGAGGCCGAATAACTCAAGGCGATAACCGCAAACAGCGACAAAAAAATCTTCTTCACAAAATTCTCCTTGGCTTACATTAGAGTTCTTCAAAAACTTCGGTTTTTGAAGAACAACCGCTTAAAAACGACGAAAAACGGGGATTTCTTCGGGGAATCCGCATTTTTCGCAAGATTTGTCCAATAACCCAACCGGGTTGTTGAACAGGCCCATTATACATTGATGCCGCGTTTATTCATAGGGCGCCCGGAAAACCCCGGTTTCCGCCCGTAACAACCGCATAAAACGGCGAAAACGGAGATTTTCCCGGGGAATCCGCGTGTTTTGTAAGGCTTGTTCAACAACCGGCGGATTGGCGGCCAGGCCCAATCTTTTTGGCGGCCCCGGTTCAGGCTTATACACACGCGCCCGCCGCGGCGGCCCTTGGGCGGATCGTTTCCGGAGGAAGCCGCGGGGCTTTACTATGTTTCCCGATCAATATAAGCTGGATTTATGGCGGAAGGTCATGCTCTTGTTAAGCCTTTTTTAAAATGGGCCGGGGGCAAGAGGCAGTTGTTGTCCGAGATAAAAAAGCATATTCCCGGGGACATGGATAATTATACTTATTACGAACCCTTCGTCGGGGCCGGCGCCGTTCTGTTTGATTTGCGGCCCCGGCGGGCGGTGATCAATGATGTGAATACGCAGTTAATGTTGACGTATGCCGTTATAAAAGAAAATGTGGAGGAGCTTATTGTCCTGTTGAAAAACCATAAAGATATGAACGATAAAGAGTATTATTACGAAACAAGAAATTTGGATCGGGATTCGGCGGCGTTCAATAAATTGACGCACGCGGAAAAGGCCGCCCGTTTGATTTTTCTTAACAAGACCTGTTTTAACGGCTTGTACCGCGTAAATTCGCGGGGTCTTTTTAACGTTCCCTATGGCAGGTACAAGAATCCGGCGATATGCGAGGAATCCGTCTTGCGCCGCATTAGCCGTTATTTGAATACGAATGAAGTTAAAATATTGAACATTGATTTTGAACAGGCCCTGCCGGATGCCGGCAAACATTCTCTTATATATTTTGATCCGCCCTACCATAGCCAGGATAAAACCAATTTCACCGGATACCAGCCCGGCGGCTTTGGAAGGGAAGAACAGGAACGCCTTCGCGATGTTATGGTGGACATGACAAGGCGCGGAGCAAAATGTTTGTTGAGCAATGCCGACACGGCGTATATCCGGGAACTGTATGCCGGCAATCGCTTTGAGATTATCCCCCTGCGGGCAAAAAGGGCGATCAACGCCGATTCCTCCGGCCGGGGCAGCGTTCAAGAGGTCCTGGTAAAAAACTGGAAAGACAGCGGCGCCTCTTGCTGATTCTTCACCGCATTTTTTGAAGACAAGATAAAAAGCAAGGGCGCAAACCATCCAGCCGGGTGGCGCAAAACCCGGAAAATCCGCGAATTTCATACGAAACAGGGCGAAAAAGGCCCAAAATTCGCTATATGTTGGCTAGAATTTTTCCCGCCCCCAATTTTTCCGGAAACCCGGCCCCCCCCTGGGACAGCCGCCCCCGTCCCCCTTCTATACTACCCAATACTACTACTACCCCGTAGTATCATATAACTTTACTAATCACCCCCAACTCCCAGTATTACTGGAACCTTCCACATAAAACAAGACCCCCATCCAACATTACTCTGTACATTTTTCAGTAGTTATCCCCCCCTTAGTACCACTATTATATAATTTTCCACACCTTTATACTCCCCAGTACAACTATTACCCCGTAGCATGCATACAATCTCTCTAATTACCCTACTCTACATTATTACTACTACCCTATACGTAAAATGGAACCCCTACCCCACAGTCCATATACTACTCCCCAGTTATCCC
>JAIRSD010000076.1 GCA_031255615.1 Treponema sp. | reverse complement strand
GCGGCGGCGGCGTAATCGTCAGCGGCGAGGCTGCGATCTTTGTCATGCAGGGCGGCGTGATTTCGGGCAACACCGTTACCGGCGGCGACCCTTGGGGCGGCGGCGTGTCTCTCACTCGCGGCGGAACCTTCACCATGGAAGGCGGTACAATTTACGGTCAGGCCGGCAGACTTCCCGCCGGGACGGATGCAAGCCGCGCCAACAGTGCACAGCGCGCCGGATCGCTATATTATGATCTCATCTCTATGGCGAGATGGGGTATGGGCGGCACGTACACCAAAGGCGGCGAATCCCAGACCGGCGGCGCTGAGATTCGCGGCACGGACGACACGCTGATCGCGCTGCCCCCAAAATAATTAGCAGGCTGTTTGGGCTAAATGGCAGGATAGCGGAAGTAAGAAGTTGACCGCGAAGGCGCGCAAGGGGCCCTATTCATTCCTTCGTGCACCTTGCTGCGCCTTCGCGGTTTACCTTTCCCCCCTCCGGCATCCTTCCGGCATAAAGGCCGCCGCCGCTCCGCCCCCGGACCGAGTACCGCCGCGCCTGCGCGCCGCCTCCCTCCCGCTTCGCCCCCCGGCCTTGACCTTCCCCCTGCCGGCCCCTACGATACCCTAAACGTGCACGGGCACGGAGTTCCCGGCATCAAGACCAAGAGGTGCAGAGATATGACTAAAGCCCGCCGCTATGCCAATGACGCGGTATTCGCCGCCTTCCCCCTGGGGGGAATCGGGACCGGCGCCATATCCCTGGGTTCCCGAGGGGACCTTCGGGACTTTGAGATATTCAACCATCCCGACAAGGGGAACAAACTGCCCTTTAGTTTCTTCGCCATCCGCGCCGAACTGGGCCCCAGGATAGATGTCCGGGTGCTGGAGGCCCGGATGCCGCCCGATTTTAACCAGCCCCGGGGCTACCACCCCAGCCGGATGGCCGGGATGCCCCGCTTCAAAAGGAGCGTCCTCTCGGCGGCGTACCCCCTGGCCCGGCTTGAATTCGAGGACGACACCTTCCCCCTGGAGGTCTCCCTGGAGGCCTTTAACCCCTGCATCCCCCTCAGGGCCGACGATTCGGGGATACCGGCGATCCTGTTCCGCTACCGGGTGCGGAACCCCGGACGGGAAGGGGCGAAGGTCGCGGTGGCGGCCACCATGCCCAACATCAGCGCCTACCGGGGTTTCGACTGCTTTGACAACTACCTGGTCCAGCCCGGCTGCCGCAACACCCTGCGGACCGGGGAGGAAGTCCGGGGCATCTTCATGGACGGGGACAGCCTGCCGAAAACCCACCTCCGCTACGCCGACAACGCTATCCTTACCCGGGAAAGGCCGATCTCCGCCAAAACCGAATGGCGCAGAACCGGCTGGTGGGACGGACTCTACGATTTTTGGGACGATTTCCGGGACAGCGGAATCCTGCACCCCGGCGCCCAGGGCCGCCAGGACAACCGGATCGCCCCCGCGGGAGCGGTCGTCGGCAGCCTGGCGGTCCACAAGGAGCTGCCCCCCGGCGGGGAGGCGGACTTTGAATTCGCCCTCAGTTGGTACGTCCCCAACCGGGTCAAAGGCTGGCCCCCCTACGAAGACGACGAGGCGGAGCCGCTGATTCGGAACCACTACGCCCTCCGCTTCGCCGACTCCTGGGAGGCGGGACGCTTCCTGCTCGCCAACCTCGACGAACTCGAAGGGAGCTCCCGGGCCTTCAGCGACGCCGTCTACGATTCGACCGTCCCCGAACCGGTAATCGACGCGGTCATGTCCAACATCACCGCCCTCCGGTCCACCACCTGCTTCCGCATCGAGGACGGGACCTTCCTTGCCTGGGAGGGAAGCCACGAACACGCCGGAAGCTGCATGGGGACCTGCACCCATGTATGGAACTACGCCCAGACCGCGGCCTACCTCTTCCCGGAACTGGAAAGGACCGCCCGGCGCAACGAATTCCTCCGGGAAACCGATGGGACCGGCAAAATGGCCTTCAGGACCAACCGCATCTTCGGCAGACCGGAATTCGATATGCTCGCCGCCGCGGACGGCCAGCTCGGCACCATTGTCCGGGCCTACCGGGAATGGTCCCTGGGCGCCGGCAAAGACTTCCTGGCCGAACTCTGGCCCAGGATCAAGGCCGCCTTCGCCTACACCCGGACGGAATGGGATCCCGACGGCGACGAACTCCTCGAAGGGCGGCAGCACAACACCTACGACATCGAATTCTACGGAGTCAACCCCCTGACCGGAGTCCTCTACCTCGCCGCCCTGGAGGCGATGGAAAGAATGGCCCGGGCGATGGGGGAGGAAGATTCGGCGGCCTCCTACCGGGAACGCCGGGAACGCTCGGCCAAACTCCTGGACGAAAGGACCTACAACGGCGAATACTACATCCAGCTTGAAGGGCGGCCCGGCCTCCCGCCCGGAGAAAACCCGGAGGGAAACCCCGATGATCATCCCTACCAGTTCGGCCGGGGCTGCCTAAGCGACCAGCTTTTCGGCCAAACCCTGGCTTATATGGCGGGACTGGGACGCCTGCTCCCGGAAGCCCACACAAAAAGCGCCGCCCGCTCCGTGTTTACCCACAACTTCAAAACCGGCCCTCAGCGGGGCCCCTGCCTCCAGCGCCTCTACGTGGCCGACGACGAAGCCGGCCTGGTCCTCGCCTCCTGGCCCAGAGGGGGCAAACCGAAACTCCCCTTCGTCTACGCCGACGAAGTATGGACCGGCGTCGAATACCAGACCGCCACCCTCCTCATCTGCGAAGGCTTCATCGACGAAGCCCTGGCCATCGTGGAAAACCTCCGGTCCCGCCAGGACGGATACCGCCGCAACCCCTGGAACGAAGCGGAGTGCGGCTTCCACTACGCCCGCTCCCTGGCAAGCTGGGGCCTCCTCCCCGCCCTGACGGGGGAACGCCGGGATCCCCTCTCCGGCGCGTTCAGCTTCGAACCCCGCGTCAACAAAGACGATTTCCGCTGCTTCTTCAGCGACGGCAGCCGTTGGGGTATCCTCAGGCAGCGCCGGGACGGGGACGGGAATCTCCGCCAGACGCAGGAAATTCTGGGCCGGGCAGGGAATTAGGGCGCATCCCCGGCCCGAGGCCGGGGACCGGGCTATCCGGGGCTCCGCTTCGCTCCGGCCCCGCCTGCGGCGTGGCTGCTCCGCACCCCTCCTATCCCTTGCGCGGGCGGGAGCCGCGCCGGTCCGGCGCGGCTCCCGCCTTTTGAGTTTTTGCGGAGCAAAAACTCCGGGGCTTTTGTCCGCGGTGGACCAAAACCCCCGCGCCATGCTTCCCCTCCAGCCCAAAAGGGCGGGGCGCGGGGAAGGCGCGGTCCCGCCGGCATGGAGGCCGGCAAGAGGTTGGCTGTTTCTATTTCATGAGTTTTGCTTCGCAAAACCCGGAAGTTTACGAAAACGGCGCGGAGGCCGTTTTCGTAAGCCGCGCAAGGGATAGAAGCGGAATAAAAACCCGCAGGGTTTTTGTTGGAGCGGATAGCCCGGTCCCCGCCGCAGGCGGGGATGCGCCCAACCCGCACTCGATATGCGGCATGCGCTAAAACCGGAATTGCCCGCTGGACAGAATCATCAAAAACAGAGTAAAATCTAAGTAGGGCTTTGTCGTTTTTCGGCGCGGCTTATGGGTATTCTCCGGCCTCTCCAGGGGTGCGCCGGGTAGTTTTCTTATAAAGAACCCCTTCTCTTTTGCCGATATAGGGATGATGGGGAAGGGTTGGCGTGTTTAATTTTTTAGGAAAAATGCGGGGAGATTTTTTTCACAAATTTCATGGATTCCTTCAGCGCCATTCTTTGATGTCGCGGATAGGAGCTTCGGCCTTCGCCGGCGCCCTCCTGGGGGGGGCGGTTTACCTTGTGTTTTTTGCCATCAACGCACCGGCGCTGCCCCCGCAGAACCTTGTTTCCACGATAAACGATGTGGCCGCCTATTATCAGGACCCCGGCTTCGACTGGTCCGTGTCCCGCCTGGTCCTTCCCCAGGAGGAAAAAGACTGGGCCGCTTCTTCCCTTTTCCTCGACGAGGAGGAAATAACCGGTTCCGGCGCCCATGCGGAAAGGGAGGAGGACATTGAATACCGCATCCGCCCCGGGGAGACTCTTTCGGAAATTGCCTACGCCTATAACCTTTCCTCCGAAGTCCTGGCCTGGTACAACAACATCACCAACGCCAACCGGATTCGGGTCGGGACCATCATCGTCATCCCCTCGCTGGAAAACGCCAAAAACGTGGAAGACCGGATGGTCAGGGAGCCTCGCAAGGCCCCGGTCCGTCCCCAGCCGAACGCCCGGAGCGTAACCATCGGTTTTGAGAGCAGAAACGGCGGATCCCCCGGAAATTCGGGAATCCTGGTGGATTTTTCCGTCCTGAACCCTCCGGCGGGGGGCTTTAAGTCCTTTGAATGGGACATGGGGGACGGCAAGAGGAGCTTTGTTTCCAACCCGCGCTACGAATATTCTACCCCAAAGACCTACGTGGTCCGGCTGACGGCTCGGGACAATTCGGGGGCCATCTATAAATCCAATCCCCTCTACATCGATATTCCCCATCCCGGTTCGGTGGCGGAGCGGAGCACCACCCGGTTCGTCACCCTCTCCTCCCCGGACGAAATTTTCGCGATCAACGGGGAAATAACCCAGGTGGCCCGCTACAATTCCGTGGACGAGGCCCCCCTGGACTTTAGCGAATCGGACTCCTTCCTTACCAAGGTAAGGTTCAACAAGAGCGGCTATTACGGCCTCACGGTGATGGAGCCGGACAGGGGCGAACACTACTACTCGGTCTTCGTGAGCCCCATCCCCTCCATGCACGCCGATGCGGATTTAACCCGGTTCAACTGGTACCGCACCCAGTACAACACGGGGACCACCTCCAACTGCGGCCCCGCGGCGGCGGCCATGGCTATAAGCTGGGGGACCGGCAGGTACTTCCCCGTTTCCACGGTCCGCCAGGAGGTAGGCTGGCAGGGGGACGGGGGGACCAGCTTCGAGGAACTCCTGAAGGTCATCAAGGGAGAGGGGATTAACGCTGCCATCGAATCCCTGCGGACGGTTCAGGATGTCCGGGATGTGATAGATTCCGGCGCCATAGCCATCGTGGTTTTCCGCACCGACGGCGTAAAGACGGCCCGCGCCAATCCGTCCTCCACCCTTTTTGACAAGTACTACATCGATTCGGTGGGCCACTACATTGTTATCAAGGGCTACTCCCTGAACGGGGAGTATTTTATCATCCACGATCCCATCCCCAGCGACTGGGGAACCAACAGCTTCCGCTACCAGGACGAGATCAGCATGGTCGGCCGGAACCGGTACTATTCATCGAAGGAATTGCTCGGGGCCCTGCGCCGGCCCAGCATGATCGTGGTCCCCCAGGACCAGCCCTAAACGTTGAACTTGAAGAACATGACATCCCCGTCCTGCACCAGGTAGTCTTTGCCCTCCACCCGGTACTTGCCGGCCTCCTTAATCTTTGCCTCCGTGCCGTATTGGAAGATATCGCCGCAGGAATAGACCTCCGCCTTGATAAAGCCCTTCTCAAAGTCCGTGTGGATGACCCCCGCCGCCCGGGGGGCCCGGTCCCCGGCGTGGATGGTCCAGGCCCGGCATTCGTCGGCCCCGGCGGTAAAGAAGGTCTGGAGCCCCAGGAGCCGGTAGGCCGCGTGGATGAGGGCGGAAAGGCCCGATTCCTTAAGGCCCAGTTCCTCCAGGAAGGCCCTCTTTTCCTCCGGATCCTCGATGGCCAAAAGCTCCGCCTCGAATTTGCCGCAGATGACCACCACGGCGGACTGTTCCGCCTCCGCCCGCTCCCGGACCGCCTCCGTATAGGAGTTCCCGGCGGCATTCGCGGCCATGTTCCGCATGGCCTCCTCGTCCACGTTGCAGACGTAGATCTGGGGCTTGGCGGTCATAAAATGGCAGTCGTAAACGGCGGCCCCCTCTTCCTCCGTTAGCTCCGCCGCCCGCACCGGCCCGCCCTGTTCCAAAACGGGGCCTATCTTCTCCAGGGCCGCCAGGACGGTCTCCGCCTGTTTCTGTTCCGCCTTGGCCTGGACCTTGAGGGCCCGCTGGGCTCGTTCCCGGCGTTTAACCAGGGTCTCCAGATCCGCCAGGGCGAGTTCAATATTGACGGTCTCCATGTCGGACCGGGGGTCCACCTTGTTGTTTACGTGGATAATGTCGGGATCGTCAAAACAGCGGACCACCTGGGCGATCATCCCCACTTCCCGGATATGGGAAAGGAACTGGTTCCCCAGACCCTCGCCTTTGGAGGCCCCCCGGACGATTCCGGCGATGTCAACAAATTCCACCGCCGCGGGGATGGTCCTTTGGGGCTTAAAGATCCCCGCCAGCCTGTCAAGCCGCTCGTCGGGGACGTTCACGATCCCAATGTTGGGGTTGATGGTGCAGAAGGCGTAATTCGCCGCCTCCGCCGCCGCCCCGCTGAGGGCGGAAAAGATGGTGGACTTTCCCACGTTGGGAAGCCCCACGATGCCGCAGTTCAGTGCCATACCCGGAACCATATCAGAAAAAGGGCGTTCTGTTAATCGCCGCCGCCGATTCGAAGCCGCCAAAACAGCACGGTCGCCGCCGCATTTCGAGGGCGGGATGCCCCCCGCATACACCCGGCATCCGGCGTTTTATATATTGGTAGGCCGCTTATCCTAAAAAATTGGATATATGAACGGAAGAAATTTACCGCCAAGGCGGGGAAGGCGCGAAGGGCGGGGATTGAAGGCATTTTTTCATTCCTTCGTGTTCCTGGCGAGACGTTTTCGCCTTGGTGCCCCTTCGTGGTTAAAATTCTTGTTTCCGGATTTTTCGCTTATCCGGTGATTTAGCCTAAGCACGGTACCAGCAGGCGGCCCTTCACGCGCCGTTGTTTTTCATTTCCCCTTTGTAGTATCTTCGATGTGATAAGCGGAGGAATCTATGGCGTTTTCACTAAGCAGTTACCCCGTGGTATACCGGGGGCGTTATGGCAAGAAGGGATGGAAGGGGGGATACATCGAAAAGCCCCACCTGCTGGCGGAGGAGGAAGGGGCGCTGCGGGCGAAGGAGCGGGAAGCCCTGGTGGAGTCCCGTAATTTTTACGACGACCTGCCCCTGGTCAACTATTCCACCCAGTACGGGCTTTCCTGCTTCGAGGGGCTTAAGGCTCTGCCCCAGAAGGACGGGGGGCTGGCGATTTTCCGCCCGGACCGGAACGCCGCGCGGTTTTACCGGTCAATGGAGGGGCTGTATATGCCCCCCTTCCCGGAGGAAACCTTTGTCAAGGCCTGCGTAGAGACGATAAAACGGAACGCCAGGCTGGGCTTTAGGCCGGAGTACAAAAAGATCTGGGAAAAGGACTCCTACATGACTGCGGACTCCGTGTATATCCGCCCCTTCAGCTACGCCGAGGGGGGCATCGGGGTGAACATCAGCCGGGAACCCTGGGTCATGGTGATCAACACTCCGGTAAGTGCCTACTTTACGGCGGAAAATTCCGATGCCGTGGTAACCGATAGGATCCGGGCCACCCCCAAGGGGACGGGCTGGATCAAGGCGGCGAGCAATTACACGATAGCGGCCCTGGCAAAGCATGAGGCCCTGGAAAAGGGCTACATGGAGTGCGTGTTCCTGGATGCGGCGGATCGTAAATATGTGGAAGAGGGGTCCTCCTGCAATATCTTCTTTTACCTCAAGTCCGGAGAACTGGCGACCCCCGCCCTGGGGGACACGATTCTGCCGGGGATAACCCGGTCCAGTATCATAGAGCTCGCCCGGGACCGGAGGGTGAAAGTTTTGGAGCGGAAGATAGCTATCGAGGAGGTCCTGGAAGAAACCAAGGAGTGTTTTGTCAGCGGCACCGCCGCGGGGGCGACCCCCATCGCGAGCCTTACCTACCGGCGGAAGAAGGCGGTCTTTAACAAGGGCAAGGTGGGGGAGTTTACCGCGTATATCCGGGATACCCTCAAGGGCATCCAGTACGGCGCCCTCCCCGATACCAAGGGCTGGCTGCTCCGGGTTCTCTAGGGCATCGCATGCACTAACCGGATAAGTAGAACAACAGGGACAGGGGGAAACCGCCAAGGCGCACGAAGGAATGTACAACCGCTTCCTGTCCCTGCCTTTCGTGCGCTGTCCTCGCCTTCGCGGATCCCCGGGTTAAACGCGGGAGCCCAGGGTGCTGTTTTTCCAGGTGGTCTTAACGCCGAGGAAGCCCAGAATCGTCATCAGGGTCATATAGAAGGGCATAAAGAGGAGTTCCCGAATCCAAAAAACCGGGGGCAGGGAGGAACCGGCCTTTCCCGTCTTTCCGATCCCGCCCCGGGCGATGAAAAGGGCCCCCGCCGTGTTTTCCAGCATAACGATAAGCTGGGCCAGGGGCATGGGCCAGAGATTCGGGAAAAGGGGCAGAAGAAGAAAGGCGAAAACGGCGGCGGCTATGGTGATCATCAGGACGGTGTAGTTGATCCGGGTCAGAATTTCCGGGCTGAAGAGGCCGCCGTTGTTCCAGCGCAGGGTCTGGTTGATGAGGGCCTTCCAGGAGGGTTCGAAGCCGGTAAACACATGGCTTTCCCGGCCGCAGGCGGAGCGGACCTGGTAAGAGGTGGAGGAGCGGATGAGGGAAATGAGGGCCGCGTCCTCCGTGGGGGAAGGGGGCACCGCCCCGTAACCCCCCGCCTCGTCCAACGCGGCCCGCCGGAGAATCAGGTTGTTCCCGAAGCCGCCCCCGGCGGCTCCCAGCCCTACCGCCCCTCCCAGGTACACAAAGCGGACCACATGGTCGTAGATCTGGTAATTCCGAAGGAAGCCCCGGCGGGGGAGGGGGGCGGAATCGGGGGCTTCCCGGTCCGGGGAACCGGAAGTATAGCCCTGCCTGAATACCGGGGCGATGACGGCGCCGGTCCGGGGATCCCCCATCAGTTCCGTCATGGCCCGGATCCAGCCGGGGGAAAGACGGCAGTCCGCGTCGGTAAAGAGAAAGAGTTCCCCCTTCGCCGCTTCCAGCCCCTTTTGCAGGGCGTATTGTTTGTGGTTGGGGCCGGGGTTTTCCTGGAGGCTGATGACGCGGACAGAGCTCCGGCCCCGGGCGAAGCGGGAAATCAGGGCCCCGGTCCCGTCGGTGGAACGGTCGTTTATCAGAATAAACTCCGCCTGCGGATAGTCCTGAAGGGCCAGGCTTTCCAACAGGGGGGCAAGCCGGGATTCTTCGTTGTGCAGGGGGATAACCACCGACACCCGGGGGCCGGCCCCTTGCCCTTCCCGCGCGGCCCCGCGGGCAAGGACCCGCTGTTCCCTTAGGGATTCAAGAAGGAGACCCGCCAGCAGGACGCTTTGCAGAACCACGTAAAAGATTCCGTGGACGAAGGGAAGAATATCAAGTACCGGCATCCTACCACCCTGGTCTGTATTATTCTCCTGTCTTTTCCGCTCCGGCGGGGGAGGGATCAGGCGCGTCTCCGTCCCAGTCCGCCTTGTCCGCCGGGGCGGCGGCGTACTTCTTTACAAAACCCCAGGGCCGGTAGGTTTCTTTGGCCTGCCGCAGCCCCAGGTCTCCCAGGTCCTGCTCCCGGTTGATGTAGACATAATGGGGGGGCAGCATGGAAGCGAAGGCCTGGTTTATGTACTGGTACATCCCCTTGTAGCCCCCGGCGGCCTTTTCAAAGTGGACGGTAAACACGGTTCCCTTCGCGATTCCCTCCCCCAGACACCAGCCCGCGGGCTTTCCGCCGATAAAGTACAGGGCCCCCTCCATCCCCAGTTCCCTGAACTGCTCCAGGGCTTCCCGGGCGGAATGGTAATCCCCGTCTTCCCCCTTTTCTTCCTTCCAGCGATCCAGAACTTCCACAGCCTGGGGCACCAGATCCTCCGTCAAAGGCTGTTCCTGATGGTCGTAGGCGCTCAAAAACTGGCTTACCAGGTTCCGCTTCTTATGGTACTTCTTGCCCGGCAGATCCGCCAGGTCCGTCCGCAGGTAAAGATAATCGAAGTTATCCCTGTCTTCGGCGACCGCGAAGCCCCCCGCCTCCAGAGCGCCCCTTACCGCGGGCAGCACCGATTCGGGGATATTCTTCCAATAACGGTGGCTCTTAAAGAGATCCTCCGCAATTTCCATGATCGGCGCGCCGCAGGGGGTAAGAAAGAAACGCTCCCCCCCCCGGATCTTCGACCCCCCGTGGGAGTCCTCGGGCTGAAGCCCCGAAATAAGGAGCAGCCCCTTTTCTCCCCGCTCCGGGCTGCGGCTGACCCGGTACTGGTACCGATGGCGGAATAGATAAAGACCGGCAAAGCTGAATTCCGAAATCCCGTCGGGGGTTTCAAAAAGCTCCTGAAGCATCTCATCCTTTAGCCGCAAATCCAAGGGTACAAAGTCAGGATAACAAGGTATGTGCATAGGCTGGTCCCATCATACCCGATACCGGAGGGGGCAGCAAGTAAGTCCGGCAATTCCCGGTTGAGAAAATTCCGCACATTGAATGTATCTTGGGCGTATTCCCTGCCTGGGGGGCTGGTACCTTGCTTGCACTACAACACCGGATAAGCGAAAGAACCGGGAGGATGAATTTTGACCACAAAGGCGCACCAAGGCGAGCTGCGGCTCGCCAGGAATGCGAAGGAATGAAAAGGCGCCTTCAATCTTCGCCCTTCCTGCGC
>JAIRSD010000020.1 GCA_031255615.1 Treponema sp. | reverse complement strand
AGGGCGTCGAGGAGGACATTGATGCGGAGGTACAGGTAGTCCGCCCGTCCGCCGGGGAGCAGGCCCAGCCGGACAGGGATGATGGAGCCGGGGCGTTTTTGGTCTATGATCCGGTCAACCATGTCGCCGGCGGGGATTTGGACAAGGCTCCGGCGGTAGGCTTCCTCCCGGTTTAGCCAGTCCATGGGGTCTATGTCCCTGCCGGAACTGTGGTAGCCGATATTGGAGGCGGCGGAGACTATTTCGGCGGAGGCTGCGTAGTAGGGGGGATGCCAAAGGAGGCTGAGTTCCCGGCCGCTGGCCTGGTAGAATTCGTCCTCGTTCCGGGCAAGGCCCCGGGTGATGAAATCCTCCCCTATCCGGTAGCGGGAATCGGACAGATCGATGGGGGCAAAGAACATGGAAGCCGCCTCATGGCCGGTATCGGAGATAATTCCCGCCCCCTGGGGGTAACGGCGGATAAACTCCCCGTTGAGAAAAAAGGTGGCCTTAAAGCCGAAGCGGTCCAATGCGTCAAGCACGAAAGGCAGGCCGGTAGGATCATCGTAAAGGTCAAAGCAGAGGGCTAGTTCCCGCGGCCCGTTGCGCGAACCGTGGTTGAAGAGGTCTCCGGCATCGGATGTTTCCCGGAGCGGGCTTTCCTCTTTGTACTCCGCCGAGGGGAGGAGGGAAGTGGTTTCCACGGACGCGATGTTCCGTATCATGGGGATGTTCGCGTAGGGCCCGGCGGCCTGAGGTTCCAGGTATACCCGGTAGCGCCCGGAAACCAGGGAGGGGGGCCTGAGCGCCGGCGAGGAAAGGGATGTCCAGGAATCCAGGCCATTGGTGGCGAACCAGACGTCTCCGGCCCGGGCGAGGATACGTCCGCTTCCCGCCTCGAAACCGTACTCCTCCGCCCCGGCAAGGCAGACGAGGCTGCCGGTTCCCCTCAGGTTCTTCCGCTCAATGCGGAGATTGTCCCCAACAACAAATTCCCTGCTGTTTATCCAAAGGCAGGAAACGGTGGGATTCGGGCCGACCGTTTGCAGAAGGCTCCATTTCGCGTAATCGTAGAGGGCAAGCCCCTTTTCGCCCCAGCAGAGAACCAGGGAACCATCCGGAGAGAGCGCCGCGTTGGGCCCCACAGGCTCCTCCAGGAGGGTAAAAGAAGCTCCCTCTTCCGCCCCGCCGTTGAGCCGGTAGAAGAGGACCATCCGGCCTTCCTTTCCCAGTACCGAAGCCAGCAGGGTAAGGGGGCCGGAGGGGGGCCAGAGTACCTGGATCCGGTAACAGGACTGGGGAAGGGCCGCATAGGGCAGGGCCGTCCCGGGGATACTGAAATCGTCCATTTCCAGGGGGAAGTAAAAGATGTTCCGCCCCTCTTTGGCAAAAAGGATGGAACGGGAATCCGGGGCAATCCAGAAAGAGTCAAAGTTGCCGTCGAAATCGAAGGGGATCTTCCCCGCCACTGTGCCAATGTCAAGAAAATCGGCGTACATGGCCCGGATAAAGAGTTCCGATCCCCGAACCCGGAAAACGGTGCGGCCCCTGATGTAGAACAGATCCCCCGAATTGCCCCAGGAAACGGAATTGACGGTCCCCTCACCGATAAGGCGGTACCGCTCGTCCGCCGGAACGGTTTGGGAGGCGCTTACGGGGTAGTAGTAGAGTTTTCCGGACCGGGCGTACACGAATACCCGGGAATCGGGGCTCCAGCAGGCGGGAAAGAAACGATCCGCCCGCTCCACATGCCGGGCTATGACCTTCTTTTCCTCCAGTTGAGTATCCAGCAGGATCAGGTTTCCGTAGGCGCCGGTTTCCGGCTCCACATAGAGAACCCATCGGCCGTCCGCCGAGGCGGCCGCATCCTCCACCCGGCCGCCTAACGCGGGGGCTCCTGATACGAAGCAGGGAAAACCGGCAACCTGCCGGGGACGTCCGCCGGAGAGGGGGATCCGCAGGGCGCCGCTTGCGTTCCGTACCTGCAAAACCTTGCCGTTTGCCAGGAGTTCCATCTTTTCAGGAAAGGCGGTAATCTGCCGGAGTTCCAGATCCGTAAGCCGGGAGATAAACAGGGCGCTCTGAACCGCCGCGCCCTTCAGGGCTGAATCCGCCCGGAAGAGAAGCCGGTTATCATCGGACAGATCCAGACCCGCAAATGTTACTTTGGCGGCGGCGGGCTCCGGAATCGCAAGGAGCACGATGAGCCCCGCCACAAGCCCCAAGAACGGTTTGGTTTTCATCCGGATTGATCCCGCGAAGCCCTTCCCCCGGACGGCCCGGGCCTGGACATTCCCTGGAGGATCAATGCATCCAGTTCCCGTTCTAACGCCGCAAGAAGGGCGTCCATTTCCTGAATCCGCCTGAGAGAATAATTCACCTTCCGATCCCAAAGCCGGTCGCAGACATCATCCAGCATAGTCTCAAACGATAAATCGGAAACCGCCGTAGCGTCTTTGCCGGATATCATAAAACTTATTGTACTACGTTTTATTGATTTTTGGTATCAAATTCCAGGATGGCTTCGGGGATCGGAGGAGAAATTTCGTTTCCCGCGTTATCAAAAGCCCTGATAAAGGTAACTACGGCGATAAACGCGATAAGGATAAACATCAGATTACGCATAGAGCCCCCCGGCCAATATTTCCATATACAATCATTATCATTTTAAACTCATCCATAAGTGTCTGTCTATCATGCCGGCATTATAATCCCGGACCGTATCCGCAATTTCCTTAAGTTTGTTCCAAAAAACCGAAGTTTTTGAACAGCCTCATTTAGTTAGTGCTGTCCACAAAGTTGGTTATTTTGCGGATAAACCTTGCATTTTTCGCCTAAAGGCTACGAAAATGCCTTTTTTCTGGACAGACTCTAGTTAAGAAATTCAAGCGGGTTAACCGCCCGTCCGTTCTTATACACCGCGAAATGGAGATGGGGGCCGGTACTGTAACCGGTGCTGCCCACCTCCCCGATTTTGGCGCCCTGAATAACGGAACCCCCCTGCCTTACCGAGACTACACTCATGTGGGCGTACATGGTCTGATAGCCCCCGCTGTGTTCCAGAATAACGAAGCGTCCGTAAGTGGCATCGATGCCCGCCACAGCAACCTTACCGTCCTGAGCCGCCTTGATGGGGACGCCCGTGGCGGCTGCGAGATCGATGGCCGAATGATGCCGTCTGACCCCGCTGATAGGATCGTTCCGCCAGCCGAAGGGGCTGGTGAGCCGTCCCCGGATGGGGTAGATAAAGAGATCGCCCATAGCCATTTTAAGTTCTTCCCGCTTCATCCGGGCGCCGGGAATAAAAAGCAGCGTTCCCTGACTGATGGCGTCGTTCTGGATGTCGTTGGCGTCCAGAATGGCTTCCTGGGGAACTCCCATGGCGGCGGAAATCTTCGTGATGCTGTCCCCTCTCTTTACCGTGTAGGGGATACCGTCCATGTTGGGAATCCGCAGGGTTTCCCCTTCCTGAAGTCTCTTTACGTTGGCTATCCCGTTGGAAGCGATAACGGCGTCCATGGAGAGGTGGTGTTCCGCCGCTATCCCCGATACCGTATCCCCCCTCCTTACCGTGTAGGTTCCCCAGGCAAAAGTCTCCGTCAGATCCAGGGGTATCTCCTCCTCTTCCCCGGAAGATGAAAGGGCAACGTTCACATAGGAGGCCAGGTTCTGTTCCGACCGGCCGTCTTCCAGCGGCTCTATGAGGCCCGGTTCCAGGAAACCGAGATGCTGGAAAAGTAAATTCAGCGAGGGGGATTCCCAATCCAGCAGGGCAAAGGAAATGAGAAAGGAACAGGCGGCGGTCAGGAAGGCCGGAAGGAACAGATTTTTCACCGTTGCTCCGGGCTTTTTCGAAGAAACTCCGGTCAAGGCGGCCTTCTCCCTCCCTTCCGCTTTTTCCCCGGGACCGGCATGGGGCCGCCGCGAAGCCGGAACGAAACGGGCAGGGGAAACCGCCTGAGCCGGACGGGTAAGCCGGGCGGGTTTTTTCTTTCCGAGGCCGCTTAAATCCGGAAAACTACAGGCCTCGGCAAGATGTTCGAACAGGGAGCCCAGGCTCGTCCAGAGGGAAAGATTCCGGAAGCCTGATCGGGGTATATAAGCGGGGTTCTGTTTTATCCGCCATACCGAACTTACCGATGCAGTGTGGAAGCCGGATTTTTTATGGCGCGATGAACTTTTTTGGGGGTAAACATGCTGACCGGCGATAAGATTCATCACAATACTGGTTTATCGACATGATTTTTACTAATCATTATACTTGGATCACCATGAATAAGGCGATCCTGGGGGCCTTTGCCGCCGCTGTTGCCATGAAATTATTTTTGTTTGATTTTGTGATCGCCGATGGAACTTCGATGGAGCCGGCTATAAAGCCGGGGGCGGTGCTGGTGGTAAACCGGCTGGCCTACGGCTTCAGGCTGCCCTGGGCCCGCTCCTATTTGCTGCGCTGGTCTATACCGGAGGCCGGGGATGTGCTTGTTTTTTATAGTCCCGAAGATCAGATTGTGGTAAAACGTTGCGCCGGATTCACCGGAATGGGGGAATTTATCGCCTTGGGGGATAACAGTTTGCAGTCTTACGATTCCCGCTCATACGGCCCGGTGGAAGTGGATAATATTGTCGGAAAGGTGCTGGGAGTTAAATGACCGGATCGTCTTCCGCTTCCCCGCCTCCGAACCCTTATCAGTGGCGTTTTGTCTTTTTTGCCGTCATCCTCTCCCTGATCGCCCTGGCGGTACTGGGAAGGTACGGTTATCTCATGCTCGAAGGGGGGGA
>JAIRSD010000250.1 GCA_031255615.1 Treponema sp. | reverse complement strand
TTCAAGTCCATAAACGTTCCTCCATTGGTTTTGGTTTCTGAAACCAAGTTAAAGGCGGAATGTCAAATCCGGTACCGGTACTCTGTCAAATTTGCGCAAAGTTTCCGGCCGCGCTCCCGAAATTCCTGCGGGCAACGCTCCTGGCGCCATATTGACAGTTTCGGGAAAGCAGGGGAGTATATTGCAAGCCAGCGTGATTCCTTTCGGGATCGCTTTTTACCGGTTTTTGGCTCCGGCCCCTTCGTCTATCGGTTAGGACATGAGATTCTCAATCTTAAAAGAGGGGTTCAATTCCCCTAGGGGCTATAGAAGCGGTATGTAATTCCTTGTAATACAAGGAATTACAGGACGGGAAAAATGATCCGGAGTCTTGGAGCAGCCTTGTCCGCAAAATGATTCGCCCCCCCCTGGCCAGGCTTACACGGGGGGGCAAAGCCGCGGGCGAAAGGCGGAATACGGATACCCGCCAGGGGCGGTATATCCGTCCGCGGCCGAAACCGGAATTTCTGAATTGCCGAACGCGGCCCTTGACAATCTACAATCGGCAGGCGACAATTTATTCTCGTGACAGTCTTTGGGAAGCTCAATATCCCATGAAAACGGCGTGTTTACCGGCGGATTTTTCCGCAGTATACACGGAAAAACGTTAAGCAAGGAGTAAATCAATGAAGAAAACAATTTCAATCGCGCTGGCCCTGCTGGCGCTGGGCGTTGCGCACCTCTTTGCGGACAGCGCCACCCTGCTGCCCGCCAACGTGTTCAGGTTCCGCGTAGTACCGGCCTTCAATTTTGCCAACGGGGCATACGACGACGACGGCAAGTACCACAGCTACGATGAAGGCGAAGGCGCGTCGAAGGCGTTCAGCCTGGGCCTTTCCCTGGAATACGGGATCCTGGACTGGCTTTCCCTGGCCGCCCAGTGGACGCCGGGCTGGGTCGCCTGGTCGGATGTGGACGTGGATTTTAGCGCCCTGGGTTCCGACAGCACGGTAAACGCGAACGGCGTAAGCGATCTTTTCGCCGGCATTGCGGTCCAGATTGTCGGGCAGAACGCGCCGGTAAAAACCGAGCTTTTCCGCGCCACCGTGGCGCCCGGCGTTATCATACCCTTCCCCGGCCCGGACGCCCTGGACGAGTATGAGAAGCTGCAAAAAGGCGAAAAGGTCACTGCGGCTAACCCCGGCAACCATGTTTTTGGCATGGGGGCCCGGGCGTATTTTGACTTTATCCCCGGCGTCCTCGACAAGCACCTGGTCTTCAACCTGTACAGCGAATTCCTTACCTACCCGCAAAAGGGCAAGGTCAGAAAATCCGGCGCTGCATTGCTTCCGGGCCTGGCAATGGCGCGGGGAGCGGAGCTTGGGGCTTATTACAACAGTACGCTGGACGGTCAGGCTGCGCTGGGTGCTGCCTATTTTCAGGCTACCGGGAAAAATCCAACTGATCCCACCAACGCTGGAGATCTCACGGCATGGGCCTCCAACTATATCTCCAACCAAGCTTTAAAAGAAGCCGCCGATACGGAAGTTGCCTTTGGCTACGATCTTACCCTCGAATTCGAGGCGACTCTGAGCGATATACCCCTGGATCGGAACCAGAAGCTCCTCTTTACCGCCGGCCTTCCCTTTAACTACACATACACCCCCGGAAATAAGGTTGGTTCCGCCGATCCCGAGAAAGAATACCTCCTCAGCATCAACCCCTATGTCGCGCTGTTCCTGACCAACCTGCCCCTGCCCATACAGTTCGAATTGGGCTACCATATTCCCGTGTTCGGCGTCAATTCCGACGCCCGGCATGTCTTTGTCCTCCAGACAAAGTTCTTCCTTAAATTTTGGTAAAACCCCGCCCGGCCGCAGAGGCGTTTCCCGCCCCTGCGGCCTATTCCCCTTCCCCGCTCCTCTGCGCTATACTCTCCCCATGTTGCCGAATCTGCTGACCGCCGGGGACGTGGCCGAACAGCTCCGTATCAAAAAATACACGGTCTACGAGATCATAAAACGGGGGGAACTGCCGTCTTCCAAGGTTGGGAAACAGCTGCGCGTCTCCCAGTCGGACCTGGACGTGTACCTTGAAACGCGGAAAACAGGCGGCGCGGCAAAAGGCGGGGAGGGCGGGCCCGGCGCCCGGCCGGAGGAAGCCCGGAGCGCCCCGGCGGCCCGGGCCGCGGCGCGCGCCGGGGAAGGCGCTGTTTTCCCGGAAGGCAACCACACGCCCGCCATCATTTGCGGGCAGGACGCGTGCCTGGAACTGCTCGTCGCGAAGCTGAGCGGCGCCGGGGAGCTGGTGCTCCGTTCCTACATGGGCTGTTACAACGCGCTTATCGCGCTTTACAACGGCCGCCTGAGCATGGCCGCAAGCCACCTCTGGGACCGGGAGACCGGCGGCTACAACTACCCCTTCATCCGGCGGCTGCTCCCCGGCCTGCCCGTGGGCGTTCTCAGGCTGGCCGGCCGCCTCCAGGGCTTTTACGTCAAAAAGGGGAACCCCCACGGCATTTCCGCCTGGCAGGACCTGGCGCGGGACGACATCGTCATTATCAACCGGGAAAGGGGCTGCGGCACGCGGATACTGCTCGACGAGCAGCTGCGGACCCTGGGCATAGACCCCGCGAAGATCCGGGGCTACGCGCGGGAATCCACCAGCCACCTTGCCTGCGCCGGAATCGTCGCCAAGGGCGGGGCCGACCTCGGCATAGGCTGCGAGAGGGGCATGGAGAATGTCCCGGGGCTGGAATTCGTACCCCTGCAAAAGGAGTGGTACGATCTGGTCTTCCCCCTCGCGGACCAGGACAGCGTCGTCGCCCGGATCGTCCGTTCCTATGTCGGGGGGGCGGAATTCCGGCAGGACCTCGAAATGATGGGCGGCTACGACTGCTCCCAGACCGGCCGTTACGAGGAATTCTAGCCGGCGCTCCCCGAAAGCCGGGAAACAGCGTTTGTGTTACCGTAACGCTCATTGCGTTAGTTTGAAATTCGTTAATATGGACGTACTTAATAGAACAGGAGATATGCGGTGTACAAGAGCGTCGATCCCAAGGTAAATTTCCCCAGGCAGGAAGAAGAAATACTGTCGTTCTGGGAAAAAAACAAAATATTCGAAAAGTCCGTGTCCCGGCGGGCTGGGGGGGAAGAGTACGTTTTCTACGACGGCCCCCCCTTCGCCACCGGGCTGCCCCACTTCGGCCATTTCGTGCCCAGCACCATCAAGGACATAATCCCCCGTTACCAGGCCATGAAGGGCAGGCACGTCGAGCGCCGCTTCGGCTGGGACTGCCACGGCCTCCCCGTAGAAACGCTCATAGAAAAAGAACTCGGCCTCAATTCAAAATCCGACATCGAACGCTACGGCGTGGAAAAATTCAACGATGCCTGCCGGGCGGCGGTGCTGCGCTACGTAAAAGAATGGCGTTATTATATCAGCCGCCTCGGCCGCTGGGTAGACTTCGACAACGACTACAAAACCATGGACCCAGGCTACATGGAAACCATCTGGTGGGTAATGAAATCCCTCTGGGAAAAAGGGCTGCTCTACGAAGGCCACTACATACTCCCCTACTGCCCCCGCTGCGCCACCGTGCTCAGCAACCACGAACTCCACCTGGGCGGCTACCGTGATGTCCACGACCCGGCCATAACGGTCCGGTTCAAAGTACGGGGGGGAGGCCTCCCCCCCCGCTCCGAAGCTTCGTCCGCCCGTGCCGGGCGGCCGGGCGCTTCTCCGCTTCCCCCCTCTGCGGGGGGGCCCCCCCCCGCAACGCCCCCCCTGCCGCCGGACACCTATTTTATCGCCTGGACCACCACCCCCTGGACCCTGCCCTCGAACCTGGCCCTCGCCGTCGGGCCGGACATCGGCTATGTATTGGTCAAAGACGGCGGGGAACACTAGATCCTGGCGGAGGCGCGGCTTCCCGCCTATTACCGGAACGAGGGCGAATACGAAATCGTTCGGAAGTTTAAGGGCGATGAGCTTTTGGGGATTGAATACGAGCCGCTCTTCCCGTACTTCGCGTATGCGGCGGAACAGAACGCCTTCAGGATTTACGCGGGGGACTTTGTGTCCACGGAAGACGGCACGGGAATCGTGCATACCGCGCCCGGTTTTGGCGAAGACGATGCCAGAAT
>JAIRSD010000206.1 GCA_031255615.1 Treponema sp. | reverse complement strand
ACGTCCAGAATGCCCAGTTTGCCGTCCTCGGCCTGGGGTTTGAGGTGGGTGTCCAGGAAGCTGAGTTCGTAGTCTTCCCGGGGGAGGTCGATGAAGGAACTGAGGAGGCTGATGAGGATGCTGGCGTTGCGCCGGTCGCCGAAGAGGAGTTTGAATATCCAGTCATCGGTGGGCGGCAGGATGTCGGAGTCCATGGGGTGAAGTATAGTATGAAGCGAAAGGGGGAACAATGCCGGCAATGCTCAGTTTGGAAGACGCCGTATATTTTGGTTTTCGGATCTTGGGCTTTGCCCCAAACTCCAGTCCGGAGTAGAGACCGCCGGCACAACGCAGCCCTGGTCCGCGGATGTTCCGCGCAATTCAATTTTATCTTTTTTAGAAGCCCGTAATTCCTTACAGGATAAGGAATTATGTCATACCGGCGAAGAGACTTGAACTCTTACATCCTCGCGGACAGTAGATTTTGAGTCTACCGTGTCTACCATTCCACCACGCCGGCATAAAAGCCCGGTAACGAGCATCGGTTAAGCTGATACCATATCCGCAACGCCGCGGATGGTCCCCGGACGTTACACTCGACAGCATTTATCATGGCACAGAACCGGAATATGTACAATGGGGCTTCCACAAGGCCGCTGTTCCGGTTGCATACGCGAAACGGCGCGGTTTGCCACGTTCCGCCGCTGGAACGCGGCCCCTGTCCGCTCCGACAACGGGGCCCCTTGGGATTCCCGCTGTCTCGTGGACATCCGCGCATACGCTGATCCAACGGCAAACCGCGCCGCTCTTTCCCCCAACGGCGTTGCTTTTTTTATACGGGGACATAAAGGTAAAAAGGGTGAAACAATCAGGCTAAACAGGGGGTCCCCTGCGGCTCAAGGGGTTGTTTCACCCTTTTCAGGTTGATGGGGCTTCCACAGGGCTGCTGTTCCGGTTTCATACGCGAAACGGCGCGGTTTGCCTTTCGGCGTTTGGGGCGGGGCCCGAACGCCGCCCAGACGGGCCGGCAGGGAGGCCGGCTGTCTCCATTTCCTGGAGGTGGTGCGCGGAGCGCGCCAACTCCGCAGGCGAAAAGCGGCACGGATGCCCGACAGGATGTCGGCGCGAGTAATTTCCTGGGGTTTTGCTTCGCAAAACCCCAGGCTCAAAAAATGGCACGGATGCCATTGCTTTAGGCCGGCAGGGAGGCCGGCTGTTTCCATTTCCTAGAGTTTTTGCGGAGCAAAAACTCCGAAAGGCGAAAAACGGCACGGAGGCCCGACAGGATGTCGGCGCGAGTAATTTCCTGGGGGTTTTGAGAGCAAAACCCCCAGCTCAAAAAATGGCATGGATGCCATTTTTTGAGCAGCGCAAGGGATAGGAAGGGTGCGGAGCAGCCACGCCGCAGGCGGGGCCGGAGCGAAGCGGAGCCCTGGATAGCCCGGTCCCCGGCGCGAAGCGCCGGGGATGCGCCCAAGATTACCTACGATATATGATATGGGACGTCCCAGGCTGAGAAGCGGGGCCGGCTGCCTCCGGTATTCACCCGTCCCGGGCGGGGTTTCCGCGTTGATCCGATTCCGCCGTTCCCGAGTCGTCCGCTGGAGGTCCGGCGGGGGCGGTCTCAGAAAGAAGAAGGCCGCAGGGCTCCGACGGGCCGGGCTGCTCCGGGTCCATCCGAAACTTCCCGCCCCGCTTTTCCATCTGGTTGATGAGGGCCGCCATGTCCTTTGCCAGGGGGGCGCAAAGTCTTAGCGCGGCCCCTTCCTTGCCGCAGTCCCCGTCTTCGGCCTTCCCCTCCGGGCCGGGCAGGACCAGTTCCGCCGCGTGGAGGCCCAGCCGGTCCAGCAGGGGCCGTTCGTCAAGGGGGTCCCCCCGCCAGAGCGGTTTGAAGGACGAAAGGAAGACCGGCTTGCCGCTGCCGTAGAGGGGATCGCAGACCACCGGATGCCCCAGGCTGGCAAGATGGACCCGGATCTGGTGGGTCCTCCCGGTTTCGGGGCGGGCCTCCAGCACGGAGTAGTTTCCCGCCCCGCCCAGGTACCGGAACTTGGTCAGGGATTTTTTTCCCCGGTACTTATCGACAATCGTCTGATGTTTCTTGTTGCCGTTGGGGATCAGGGGCAGATCGCAGGCCGCATCTTCCCAGCCGGGCCGGCCGTGGACCACCGCGATATAGCGTTTCCCTACCCGGCGGTCCTCAAAGGCCGCCGAAAGACGGCGGTGGGTTTCCCCGTCTTTGGCAAAGACCACCAGCCCCGAGGTGTCCCGGTCGATGCGGTGCAGCATCCAAAGCCGGGAAGATCCCGCCGCCAGGACGGCCTCCACCAGCCGGTCCAGCCGGTCCTGCGCGGGATCCCAGCGGTCCGGGGTCACCGCCACGCCGGCGGCCTTGTTCACCGCGACGATGCGGTCGTCCTGGTAAATCAGGGTAAAGGGCGTATTCTTTTTCATGCTTTCATATTTTCGCGCTTTCACGCCTCACGATTCACGCTTCACGCTTTCGCGCTTCCGGCGCAATTTCCCTTCGCCCCATCGCCGCCCCGGATTTCCTTTTAGGGAATCTCCCTTCACGGCGTCTCCGTGATCCGCCGGGCCTGGACCTGGGCCTTTACCGCCAGCTCCGCCGCCTTAAAAACATGCTCCTGGGTCATGGAATTTTCGGTCCGTTGCAGGCAGTCCAGGATGAACTCCCCAAAGAAGGGGTATCCCACCTTGCCGTTGCAGTCGATGTAGCGCTCCCCCTGGTGATTCGCCAGGAACAGGTGGTTCCCCGTTTCTTCGGCCCCCAGGTTTATGAATTTCCGCAGCTCTATGTAGCCCTCCGTACCCAGGATGAAGGTCCGTCCGTCCCCCCAGATTCTCAGGCCGTCGGGGGTAAACCAGTCCACCCGGAAATAGTTGACCGCCCCGTTGTCCCCAACCAGGGCGGCGTCCCCGTAATCTTCCAGCTCGGGATAATCGGGGTGGTCGAAATTCCCCACCTTGCTGTGCAGCACCTCCGCATCCTTTACGCCGCCGTAGTAAAGGTACTGCTCAATCTGGTGGCTCCCGATATCGCAGAGAATGCCCCCGTAGCGGGCCTTCTCGAAAAACCAGCCGGGCCGGGAGGAAGGCGGCCCCAGCCGGTGGGGCCCCAGCCCCAGGACCTGAATAACCCGCCCGATGGCGCCCTGGGCAATAAGCTCCCCCGCGTAAACCGCGCATTCCACATGAATCCGCTCGCTAAAGTAGCAGTAATACTTTCTCCCCGTTTCCTTAACCTTCGCCCTGGCCTCCTCCAACTGGGCCAGACTGGTAAGCGGGGCCTTGTCGGTAAAATAATCCTTCCCCGCCGCCATGACCCGCAGCCCCAGAGCGCAGCGTTCGGAAGTAACCGCCGCGCCCGCCACCAGGGCAACCTGTTTATCCTCCAGAATCTCTTCCTCGCTCCCGGCGGCGACAGTCCCCGGATAAGTCTTGATAAACTGCTCCACCTTTTGCCGGTCAGGGTCCCAAACGCTTTTCAAGGTCCCCCCCGCCTCCATAAGCCCGTTGCAGATCCCGTAGATATGCCCGTGATCCAGGGCAACGGCGGAAAAGACAAATTCCCCCGGCCCCACCACCGCCGCCTTCTTCCCCCTGGGGGCGTAATTCATACCATCAGACACGGATGCCTCCTTGCCGGTCCCCGGTCCGCCGCAGCCGGCGTCAAAAACGCGCCCACGCCGGGATACCTGGACCTATTCTAAAACCCGGCCGGATTCGGAACAAGCCCCACAGCCGGGGCCGCCCGCGTAAAAAGAGGACTCCGCCGCGTGTTGAATTTTTTTTGGGCGCATCCCCGGCGCTCCGCGCCGGGGACCGGGCTATCCGCTCCAATTCATCGCCCCCTTCGGGGTCGATGAATTCCGCTTCTATCCCTTGCGCGGGCGAAAATCCGCATCCATGCGGATTTTCGCCTTCTGAGTTTTGGCGCTTCGCACCAAAACTCAAGGGATGGAAACCGCCGGTATCCATGCCGGCCTGGCAGGGCTGGAGTTCGCGGGGCGCGGATTAGCCGCGATTCCGGTTGTCAATTTTTCTGTTCAATGTTTCAATCATTATTATCTGCAACACCAACGCTATGCCGATACA
>JAIRSD010000134.1 GCA_031255615.1 Treponema sp. | reverse complement strand
GACGGCCCCGCCGGAATGCCGCCCCGCCGGCTTTACGATGCGGTGGGGGACAAACTCAGCGCCCTGGCGGAGGCCCATAAGGGCAGGCACGGCTACGGCGCCTTTGGGGCAGTGGTGGGCTGCACCGAGCGGGAAGAGGCGGCGGCGATCCGCGCCCGCCGAGGGAACCTCTTTTTCCTGATCCCCGGCTACGGCGCCCAGGGCGGCGCGGCGGAGGATGCCGCCCTGCTGCTGCGGGAAGGCAATGGCGGGGTGGTGAACGCCTCCCGGTCCATCCTGCGGGCCTGGACCGGGGCCTGCGCTTCCTCCGGGCTCCCCCCGGAGGAAGCAGATAACCGCTTTGCCGCGGAGGCGGCCCGCCGGGCCCTTATCGAAATGCGGGACGCCATTAAAAAAGCCGCCGCGCCGGCCTCCTGATTACCGGGCCGCTTTTATTTTTACTCGCAGCGGGGTCTCACACCTCGCCGCTTTTGCGGCGGGGAGGTTCATTTTTTATATTCCGGTTTTAAATTATATTTTTTATTCGCAGTGAGGTCTCATACCCGTCCTTCAGGGCGGTTAGAATTAGCAACGCCAACAAAAAATTGGTAGTAGACCCCGCAGTTAAATAACTTCCTTACAGAACGAACCTCGTAAATAATTCAACGCTTACACGATACCTCGCCCTTTAGGGCGAGGAGGTTCATTAAGCGGTTGTTTTTCAGAAACCGAAGTTTCTGAACAATTCTATTATGAAACAGTTCTCTGTTAAAGATTCCCTGTTTTGTAAAGATCTTTTAAAATTCTCTTAAAGTTCTCTTGATGGTGAAGGGAAAGACGGACCAGGGCTTTCCCTTTCCCCCGCCGGTTTTGCGCCGGGAACCGCCCCCGCCGCGCCCCCCGCCCGCCGGGTTGTGAAACGGAGCCCCCCCCCAGCCTCACGGGAGCCGGGGCCGGTTTCTCCGTCCTAATCCTCCAGCTCCGGGATGCTTTTTTTCATGTGTTTGATAAAATCCCGTCCGCTAATCCCGTCCCGCAGGGCCACAAACACCGTGTTATCCCTCCCCCCGATGGTCCCCAGCACATCGTCCAAACCCAGGTTGTCCACCGCCAGGGCCACCGAATCGGAGTGCCCCGAATAGGTCTTAATAACCACTATACTGCCGGACCACTCGATGGAGATATAGCCCCGCAAAAAATCCTGTATGGCGCTATGGACCTTCTCCTGCCGCTCCTCCTCCCCGGGGAGGGAATAAACCGAGACCCCTCTGTCGTTGACCGCCTTCCCTACCTTGAGAAATTTAAGGTCCCGGGAAAGGGTGGCCTGGGTTACAATAAAGCCCTCCCGTTGCAGGTATTCCAGAAGGGATTCCTGGGATTCGATGTGGTAGGTTTTTATCAGGGACTTCAGTATCTTTAGGCGGGCTTTTCTTTCTTTCATGATAATATTCCGGATAATAGGGTTGATCGAAAATTTCAGGTTCCAGACAATCTCCGCCGGGACAGCGAAATTCCGCCGCCGGCGGACCGGGGGTTCGCGGGAGGAAAGTTGCAGACCTTGCAAGAGGCTTTAATCCGCGGACAAGGTCCGGGGAGAGCGGCCAGGGGCTCGAACAAGTCATCATCATTGCCGGCTATTGTAAATTTACAATAAATCGCCCCGCATATTCAAGCACGCCCAAAATATGCGCGGCATGCCCCAGTTTAGAGGACTCCGCGTATCGCCTGTATGCCGGGCGCATCCCCGGCCCGAGGCCGGGGACCGGGCTATCCAGGGCTCCGCTTCGCTCCGGCCCCGCCTGCGGCGTGGCTGCTTCGCACCCTTCCTATCCCTTGCGCGGGCATAAAACCAAAAGGCGCGGCCCTTTGGTTTTATGCCTTTCGATCCGCCGCGCCCGCGGCGCGGCAATTTACCGGAATTACCTCCCCCCTGGGGAGCGGTGGGCCGCGAATTCCGCCGGCCTCCCTGCCGGCGGCAGCCGTACCCGTTCGGCGCGGGCCGCCCCAAAAGGCGGATTCCCGGGAACCAGGCGGAAGGGCCGGGGCCAAACAGGGAACCGCTGAAATATGCGGGAATTGCGAGAATCGCCGGAGGATCGTATGTTTATGCTAAGATTACCTGGCCCAAAAGACCGGACAGACGGACGCGGACATTCACCGCGAGGCGGGGGAAGGGCGGGGAATTGGAGCGCAGCCCGCATTTTTTGCTGCAGGCCGTAAAAACGCGCCCGGCATACCCGCGGCGCGCGGCGTTTCCGCGCTGAGCCTTGCCGGGATTTCCGCCGCCTTTTGTTCACTGGACTTGTTCAATAACCGGCCGGCTTATTGAACAAGCCCAGCGGGCTTATTTCTTTGGAAGAGGTCGCTTTGAAGGATTCGGGGAACCGCCAAATGGTCGGCGTAGGCAAGCCAAACGATGGAAATATATCCGTCCATTTTCTCTCACGGGACCTGGAGGCCCGGGCGGATTTTATTCCTCCCGCGGGCGACGGCGCTCCTCTCACTATCCAGCTTGTACAAATGATTCTGGACAGGCTGCACATTATCCACGGGCTGCGCTGGGACGAGATCCGCCGGGCCCTGCGGGAATGCAATTACGGACGCAGGATGGTTAAGGACATACTCATCGCCAAGGGGGAAGAACCGGTTGACGAGATTGGGCCTTTTTTCGCGGTAAACGCCAGCCTCTACACCCGTCCTCAGATTCCCAAGGGGAACGCCAGGGTGGATTACCGCAGCTATACACCCTTCATCATCGTGAAGAAAGGCCAGGTCCTGGCCAAACAGCGGCCCCGCCGGGAAGGAAAAAACGGGATGAACGTCCGCGGGGAATTCCTGCCCTTTCAGTGCATCCAGCCTACCGGCGTCCGCGGGGGGGAACATACCAGGACCGACGGAGACCTGATTCTGGCGGAGACGGACGGCCAGATGGTGGAAAAGGGCAGCGTCCTGGATGTGAAGGAAACCCTGACCATCAAGGGGCCGGTGGGTTACGCCACAGGGAACATCGTTTTTCCCGGGGACGTGTATATCACCGGGCCCGTATCCGACGGCTTCAAGATCTACGCCGGCGGCTCGCTCACCATCAAGCAGACCTTTGACGTAACCGAGGCGACGGTCAGGGGGGACCTCTGCGTAAAGGGCGGCGTCATCGGGCGGGGCCGGGGGCTTTTGAAAATCGGCGGGACCCTGCACGCCAGATTTATCGAAAACTGCCGGGTCGCGGTACGGAAGGGCATCGCCGTTGAACGGGGCATCGTCAATTCCCATGTCTGGACTCTGGAGGGCGTCGATATGGGGGATCGGAGCCTCATCCTGGGGACGGATATCTACGCCCGGAAGAACATAAAGACCGGAGGCATCGGCAAGAAGGAGGGAAAGGCGTCCAAAATATACTGCGGGATAGACTTCGCCCTGGAACAGGAAAAGGAAAAAAACAACAACCTCATAAAAAGCCTGGGGGCCAAAATCAGAAAACTCCGGGAACTGCTTGAGCAGGAGGAGGATTCGGAGAAACGGAACCTAATGGAGGAAGACCTGAAGCGGGCCCAGGCGGAACAGCGGAAGGCCGCCGGCATACTCAGCGGCCTGCTGGAAAGGACCGTCTACAACGAGGACGCCGCGGTGGAAGTGGCCGGCGAAGTAATGCCCGGCACCCTCATCGAACTGTGCCGCGTCGCGTATCTGGTAACCGAACCCCTGCACAAGATCCGGATTAAACTGGAAGGGGGCATGGTGGTAACCGA
>JAIRSD010000128.1 GCA_031255615.1 Treponema sp. | reverse complement strand
AGGCCGGCAGGAGGCCGGCTGTTTCCAATATTGGAGTTGCTGTGCGGAGTGCAGCAACTCCGAAGGCGAAAAACGGCAGGGACGCCGTTGCTTCAGGCCGGCAGGAGGCCGGCTGTTTCCATTCCCTGGGGTTTTGCGAAGCAAAACCCCAAGCCCAAAAATGGCAGGAGGCCATTTTTGGGCAGCGCAAGGGATAGAAGCGGAATTCCCCGGCCCCGGAGGGGGCGGGGAATTGGAGCGGATAGCCCGGTTTTTTGCGGCAGCAAAAAATGCGCCCAATATGCCCCCCGGTATATCGTGAAGAATCGATGACGGCGGGCGGACTTAGCTGTGCTGGGCGGTAAAGACGACGAGGACAAGGACAAAGAGGAGGCCCGCGCTGAGGCCGTAGATGATCAGGGTAAGGGAAAAGCCCAGATTCAGTACGGTAAAGATGCCCAGGATGTTCAGGATGTGGCGGTAGACGTGGATCAGTCCGTAGTATACGAGGGGCAATATGAACAGCATGGGGGCAAAGACATAGGGGGCGTGGGACAGGGCCCGGAAGCGCCAGCCGAGGATGATGACGGCGACCGCCAGGGGCAGAAAAAACAGGGGTTCGCAGAGGCGGTAGATGATCTCCGCCTCGAAGACCTGGGGCGCGTAGCCGTAGGAGATGAGGTTTTGGAAGCCGGCGAAGAGGTCCCCCAGGGAGAAGCCGTCCAGGGGGGATACGCGGCCGGTCGATCCCGGCGGTTCGGCGAGGCCGCGCCAGGTGTAGCAGAGCAGGATGAAACTTTCAAAGCTGAGATCCAGCATGACCTGGGTATCGCCGATGAGGGACCGGAAGAATCCTCCCGCGGATTCGGATTCCGGGGCTGCCGCCGTCCGGCGGCCGGAACCGGGGTCCTCCAGGGGGGTCCATACCGGCTCCCAGCGCCGGTTTTTGTTGTCCCGGTCCAGGGCCCGCATCAGTACCACTACCCGGGGCTGCCCCCCCAGATTCATGGGCACGATTTTGGCGTAGGGCGCCTGGAAGCGGGATTCCGGCCGGTTTGCGCTGTCGAAACAGATGAACTCAACCCCCAGGCCGTAGGCGTAGTCCTGATGCAGGGAAAGCGAGGTAAAGCGGATGATTCCCCGGCCCACGCCGCCGTCGAGGGACTGGTAGGGCAGGGAAAAGACCGCGTTGGTTATGATGCTCCCCACGCTGCGGGTTATCTCATCGGTAAAAAAGGCGATATTTCGGGTGCCTTCCTCGCTTTGCCGGAGAAAATTCTTGACATCCGGATCGCCGGGGCTTCGTTCCGCCAGTTCCCGGAAGATGTAGTAGGCCCTGATCCAGTCTTCCGACACCATGGCCTCGTAGCCGGACTGTTTCAGGTGGAAGCGGGCGTAGAGTTCCCGTTCCCCCGGGTTGGGGGTCAGGGAGGCGATCCGGTCCCAGGCCAGGCCCGCGGCCCGGGCCGCGGCGGCCTCCTCCGGGCTCCCGGCCCGGGCAAGCCGCGCCCCCAGGGAGGCAAGCCAGTGGGCGTCATAGTAGCGCCCCTCCCGCGCGGCGGCGGCGGCCATATCCAGGGCCTCCGCGGTATTCAAGGGCTGCCGCTGGTTCGGCAGGGAGGGGGGCGGATTGTTTTGATCCCCCGGTTCCAGGACCGGACTGATCCTGAGGCTCTGGTCCCCCGCGGCCTGACTCTTTTCCAGACGGAGCCGTTCTTTTTCTTCCCGCCGAATCCGCTCCGCCTCCAGTTCAATCTCGGTCCTGTTCCGAAGCTCCGCCAGTTCAGGGCTGCCGGGCCAGATCTGCCTGGCGATAGCCAGGAAACCGGCGGCCTCCGCCCATTTTTCCTTCCCCGCCCGATCCCCGGCGAGATCCCGGGCCAGACGGTAGAGGCTTCCCTGGTAGATCATGTCGATCCGCTTGTTCTGGAACACCGGCTGGGCCAGAAAAAAAAGCAGGGCATAGACAATGGAGGCCAGAATAATCGTGAGGATGATCCCCCTGAACTGTTTCAGAAAAAGGGGGGAAAAACTTTTGTACTCGTTGTAGTCTATTTGGAATCCAAAAGGGAAGGTCAGGGCGCTGAAAACCAGGGCGGGGAGCAGGGAGAACAGCTCCAGGATCCCCAGGGTAAAACGCCATTCCCGGGAAAAGATCGAAAGGGGAGCCCCCTGGCTGGGGAAAAGGAGGCGGAAACCGAGGATGATCAGGGAGGCGGCCAGCAGGTAATAGACAAAGAGGGCCGGGCTGGAGAAAAGCTTTTCCTTGTTGATTTTCATAGGGGGGAATCTCTTTTCCGGGCGAGGAAGCTCAGGAGGCTGTAAAGGCAGATCAGGAAACCCAGGGACGTAAAAAGCAGGGGGGCGGTGTAGGGAGGGGGGATCAAGGTCCCCAGCAGGCTGTTCAGGACCTCCTCCACTTCGGAAAAGCCCAGGAAGACCTCCATGGACAGGACGGACCGGAAGATAAGGGCCCCCAGGAAAAGATTGGCCAGGGGCCAGTTGCTGAGGTTCAGGGCAAAACACAGGGAGACCAGGAGGAAAACCAGGGCGGAGCTATAGGCGAGAAGGGGGAAGATCCCTTCCCCCGCGGATAGCAGGTTAAAGCGATCTACCATCTCCCCGCTCGCGAGGGAAATGTCAAGGATAAGGCTTTGCAGGACCCAGGCCATGCTGGTCCGAAAGGGGACGGGGGGCAGGGGGATGGGTTTGTCCTCCGGGCTCCGGGGGATTTCCTGGTAGATCAGGGACTGATTGGGGACGGAAACCACCCGGGGCCCCCAGGGATCCGCCGGGTCCCGGATAAGCACCGTGGCGTTGCCGGCCTGGGTCAGGATAAGGCCGGGATTCCCCAGCGTCTGGGGGGGGCTGAGGTACCTGGCAAGCCGGGAGAAACTTTCCGCCCCCGCGCCGAGGCCCAAACAGAAGCCGGAACCCAGAATAAGAAGACAGAGCATGGCCGCGGGGGCAAAAATTCGACGCCGGGCCCGGTAGCTAAGGCTGAACAGCAGGGATAGGTAGAGGGCCATGGGCAGGGCCCAGCGGAAGGCGGCCAGCAATTCATCGTCCAGACCCCCGTCATGGGGGGGCATGGAACGGATAATGTCGATTTTAAGCTGCAAAAAACGAATAAGGACGGCTAAACCAAAGACGGCGGCAAAGGAAAGGGTGAAAAAAAGCGCCAGCCGGGCAACATTTTTCATTAGTAAGAATCCTAACACGGGCTTATGGCGAATGCAAGGCGCGGCCCGGAACCGCGGCCCCTTCCGTCGCCCGGCCGCCGCCGGCCCCTACCGGCTGCCGCCCGCCGGTCCCCGCCGGCCTGTGGATAATTTGTTAAAACTTTGTTGATAATGCGGGAGGCCCGGAAATGCGTATCCCTTTTCATACAATGCGGGGGGGCGGCGGGGGAACCGCAAAAAGGCGGAATCTTCTAATTTCTTGTGGAATAAAGAATTACGCCGTCCTCGATTGAAACCTGGAAATGAACGGGAGGGAGGGGGCATCTTTTCCGGGATCAAAAACAGGCCCCCCGCAAAAGCGGCAAATTTCAGCCTGTGGAAAACATGTGTATTTCTTGCGAAGGAAGAACGGAAAAGATCTTAG
The DNA here is from genome assembly GCA_031255615.1 of Treponema sp. The sequence continues at coordinate 4,583 of JAIRSD010000128.1, read as the reverse complement.
GAAGGCTGCTCCGGCAGGGCCTTCATCTTGTCTTTCAGATCCTGCAGCAGCCGGTCCGCGGAGCCGTCAGACTTTTCCAGCTCCGCGAAACGTTTATCCAGGTCGCCGTTGCCGGTAAAGTCCTCCAGTTCCTGGGTGGCGTCCGCCTGGGCCTCCATCTGATCCACCTTTTGGGCCATCCGGTCAAAAGCGTCGAAGGCGCTGCGATTTCCCGACACATTCGAAATAGTATCCTGAATCTTTTGCTGGGCCTCCGCCCGCTTCGCCCGGGCGATAAGCAGGTTCTTCTGCCGCTGGGCCTTCTCGATCTTGTCGGAAAGCTCTTTAAGGGAATTCTTCAGTTTCCCCACCGCCTCGTGCTGGGCCTCCCATTGTTTCCGGTACTCCAGCGCGGCGTTGTCGTTTTCCTGCTTGCGGAGCAGCGCCTCTTTGGCCAGATCGTCTTGGCCCTTCTCCACCGCCAGCATAGCCTTCCGCTCCCATTCCGCCGATTGGTTTAGCTGGCTGTTCATCTCCCGTTCCAGCCGCTTTTCATCCGCGATGGCCTGGGCCACCGCTTTTTTGGACTCGATAAGCTGGGTGTTCATATCAATGATAAGCTGATTCAACATCTTTTCCGGCTTTTCGGCCTTATTGATCAGATGGTTTATATTGGCAGAAACAAGCGTTTTTAACCTGGCGAAAATACCCATGCCTTATCCCAGAAAAACCTGGCCTCCATTATCGATAGCGAGAATAGTTTTGCACTCGGAACAACGAAACCGGCCCGGCTTAAGGGCCTTAAGTTTTTTGTTGCAGATAGGACAGGCAAACACCTTGGGAAACAGCGAAACGGCCTCCGCGAGACCGGCCTGGAAAAAATTCACCGATTCGTCCAGACTCTCCCGAATATTGAAAAACTGGGAAAACCCGAGAAGCTGGAACACCTCGTAGACCTTCGGCTGGATTTCCAGCAGCACCAGATCTCCGCCCCGGGGTTTCACGGACTTCAGGAAAGCCGTAAAGGACCCGATGCCGGTGGAAGAAACATAGTTTAGCCCGTTGCACTGGAAGATAAGTTTGGTAAACCCCTTTTCAATCGCCTTTGAAATACGCTTCTGGAAGTAATTTGAATTGTACGTATCGATATATCCATTCAAATAGAGAATCAAACAACCCTCGACCCCGTCTGCTTTCTGGATTTGTATTTTGAGGCTTTCATCCTTTTCATCGTCAAAACCAGGGATTATGTCATTATTAGCCATGGCGCATCCTTAACCCAACCCGCCCTTCATTGACGGATAATATTTCGTATCTTAATAGTTTGGAAAGTCTTTGTCAAACTGAAACGACCGAAACGGCAATTCCCGGTTTAGCGGACCCCCCATGCCGAGTCCCTTTTGGGCGCATTTTTTGCGGATCTCGCCTGCGGCGGACCGCAAAAAACCGGGCTATCAAGGCAACCGGAGGTTGCCAGGGCTCCGGCTTCGCCTCCGGCCCTCCGCGCCGGGTCTGCTTCGCACCCCTCCTATCCCTTGCGCGGGCGGACAGCCGCGTCCCCGCGGCTGTCCGCCTTTCGCTGTTCCCGGCCCTTTTCGACCGCGGATGGGGCGGCGGCCCGGCGTACCCCAAACCGGAACGGACCGGGGTAAACAGAACACCCCCAATCCGGAGAGCCGCCCCCGCGAAAAGCCCCCGGACCCGCCGTTTGATCCCCCACAGGGGCCGCATATTGGATGTGTTCAACAACCCGGTTGGTTATTGAACACGTCTTGCGAAAACCTGGGTCCCCCGAAGAAATCCAGGTTTTCTTCGTTTTTAAGCGGTTGTTGTTCAAAAACTGAATTTTTTGAACAACTCTGATTACTATATGTTTTTTTCGTTTTTTTTGCAATGACAAATTTCCGATGATCAGAGAACATTCTTACCATGAAACTGAGGGAAATAGTTATCATCCTCTGCCGGCCCTCCGATGCGGGCAATATTGGGGCGGTTTGCCGGGCCATGATGAACATGGGCCTTTCCCGGCTGCGGATTACCGGCCTCTCCCGGGCCGATCTGCTCCCGGTCGAAGGAGAAATTCGGTCCCGGGCGGTCCATGCCGCCGGTATTTGGGAGGAGGCGGAATATTTTGAAACCCTGGCGGAGGCCGCGGCAGACTGCGCGGTCCTGGCGGGGACCACCCGCCGGCGGGGCCGGAGGCGGAAAAACGTTACCATGGACTGCCGGGACCTTGCCCGGTGGCTGCGGGACAAAGGGGGAAGGGCCGCCCTGGCCTTCGGCAACGAGCGCAGCGGCCTGGACGACGGGGAACTGGCTCTCTGCAATATCGCCTCCCATGTTCCCGTATCCGGCCTCTTTCCTTCCCTTAATCTTTCCCACGCGGTCCAGATCTACGGCTACGAGCTGTTCCGGGCCCTGGGGCCGGAGGCGCGGGAAAACGCGCCGGACTCCGCCGCCCTCCCGCCGGAGGGGGAAGGGCCGGCCCCGGTTAAGGGGGCCTGGGAACCCCTGAACCGCCGCCGGGCAGATCTGCTGACCGCCTCGATTGTGGGAAATCTGGAGGCCCTGGGCTTTTACCGCCACCCCGGACGGGAGGAGCAGGCCCGGTTCATCCGGGATCTTATATCCCGGGCCGGCCTTTCCGAACGGGAGGGAACGTACCTGGAGGGTATCTTTGCGAAAGCCGCCCGGCTTGCCCGCCGGGGCGCGGAAAAAAACTGACGCCGTCCGTCCCGGCAGGCCGCCCAGAGCGGGGCTTCCTAGCTTTCCCCGCCGGACAGCCAGCCGTAGGTTTCCATGTCCACCCTGCCCCGGCTGGAGACCTCAACTCCTTCGGCCCGGAGCAGGGCGATTTGCAGTTCCCTGCCGGGGCCTTCCAGGGCCACCGAACCGTCGGCCCGGATGATCCGGTGCCAGGGAAGGCGGTATTTTTCCGCCATGGAGTGGAGCACCCGGACCACCTGGCGGGCCCCGTTGGGAAGCCCCGCCGCCCGGGCGATGTCCCGGTACGAGGAGATCCTTCCCCGGGGAACCGCCCGGAGGGTTTCGATTATTCTGCGGGTGGATTCGGTCATGCTTCGCCATGCTAGGGCATAGTCCGCAAAAAGGGAACAGGAGGGCGGGGAGCGTTTATTCTTTCGTGCAGCTGGCGGGCCGCAGTTCGCCCGGGTGCGCTTTCGTGGTTTAGGAGTTTCGCGATGGATCGCGAAACTCCACACGGCGGGGAGGATCGCTGGGTTTTTGCGGAGCAAAAACCCCAAGCCCGCCCATGGCAGGGAGGCCATGGGCGGGCCGCGCAAGGGATAGGAGCGGAACAAAAACCCGCAGGGTTTTTGTTGGAGCGGATAGCCCGGTCCCCGCCGCAGGCGGGGATGCGCCCAAAAAGAACCGCCCTCATAACTTGATACGCGGCCTTTCGGCGGTATCGGGGGCGTTTTGGGGCCTTTGCGCCTCGCCGAACCGGACGTTATCGGTTATGCTGGAATGGTGCATAGTCTGCCGGTTCTTCTGACGCTTATTCTGACCTCCGCCCTGCCGGTGGTGTTCCTTTTCCTGTGGTATAGTTTTGCCCGGTGTCCCATTTCTACCGGGTGGTTCCTTCTGTTTCTGGTTGGCGGCGGGGCGTCTATGTTTGCCGCGCTGGTGCTGCAGGCGCTGGTTTCTCTGGTGTCGGGGGCCGGGGCCTGGGGGGGGCTTGGGGGGCTGCTGTTCTCTACGTTCTGCCGTATCGCCGCTATGGAGGAGTTGTCCAGGCTGCTTGTTTTCCTGCCGCTCTTTCCGCTGGCCGGGATTAAGGGGGAAAACGCGATGCTGCGGGGCAGCGCCGCCGGTTTGGTCGCCGGGCTGGGCTTTGCGCTGGTGGAGGGCGCCGCCTATGGGGCCTCCGATGCGGGGGTCGCCTTGCTGCGGACCGTTACGTCCGCCCCTCTGCACGGGGCCTGCGGGGAGCGGGTGGGGGCGGCCCTCGCCGGGTGGAAGCGGGGTTTTTTTCCTTTCCTTATGCGCTTTCTTTCCGCCGTCGCCATCCACGGGACCTACAACCTGATGATCCGCAATTCCGGGGTTATGGCGGTCATGGCGATTCTGGCGGCCCTTTGCGCCCTGGGGTCCTCCCTGCTGACCATCCGGACCGGTCTCAAGGGCGAGGAACTCTGAGCTGGCCTGGCCCGGAGGGGCGGGGCGGGCGGCGGCGCCGCGCAGGCGTGAAACGGCGTCCCGCCGCCTGCTGAAACCGCCGGCCCGCTTCCCTGCCGGTCCGCCTCCGCCTAATCCCCCGCCGTTCCATGGCACGGTTCGGCTGGGGATCCCCGCAATGCGATGCGGGCCGGGGGCGAAGCGGAACCTACCCGGCTGTTTCGCGATTGCTTAGTTATGTAGATGTAAACGTATATAAAAAACGTAAATGCCCAAATTGTTCAATAAATAATCCCCGCCGCAAGCACTAAACTTGACCCACAAAATTCTCCCATTTGTGCTACACTCTCCCAAACAGCCGGAAACTTTGGGAGGGGAATATGGCGCAGGGGAAAAGTTTCGATATGGAAAAAGAATTTGCGGGGCTGGATTTTCATTCCCTCCGGCTGGAAGAACGGTTTATCAGA
>JAIRSD010000116.1 GCA_031255615.1 Treponema sp. | reverse complement strand
ACCGGATAAGCGAAAGAACCGGGAACAGGAATGTTGACCACGAAGGGGCACAAAGGAACACGAAGGAATGAATAGGCGCCTTCAATCCCCGCCCTTCGTGCGCCTTCCCCGCCTTCGTGGTAAATTTCTTCCGTCCGTATATCTGATTTTTTAGGCTAAGCAGCCTAATAGTACCTCGATTACACTAAATGACCGGATAAGCGAAAAACCGGGAATAAGAAGGTCAACCGCTAAGGCGCACCAAGGCGAACTGCGGCTCGCTAGGAACACGAAGGAATGAATAGGCGCCTTCAATCCCCGGTCTTCGTGCGCCTTCCTCGCCTTGGTGGTAAATTTCTTCCGTCCGTATATCTGATTTTTTAGGCCAAGCGGCCTGGTAGGATGTCTACATTATGGACAGATTCTCAATATCGCCTTGGGGTTATCCGGCCGGCTTGCGTCCTCATGGTTTCTTCGTTTTGAGCGGTTGGTGTTCAAAAACTGAATCCGGTAAGGGATTGCGCGATTCCGGCGGCCCGCCGGAGCCCGGATGCGAAATGCGGCGTCGGGCCCCGGGGATTCGGTTCCCGGTTGAACAAATTTCTTAAATTTTTTTGAAAAACCTGTTGACAACAACTTGTTAGATTAGTATAACTATATCTGTAAGCGAGAGCTAACACGAATGAGTCTAAGGAGATTCGTATGAAAAAAGCGCTGGTTGTCTATTGGAGCGGTACGGGCAATACGGAGGCTATGGCGAAACGGCTTGCCCAGGGACTAAGCGACGCCGGTTGCGAAGCGGTGCTGAAAGGGCCCGGGGAAGAAGCCGCGGGGCTGGTGAAGGAAGCCGCTGTTCTGGCCTTTGGATGCCCCGCCATGGGCGCGGAGATCCTGGAAGAAAGCGAAATGGAGCCCTTTATCGCCGGTCTTGATTCCGCGGAACTCAAGGGCAAGGCCCTGGGGCTTTTCGGCTCCTACGACTGGGGGGACGGCCAGTGGATGCGGGATTGGGTCGAACGCATGAAATCCCTGGGCGCCGCCGTGGACGGCGAGGGGATTATCGCCCAACTGGCCCCCGGCGACGAGGCCCTTAACAAGTGCTATGAACTGGGGAAACGGCTTGCCGCTCAAGCCGCCCCTTAATATTGGGATTTGCCGCTACCTCTCTCGGCGGATTCGATAAAGCCGGTTCTGTCGGTCAGCCATGCGGAACCGGGCGGCTGTTGGCTCTACCCATGCCGGCAGTCCTCTCCATTCATTGACCGGGGGCGCCGTGTTTTCCTGCGTTGCTGGACGGCGCGGCGTCCCCGGCTTTTTTTAGGTTTCGGGGGTTCCCCCAGGACAAGATCCGCGGCCCCGCCGGGGGAGTCGCGGCGGGCCGGGCCTGTTCCAGGGCCGGCGGCTTTCGGCCGCGCCCGGAGGGGGGAATGAATCCTTCTTCCCCCGCTTCACAGTCCGCGGCTTTGACCGTCCCGGCGGTTCATGCCGCACGGGCGAACGCGCAAGGGATAGAAGCGGCCAACAAAAACCCGCAGGGTTTTTGTTAGAGCGGATAGCCCGGTCGCCGCGGAGCGGCGATGCGCCCAAAAAAAAACAGAACTTTCTTACTATAAATGACGCTTTAACAGGCGGCGCTATGCGGCTGGGCTAATCCGGTTGGTTTTATAGAACTATGCCGCGATCCGCCGTCGGTTTCCAAAGGAGGAGCCCCATGGGGGAGAAGAAGAAGGGCCTGCGGGCCAGGGATCTTATTACCACCGGTATTTTTACCGCCCTGTTCATTATCGTAACTTTTGTGTTTGCTATGGTCCTCAGCGGTATGCCGATTCTTACCTTGTTCATTACCAGCGCCGGGGGCCTGGTGTCGGGGACTTTTTTTCTTTACCTGGCGGTGAAGGTGGGGAAATTCGGGGCGGTGACGCTGATGAGTTTTCTGGTGAGTCTTTTCATGTTCCTTGCCGGCCATTTTTGGCCCTGTCTTATTTTTGGGGCGATCTTCGGTCTGGGGGCGGATTTTTTATGCGGGCTGGGGGGCTACAAGAAATTTTGGTGGAACGTCGCGGGCTATGTGGTGATGATTCTGGGTTTGTCCCTGGACGGTTATACGCCGATGCTCTTTTTCGCCGATGCCTTTGTCGCCAGCCGGGCGCAAATGGGGATGTCCCCGGAATACGTGGAGCGAATCCTCGACATCACCCGGGGGCCCCTGCTCATCGGCGCCTTTGGGGTCGCCGCGATCTGCGCCGTCATGGGGGCCTGTATCGGCAGGCTGCTGCTCCGCAAGCACTTTGAGAAGGCGGGGATTCTGTGACATTGAGGCGGCGCGGCCTTTCCCTGGATCCCCGTACCAAGCTCCTTATCCTTGTCCTTATCAACGTGGTGGTGTTCGTCTCCCCGGACTTCCGCAGCGAGGGGATCTGCATGCTGCTGATCGCGGGGGTGCTCCTCTTGATGGGGGCCTGGCGGCAGGCCCTGTGGGGTTCCCTTTGCTACGCCGCCATTGGGGGGCTGTTCTACCTCTGCGGCCGGCTCCCCGGCATGGGGGCGGTCTTTCTTTCCATGATGATTATCTGCTTCCGCCGGGTCATGCCCATGGTGGTTTTTGCCTCCGGCCTGATCGCCACCACCAGGGTGGGGGATCTCATTTCCGCCCTGCAAAGGATGGGGATCCCGAAGGTCATTATCATCCCCTTCGCGGTTACCCTGCGTTTTTTCCCCACGGTGAAGGAGGAATTTCTCTGCATCCGGGACGCCATGAAGCTGCGGGGAATCAGGCTGAACCTCCGGAATTTACTGAGCCGCCCCCTTACCCTGCTGGAATGTATCCTGGTTCCCATGATGCTCCGCTGCGCGAATATCGCCGAGGAGCTTTCCGCCGCCGCGGTGACCAGGGGGATAGAATGTGAAGGCCGGCGCACGTCCCTGCGGGAGCTGAGATTCCGCGCCGGCGACGCGGTCTCCGCCGTCCTGTTCTCCGCCCTTTCTGCGGCGGCGCTGCTGGGGGGAATCGGGATTCCCTATGGTTGACATCACGGTCCGCTCTTACCGTTACGGCGAAGGCGGGGCCCCGGGGCTTGGAGTTCTGAATCTCCGCATTGAAAAGGGCGAATGCGTCCTCCTCTGCGGGGAAAGCGGCTGCGGCAAGACCACGGTCACCCGGCTTGTCAACGGCCTTATCCCCCATTTTTATGAGGGCGCCCTTGAAGGTTCCGTCCGGGTGGCGGGTAAAGACACGGTCCGCGCCAGGACCGACGAGTTGGCCCGGAGGACGGGGTCGGTGTTTCAGAATCCCCGGAGCCAGTTCTTTAACCTCGACGCCGCCGGCGAGATCGCCTTCGGCTGCGAAAACCTCGGCCTTCCCCCGGCGGAGATACGGGAACGGGTGGAGGGGGCCGCCGCGGCTCTGGGGATCCGGGGGCTTCTGGACCGGGGTATCTTCGCCCTTTCCGGCGGGGAAAAGCAGTTGGTGGCCCTCGCTTCGGTTTACGCCCTGGGGCCGGAGATCCTGGTCCTGGACGAGCCCTCCTCCAACCTGGACGCCGGGGCCTGCCGGGAACTGGCGGGGCTGCTTGCCAGGCTGAAGCGGGCGGGGAAGACCATCATCATCGCCGAACACCGCCTGTATTACCTTGCCGGCCTGTTCGATCGGGTGGTCTATCTAAAAAACGGGGCGATCCTCCGGGACTGGGGGGCCGGGGAATTCTCCGCCCTGCCGGAGGAGGAACGCCTCTCCCTGGGCCTCCGCGCCCCTTCCCTGGACGGCGTCCGCCCCCGGGGGAAGGCCGCTCCCGCCGCGATGCCGCCCGCCGCGCCCTCGGTAATGCCGGCCTCCGCCTCTGTATCCCCGCCCCCGCCGAAACTCCGGGTCTCCGGCCTGGAAGCGGGCTACGGGAGGAAAAGGCCCGTTCTGCGGGGCCTTTCCTTTGAGGCCGCCCCGGGGGAGATCATCGGAATCGCCGGAAAGAACGGCGCGGGAAAGTCCACCCTCGCCAGGGTGCTCTGCGGACTCCGCCGGGAATCCGCGGGGAAAATCAGCCTCGGGGGAAGGCCCCTCCCCCCTTCCAAACGGCCGGGCCCCTTCTACCTGGTGATGCAGGAATCCAGCTACCAGTTGTTCACCGACAGCGTGGAACACGAACTGTACCTTTCCCGGGACAAAAAATCCCGCCCCTCCGCGGCCAAAGTAGAGGCCGTCCTGGAAGACCTGGAACTCGGCCCCTACCGGGAGCGGCATCCCATGAGCCTCTCGGGGGGCCAGAAACAGCGGACCGCCGTCGGCACCGCCCTGACCCACGAAGCCCGGGTCCTCGTCTTCGACGAACCCAGCAGCGGCCTGGATTACCGGAACATGCGCCGCGTCGCCGCGGTCATGGAAGAACTGGGCCGGCGGGAGCGGATCGTCTTTGTCGTCACCCACGATTACGAACTCCTCCTCGCCCTCTGCACCAGGGTCATCATGCTGGAAGAAGGCCGCATCGCCGGGGATGTGGAACTGACCGACGAGGTCCCCGGCTTCATCAGGAATCTCTGGGCCTAGATCTGGGCGCATCCCCGGCGCTCCGCGCCGGGGACCGGGCTATCCGCTCTAACAAAAACCCTGCGGGTTTTTGTTGGCCGCTTCTATCCCTTGCGCGGGCGAAAGCCCTGCCGGTCCGGCAGGGCTTTCGCCTTCTGAGTTGCCGCGCGGCGCGCGGCAACTGAAAGAATCCGCCCCCCAAAACGGAGTTTCGCGAAGCGAAACTCCGCAAAACCAAAACGCGCAAGCGATTTGGTTCGGCATCCCTGCCGTTTTGCGCCTTGTGAGTTTTTGCTCCGCAAAAACTCATGGAACCTATCCGTGGTGGAGTTTCGCGCTCCCCCGCGAAACTCAAAAAAACCCTGCGCCGCGCCTTCGGCTTTTTCGGCGTTCGCGCTTGGCAACACTCCGAAGACGCGCACAGGATAGGAAGGGTGCGGAGCAGCCGCGCCGCGGGTGGGGCCGGAGCGGACCCCGGCGGCCCGTGGCGGCCGCAGGCCGCCTTGACAGCCCGGTTTTTTGCGGCGCGTCGCAAAAAACGCGCCCAAAAGAAACTCCCCATTCGGCGTCTCCGGATTCGTTTCCTTGACAATTAGTTTTAGCTAACATAGTGTTAGATCTTACTAATTTAATGCATCCCCCAGGGGGATTCCCTGGGGATAGACGGCGCGGAACCGGCGGGGATTCGGGAGATTTCCGGCGCCCGTCAATTCGGCAGGAGGTGGAGTTATGGAGACAGGTAGGACGGGAAAAACCCCCGGACCCCGTAAAACCGGCATGGCCCGGCTTTGGGAACTGGCGTTCCGCAAGAAGATCCTGGTTGCCTGTTCGTGCCTTTTTTCGGCGGCCAGCGTGGCCTTGTCC
>JAIRSD010000227.1 GCA_031255615.1 Treponema sp. | reverse complement strand
ATATTTTTTTCGGTGCCGTAGATCATGGTGTCCGCTTCGTTCCGGACCTCCGCCTTTTCCCGTTCCCGCTTATCTTCCTCCGCGTGAAGCTCCGCTTCCTTGACCATCCGGTCGATATCCTGATCGTTCAGGCCCGAGGAGCTTTCAATGCGGATCTTCTGCTCCTTGCCGGTCCCCAGATCCTTGGCGGAGACGTGAACAATGCCGTTGGCGTCAATGTCGAAGGTTACTTCAATCTGCGGGACGCCCCTGGGCGCGGGGGGAATACCCACCAGGTCGAAACGGCCCAGGGTACGGTTCTGATTCGCCATTTCCCGCTCTCCCTGGAGAACCTGAATGGAAACAGCCGTCTGCCCGTCCGCCGCCGTGGAGAAGACCTGGCTCTTCCGGGTGGGGATGGTGGTGTTCCGGGGGATAAGCCGGGTCATCACGCCGCCCAAGGTTTCAATACCCAGGGAGAGGGGGGTTACGTCCAAGAGCAGAACATCCTTTACGTCCCCGCCCAGGATACCTCCCTGAATTGCCGCGCCCACGGCCACCGCCTCGTCGGGATTCACCCCCTTGTTGGGCTCCTTCTTAAACAGGTCCTTGACGATCTGCTGGACCGCGGGGATCCGGGTGGAACCACCCACCAGGATTATCTCGTCAATCTGATCGGCGCTCAGGCCCGCGTCCGCCAGGGCCTTTTTACAGGGCTCCCTGGACCGGTCCAGCAGGTCCGACACCATTTGCTCAAATTTCGCCCTGCTCAGACTTTTCTGTAAGTGTTTCGGCCCGCTTTGATCCGCGGTGATAAAAGGCAGATTGATTTCCGTGGTCTGCATGGCGGAAAGCTCGATCTTCGCTTTTTCGCTGGCCTCCCGCAGCCGCTGTAGGGCCATGCGGTCCTGCCCCAGGTCGATCCCCGTATCCCGCCTGAATTCCTCGATAAGCCATTCCAGAATTTTAAGGTCAAAGTCGTCACCCCCCAGGTGGGTGTCCCCGTTGGTGGACTTTACCTCAAAGACCCCTTCCCCCAGTTCCAGGATGGAAATGTCAAAGGTACCGCCCCCCAGGTCGTAGACGGCAATGGTCTTCTCTTTCTTCTGGTCCTTGTTGAAGCCAAAGGCCAGGGAGGCCGCGGTGGGCTCGTTGATGATCCGCTTGACCTCCAGCCCGGCGATTTTGCCCGCGTCCTTGGTGGCCTGCCGCTGGGCGTCGTTGAAGTAAGCGGGCACGGTGATCACCGCCTCGGTCACGGTTTCGCCCAGGTAGTCTTCCGCCGTCTGCTTCATTTTCTGGAGCACAAAGGCGGAAATTTCCTGGGGGGAGTACTTTTTCCCCGCAATATCCACCCTTACATCGTTGGCCTGTTCCACCACATGGTAGGGCACGCGCTTCATTTCCGCGCCAACCTCGGAGTAGGATCGGCCCATGAAACGCTTTATTGAATACACGGTATTTTCCGGGTTAGTGATCATCTGGTTTTTGGCGGGCTGACCTACCACCCTGTCGCCCTTGTTGGTAAAACCAACAATGGAGGGAGTCGTGCGCCCGCCCTCGGAATTTTGGATTACCACCGGTTCGCCGCCTTCCAGAACGGCTACACAGGAATTGGTAGTCCCCAGGTCAATACCAATGATTTTTCCCATAAGATTATCTCCTTCGCAGGGCTGTCCGCGCCCCAACTTATTCAAATAACTCCCGGCCGCCACCACAGCGCTAAGCCAGAGCTTCCCCGGTCCCGGCTTCCTGCGCCGGGGCGTTTATGGCCGGGGCTTCGGGATCGGGTATCAGCACCTTTACCTTGGCACTGCGGATTACCCGGTCTTTTAACATATAACCCTTCAACAGATCTATCTGCACGGTTTGTTCGTTTACCGCCGCCGACTTTTCCATCATCAGGGCCTCATGAAAATTGGGATCAAAGGGCTCCCCTGCGGAGGCATAGCTTTTAAGGCCCCACTTGTTATCCAGCGTGGAGGAAAGACGCTTGGCGATCATCCCCAGCCCCTCGTAGAGGGCCTCAAAGTCCCGGGAACTTTCCGCGGACTGCAGAGCCCGGTCAAAGTCGTCAAGCACGGGGATAAGGTCCTCCAGCAGACTCTGGTTGGCAAAATCTATGGCGTCCTGCTTTTCCCGGTTCATCCGCTTGCGGAAATTCTCAAAATCCGCCGCCTTGCGCAAAAACATGTCTTTTGCCTCCGCAAGCTGGGCTTCCAGATCGGCAAGACGATCCTCCGGGGAAGATTCCGGAGCCGCCCCACCCTCAGCAGGCGTCCCGTCCGCTGGCTCCCCGGCCCCGTCCAAAACCTCGGGCCCCGCCTGTCCGGCATCGCCTTGGTCCTGCGCCGGGGCGCGGTCCTCCGACCCCTCTTCTGGCGCGGAACCGGCTCTATCACCTTCCACAGACCCTTCATGCTGTTCTTTCTTGTCGTGCGAGAAGTGTTTGGACATTCTTTTTATCATTTCCACGCCCCCTCAGGCGCGCCTCCCTGAAAAAATTCACAGCGCGGACCCCTCCCCGCGCCGGGGAAGGTCCCGTAACCAAAACCCCGGAACAGGTCCGTTTTCTTAAAAAATACTTATTCAGGAACGCCGGGGTCAAGAAAAATCGCCCGGTTCCGGGTCACAAAGCCGCCCCCTCGCCAGCCATCCCCCTCACACCGGCCAGCCCAAGTTCTCCGTCTGGAACGTGTAGAGCCGCCGGCAGAGGCCGTCCCGCATTGGAAGCGCGGTCGTGGGGGGCTACCTGGCCTTTGTCAGGCGCGATGATGTTGTTTGCGCCGGGGGATGTACAGGATGGTTCCCGCAACGGTTGTAATGGGGGCAACCAGAACAAGGCCGAAACTGCCGACGACCGTATGAAGAACCTCGGCCGCCACATAGTTCATGTTGTGATGATCGTGGTGTTGGGGATTCCCTGGCCCATGAAAAGCATCAACATGGCAAGATAACCACCGCTGTAGGCAAGGAGAAGCATCGTGGTCATGGTGCCGATAACCGATCTTCCTATGGTGTTTCCCGAACGAAACAGTTCCTTGCGGGATATTTCAGGATGATGATAAACAATCTCGCTCATGGCCGACGAAATGTCCATGGCAAGATCCATCACCGCGCCGCTGACCTTGAACAGATACGTTGAATAAAAACCCATCAACGCGGAGATTCCCAATCCAGCCGTGGCTCCTGCCAGGGTGACTAGGGCTTTTCTGCCAAGACCGGCAGCCAGAAGCAGGATAACCGCGGACAGGACGCAGACGATCAGAAAACTCAACAGGATGGGATCAACGCCTTTCAGCGTAAGGGGGATCATCACCTTCCACAAAACCAGGGCGGTAAACAGGAACGAGAGTATCGCCTGGAATCCGAAAAATCCTCCGTAGGCGATCAGGAAAAGCGCAAAAAGGCATAGTAAGATGAATTCTACCCGCAACCGGTAATGATCCGCCGTATGCACCCAGGTAATGACATCCCCGTTAAAACTGACATTCATTAGGGCGTGTTCCCCCGGAGCGAACACCCGGTCCAGTTCCATCTTCCCTAGAAAATGATTACCGGTCCGCTCAACCTGACCCTTCCATCGTCCTTTCAGAAGTTCAACCTCCACCGACTGTGTTCCCGAAAGAACAAGGCCGTGCTGCTCCAGATGGGAATTGTCAACAAAGATGACGCGACCTTCCACCTGTTCGGTATTCTGGGGCAGCCACTCCTCAAAGGCGGTCGGCATCCAATACAACAGGGCGCTTAAAAGAAGGACAAGGCCCGAAAAGGCGATGTCCTTCTTTTTGGCGTTATGAAAAAAAACAAAACCTTTTTTAGATATACGCCGCTATTCTTCACGCTGTTACTCTGTTAGTAGAAATTCCCTATCTGAACAACCTTCCTGAAAATATCGGTATTATCGTAATACCCGTTGAACAGTTCATGTCCAACGCCAATTACGGATACGGGCGCGGTCAGTCCGGTATGGGAATAGGTTGGACAACCTATTCCCGCCTTGTGATTCAGAATATGAGCCAGCTTAACCGTAAACGGTTCGTAGTAGCCATAGGCGAGATAATAGGCTTCATCGGTGTAGACGAGCCGCTCATTGGCCGCCTTTAAAGGCCTGTTCCAAATCCGCATCGCTCAATACCTCGACAATGTCCTTTTGATCTTTATTGGGGCCCCGGGGCTGAAGGAATCCGCCGCCGCCCAAAAATTGAACCGGCTTTCCGGAACCTGTAAAGCAATATCGTAGTACAGGCTGAGGGAAGGCGCACAGGCGTAAAAAGATGCCGGGGTCGCGTGATCGAGGGATACGGTGGTGATGATTCCCACCTTCATGCCCTTGTCCCTGGCCAGCTTCGCCATGGAAACGTAATCTTCCGTTGCCGTGGGGTCCATGCCAACAACCCCATCCCTGTCTTTCTATCCATGGCGATAGCCGTCCCAGAGGAGGACGAATCAGTGATCAGGGAATTGCTGGAATTGAAACCCTGGCCGGGGAAGGTATTCATCAACATACGCTGAATTGACGGAGTAAAGTCCGTAACCCCGTTGCCTGAAGGAAACCTACCCGCAACCCGCAACGAGGCGTTCTCCACAGGCGGTATAACGGCTGCGCATCAGCGCCTCCGCGGTAGGCGGGTTCTCCGCGCTGGAGATATAGGGACCGCAGCACTCCTCGTAGGGAAGCCCCGAAAGGCAGGGACAGCTACTCATACCATCATTTCCAGCATCATTAAAACAGACTTCGCGGCGAATGTAAAGGCGCCGCCGTGTTAACAGGCGCCGCATTGCGCCCCCGTCAACGATGCGCTATAGTATGCGGACAAACAGGAGGCTGCGTGTGAAACCTTGTGTGAATGAAAAATCGCTGGTTCTTTTTCAGGGGGATTCTATTACCGACTGTGACCGGTCGCGGGAGGACGGAAACGATCTTGGAAACGGGTACCCCGCCAAAATCGCGGGACTTTGGCGGAATCTGTACCCCGGTCTGGGGCCAAGGTTTTTGAACCGGGGTATCTCGGGGAACCGGGTCAGGGACTTGACGGCGCGTTACGATGCGGACTTCAGGGCCCTAAAACCGGACCTTGTTTCCATTCTTATCGGCATAAACGACACCTGGCGCCGTTACGATTCCGGCGATCCCACTTCCACGGAGGCCTACGAAAAGAATTACCGTATCCTGCTTGAGAATCTGAAGCGGGACCTTCCCGGGGCGGCCATCGTCATCATGGAGCCCTTTCTGCTCAACTCCGACCCCGCCAAGGCCCAGTGGCG
>JAIRSD010000260.1 GCA_031255615.1 Treponema sp. | reverse complement strand
GGAAGCGAATCGGTGTCGGCGAATCTGGCGCCGGATACCCTGGCGGTGCATGGGGCGGCCCCTTTTGAGCCGCGGACGGGGGCGGTAAGCGTTCCTATTTATCAGAGCTCCACCTTTCGGCACCCTAATCTGGGGGAAAGCACGGGGTTTGACTACAGCAGGGGGACCAATCCTACCCGGAGCGAACTGGAAAAGGCCCTGGCCTGTCTGGAGGGGGCCCGGCATGGTCTGGCTTTTTCCAGCGGCATGGGAGCTGTTTCGGCTTTTATCAAACTTTTTGATCCGGGGGATCATATCCTGGTTTCCGAGGATCTCTACGGCGGGACCTACCGGCTGCTGAACGATTTTTACCGGCCCTACGGCTTTTCTTTTTCCTGGGTGGATACCAGCGATCCGGCGAAGCTGCGGGCCGGCATCAGGCCGGAGACCAGGGCGGTTTTTATCGAGACCCCGTCGAATCCCATGATGAAGGTGACGGATATCCGCCTCTGCGCCGATCTTATCCACAGGAACGGGGGGCTGCTGGCGGTGGACAACACCTTCCTGTCCCCCTATTTCCAGAAGCCCCTGGCCCTGGGGGCGGATCTGGTGGTCCACAGCGGGACCAAGTACCTGGGGGGCCACAACGACACGCTTTCGGGTTTTCTGGCCTGCTCCCGGGACGATCTGGAAGAAAAGCTGCGGAACATTCAGAAAAGCGAGGGGGCCTGTCTGGGGCCCTTTGACTGCTGGCTTACTCTGCGGGGGATGAAGACTCTGGCCCTGCGGATGGAGCGGCACGCCCTCAACGGCCGCAGAGTCGCCGAATGGCTGCGGGGCCGCGACCGGGTGGAACAGGTGTTCTATACCGGTTTCGAGGACCACCCCCAGTTCAAACTGTCCCAGGCCCAGACCGGGGGCCACGGGGGCATGGTTTCCTTTTACCTGAAAAACCCCGCCGACGTACCGGTAATTTTGGGCAGCCTTTCCCTTATCCTCTTCGCCGAAAGTCTGGGGGGCGTGGAGTCCCTCATCACCTACCCCCTGACCCAGACCCACGCGGCCATACCGGAGGAAATGCGAATCTCCGCCGGCATAAACGAGCGGCTCATGCGGCTCTCGGCGGGCATCGAGAACGCCGCCGACATCATCGCCGATCTGGACGCCGCCTTTGATCGCTGCAAGAAGGTTAATGGGTAAGCAAGGCAGGAAGGCTAAAGGTTAGATGGTTGCTGGGCGCCCGTCCACAAAGCCGGCTGCTTGCGGACGGACCGCGGACTTTCGTTCGATTTCAGGGCGGCCGCAGACCTACGGCCCGAGTCCATAATGCGTCTGCATCATGGACGGCATCTCGTCATACGAAGGTTATGTTATATGAAGGTTATGTTAAGAAGGCTATACAAAGGTTAATGTAAGAAAGTTAATTAAGAAGGTTAATCGATGAGCAAGAAAGCCAATCGAAAAGTCGATTTTAAGCGGTTGTTGTTCGAAAAATGATGTTTCCGAACAACTCAACCATCAGCAAGAAGGGTAATCTATGAGAATCTCCACCAGGGGGCGCTATTCCCTGGAAGCCCTGCTTTACATGGCCCTGCTGCCCCCGGGAGAATACGCAAGCACCCGGACCATCGCGGAACATACCGGCATCTCCGAAGGCTACCTGGAACAGCTCTTTATCGCCCTCAGGAGGGCGCGGATCGTACAGGGCATCCGGGGCCCCCAGGGAGGCTATGTGCTGGGCAGAGAGCGGAAATCGATCACCGTGGGCGACATTTTGCGCGCCGTCGAAGGCTCCCTGGAACCGGTGGAATGTATCAGCGCCAACGGCTGCCCCCTCCGCCAAACCTGCGGGTCCCGCCAGACCTGGCTGGAAGTCTACAAAGAAATTGTGGGCTGCGCGGACTCCCTCAGCCTCGACGACTTAACCCATTCCTATGAAACCCTGGACCAGATAGAATACATGATATGAAAATCTCCAGCCGGGGCCGCTACGGCATAAGACTCCTCGTCGATCTGGCGGAACACACCGGGGAATCCCACACCGCCCTGGCCGCGGCGGCGGAACGAAAGGGCATATCGATCCGCTACCTGGAACAGGTAGCCATCATACTCAGACGCTCCGGCTTTATCCGATCTGTCAAAGGAGCCTCCGGAGGCTACGTCCTGGCCCGGCCAGCCCAGGACATCATCCTGGGAGACGTGCTGCGGGTGCTGGAAGGAGACATGCTGGTAGTGGACCCCCCCCTCCCCGGCAGCCCGGAAAATTCCTTCCAACGCTGCGTAAGGACCGCGGTCTTCGACCGGATGAACGAGGGAATCGCCCGGGTAATCGACAAAAAGTCCCTGGCCGAAATAGTCTGCGCCGAAGACGACAAAGAATCCCTCATGTACTTTATCTAGGCGCGCCAAAATTTTAAGCCGGGCGCATCCGGCAATTCCCAGTTTAGAAGACGCCCCATGTCGAGAGTAAGTTGGGCGCATCCCCGCCGGACCGGCGGGGACCGGGCTATCCGCTCTAACAAAAACCCTGCGGGTTTTTATTCCGCTCCTATCCCTTGCGCGGGCGCGAAAGCCGTGGACACGGCTTTCGCCTTCGCCGTGTTCTACCCTTTTGGGTTGTAGGGAGCAAAATCCTTCCGCATTTTTCACTAATCGTTCAAACATCCCCTGACGATTGGCGTCCAGCATAAATAAATTCAGTTTGAATTGCCCGTCGCGGTAGCCCTTGTCAATACAGGCGGCCTTAAACTGCCCACGGCATTCGGTGGAGAATCAGCCGAATGCATGGAACACCCTATGATCGGGGAAGGGATCCCGTATTTTTTCAAGGTGCACCGCGGTATTTCCGCACATCCAGACGTTGACAATCTGCATACGGGGCCGGTAATGCTTGGGCAGCACCACGCCGTGCCGCACCTTCAACTGCCGCAGTTCCTCCACCCGCCCGGAATTCAGCTTTAACCGGGCCTCCAGAACGGCGCGGATAGAGCCGGGAATGGGGAAACGGCTGCTCAGGGTGCCGTTCTCGATGTCCCGCACGTATTCGTCAAAGAATTCCTTCGTGTTCCTGGCGAGCCGTAGCTCGCCCTGGCGGTCCGGCGGGGGCCGGGCTGGCAAGGCAAGCTCCGGCTGCCAGGGCTCCGCTCCGGCCCCGGCGCGGCCCTTGCTGTTCCCCGCCGGTTCCCCGTTGCTGCGGGTCATACGCGGACAGAGGCCGCGTCTTGCCGGTAGAGCGGCGGTTTCTTTCGAAAGCGGCATTGCCGAAACCGCCGTCCATGAAGCCTTGACGAGTGCGTTGGAATCCAGTATATTGGCTACTCAGTACTGTTGCCGCAATACTTGGGTTTTGGAGCGATGTCCGAGTGGTTGAAGGAGGCGGTCTTGAAAACCGTTGCGCCGCAAGGCGCCGGGGGTTCGAATCCCCCTTGCTCCGCAAGCTTTTTGCTAAATCCGCCGTTCCGCGGATTTAGCAAAAAGCTGGTCTAAAAAGCCTGCGGGACAGAATTTCTGTCGATAGTATAGGAAGCGCCGGCAAGACGTTGTTAGGGGAACAGGCGGGAATGGAGGGGCAAACGGCAGCGTTTGCTATACGACCTCAAATCTCCCTTGCGCCGCAGGGCGGCGGGGAAATTTGGATCAAGGTTTCCGCCGGCCGGAGGGAAGAAAAGATGTCGAAACGGCGCCGGCAGGGGGCAGGGGTAGAGGAGCGAACAGCCAAATAGGGTTGGGTACGCGCCGAACCCCCTGAGTCCCCTGTTTTGATTATTGGTTTCGGGTGTATGAGATTGTTTTCATGCGCCTTTTATATATATAACCCTTGGAGCGGTGCGAGAGCGGTCGAATCGGGCTCCCTGCTAAGGAGTTATACCCCGAAAGGGTATCGGGGGTTCGAATCCCCCCTGCTCCGTTGCCCAAAACCCTCGGGTGTTGGGCTTAAAAAGGTTGTGTGCCAGGAATTTCCGATGTGCATGGGGAATTCGAAGGATTTTGTGAGGTTGTAGCTCAGCTGGATAGAGCAGCAGATTGCGGATCTGCAGGTCGCACGTTCGAATCGTGTCAGCCTCAGCATTATTGCCTGTTATAGGCGGCGGCTCTGGGGGCTGCCTCATTGGAGCGGTGTCCGAGCGGTTGAAGGAGACGGTTTCGAAAACCGTTGAACTCGTAAGGGTTCCGGGGGTTCGAATCCCCCCTGCTCCGTCATTCTTATATGTTGGCTTGGGGTTAAACCGGGGG
>JAIRSD010000202.1 GCA_031255615.1 Treponema sp. | reverse complement strand
TCCCCGCCGGTTTCATACAGGGTCTTGAACCGGTAAAAACTGTCCCGGGAATACCCCATGACTTTGCAGGCTTGCGATACATTCCCCAACTGTCTTGCCAGTTCTAGAATCCCGACTTTTGTCTTGATGATCTTCTGCTGGTTTGTCATCCTCTGCTCCTTGTTGAAAGTATATCATATTTTTCAACAAATGTCAGATTTTATGTCGATTATCACAGCCGTCCTGATCAGAGAGACGACAAGCACCATGCTGGCAGGAGGCATCCCCTGCCAGTTCCTGGAGATAGACGCGAACAGCCGGTGCTCGAGTTTGTTCCATTTGCTTACTTGTATCGGGAGGGTAATGCAGTACGGTTATTTTCTTCCCGGTTTCATTGGCCGGCTTTTGAAGCTCGTATTTCCACAGCCTGTTCCGGTGCCCGTTGCTGTCGCCGCAATCGGCCGCAACCACTATTTCATCAGCCGCTCCGTAGTACTCCAGTCCCTGCGTGCGCCGCCATCTCCTGATTGATTCAACGGCGAAAACTGCCGTGTCCGAGATAATACCAACGCTTACGAACCCCTGATTTTTGAAGACGTTGTACACCCCGAACGGCGTGGCTTTACCAAGCTCTTTGAGCGGAAAATCATGGTCAAGAACTTCAATCGGGTTGCCGTGCGGCTGATACGTTCCCCCCTTGTTCTTGAAGTTTCCGATATGCTCTTTTTTCTTGGCGTCAACGGAAATAACCGGTATGCCTTTGGCATGCGCCAGGTTGCATTGGCTGTTAATATATTCAAACTGGGCATCGCGGTCGACATGGGATTCGGTCGCCATAAACGTTTTTTTGTCCGCCCGCAAACCATAGCCCATCATTTTAAGCAGTTCGCCGACCGTCCGGCAACTTGCTTTATAGCCCTTTCCGGACAGCCCTTTCTCAAGATTCCTCAGGCTTTTGTCGGTCCGCAATAAGGTGGTCATCGGGTCGCCTTTGGTGTGGGGCTGAAACCAATTCTTCAAGCGTATCCGGTATTCCCCTTGTGTTTCCCACACGGGTTTACGCCCGCCGCCGACTCTCCGGCCCCGTCGGACCAGAGTACCATGTAATCCCGATAATTCAAAATCATCGTATCTTTGTGGACAGACCGCAGATTTTAGCCCAACGCATATTCGCAGACTTTAGGCTGCGAATATGCGAATTTCAAGGTAGTCGCGGACCTGCGGTCCGAGTCCACAATATGTCTACATTACGGACAGACTCTAAATAATGCGTAATGGTTTTGGATAACGCCTGTAGAAGACATTCGCAATCTACAGGCCAGGGGTTCGAATCCCCTATTCTCCATTGTACGCCCGGGGTTCGGCGCCGGTTCTGTCGGAAGCTCCGTCGGGGATTCCGTTAGAGGAACCGCCGGGAAAGGCGGGGAATCGCAGGGTAAAGCGCGAACCGGACTTGCCGTCGCTTTGGAGCTCAAGGCGGGCGCGGTGCAGGGCGGCGCCGTGTTTAACAATAGAGAGTCCCAGGCCCGTGCCCCCCGCCGTCTTGCCGCGGCTTTTGTCCACCCGGTAAAACCGTTCAAAAATTCGTTCCTGTTCGGCGCTTGGTATGCCGATTCCCGTGTCGCTGACGGAAAGGACCGTTTCACCGCCGACCTTCGCGACGGATACCCGGACGCTTCCGCCGGGGCGGTTGTACTTTACCGCGTTGTCCAGCAGATTGTAGATCATCTCCTCCAGAATCCGCGGCATCCCCGTGATCGCCGCCTCCTGCCCCTCGACGCTGAGGGAGACCCCCGCCGCCGCCCCGTCTACCCGTTCCGCCAGCCTTCGGGCCAGGGCCAGGAGTTCCACCCGTTCGGCGGGGAAGGTCTTCTCCCCCTCGTCCAGCCGGGAGAGCAAAAGAATGTCGCCGATTAAAGCGATGAGCCGCTGGGCTTCGGTATAAATGTTTTGCGCGAAACGCCCCATATCCTCCGGCTTTGCCAGGCCCCCGGCCATTATTTCGGCGTAGCCGGAAATGGACATAAGGGGGGTCTTGAGTTCGTGGGAAACATTGGCGGAGAATTCCCGCCGCAGTTTTTCCCGGTCCTCTTTTTCGGTTACGTCCAGGATAACCAGAACCGCCCCCATGACGAGGGGGCCGTCCGTGACGGGGTTGGCGATGGCCCGCAGCCGCCTTTCCCCGGAGGAGAGCAGGGTCTCCGCGCTGCGGCCGGAAACCGCCCTTTCCACCAGCCGGCGGAAGGATTCGTCCCGCCGGATAACCAGGACATTCTGGTTTTCGAGGTTTTCAACATGGATATCCAGGAGCCGCCGGGCGCTTTTATTGCAGGAAAGGATCAGTCCGTCATGATCCAGAATGATCAGGCCCTCCCGCATATTGTCGGTAATGGCGGTAAACTCCAGCCTTTTTTTTCGCTGTTCGGCAAGCTGGGCCGCGATGGTTTCGTTTTGCTTTTTCAGGCGGATCAGCAGGGGGCTTAATTCCTCGTAGGTAACGTTGCTTTCGGGATCGTCAAGATTCAGACGGTTAATCGAGGCCACCAGCATGCCGCTTATTCGGGAACTGATTTCCGCGGCGGCGGCAAAGACGATCAGTGCGATAATGATGGTGATCATGATGGGCCGGATAAGGGAAACAAAGACGCTTTCGGTGGTCCTGGACATACGAAGGATCTCCCCGCCGCTCAGCCGCAGGGCGCGGTAATAGGTCCGTTTTCCCAGGGTTTCGGAAAAGCGGGTTTCCTCGCCCCGGCCCGTGTTGAGGGCGTCCTGTATTTCCCGGCGGGAAAGATGGTTTTCCATGTTTTCCGCCCCGGCGTCGGTGTCGAAAAGCACTCGGCCGTCCGCCGCAATCAGGGTGACGCGGGTGGGCGGAACCCCAGGCTGCCGGGACCCGCGGCGGAGGGACTCGGGATAGGCGGGGCCGGACATTTCGATTCCCGCCCTGATATACTCAATTTCCGCGGCCAGATCGTATTTCATCATTTGGGAATAATCCCAGTAAAGGACAAAGTGGATGAGGACGGCGGTAGCCGCGATGGAAAAACCGGCCAGGACGCAGAGGAAAAGAAGGATTTTCCGCTTCATTCGCCGTCCTCCATTTTGTAGCCCAGTCCCCGCACGGTTTCTATCAAGCCGCCGCAGGCTTTAAGTTTTGTCCGCAGGGTAAGGATGTGGGTGTCCACGGTCCGGGTTTCCAGGGCCATGGAATAACCCCACACCGCCTGGAGTATCCTTTCCCGGGAGAGGACAATCCCCAGGTTGCTTAACAGGCAGGCCAGGAGATCAAATTCTTTCAGGGTAAGGGCGACTTCCTCGTTGTCGGCCGTAACCAGGTGGCGGGGGATGTTTACATAGAGTCCGCCGAGGCGGTATTCGTCCTTGCCGGTCCGAACCTCGGTGCGCCGCAGCAGGCTTTTTACCCTGGCCGCCAGTTCCATCATGCCCGCGGGCTTTGCCACATAGTCGTCGGCCCCGGAGTCCAGCCCCAGGACCTTGTCATATTCGGCGCCCTTGGCGGTAAGCATGATGACGGGCAGCCGCTTGGTGGGTTCGTGGGAACGGAGCCGCTTAAGAATCGCCAGCCCGTCCTCGCCGGGAAGCATAATATCCAGAATCGCCAGGGAAGGCAGGCGTTCCCGCAGTTCCCGCCAAAAATCCTCCCCCTTTTCGAAGCCCTTCGCCGCAAAACCGGTTTGCCGCAGGGTATAGATCACCAGTTCCCGTATGCTTGCGTCGTCTTCCACCAGGTATACCAAGGGGTTCATCTCCGTTTCCCGGTGATGAAATATTCGACCCATTCGGCGATATTCTGCGCGTGATCGCCGATACGCTCAAGGTATTTCGCGATCATGAGCAGATCCAAATAAGTTTCCCCGGCCCCGCTGTTTTTTGAAATAAGGGAGATCAATTCGGTCTTCACCCGGGAAAAAAGTTCATCCACCACGTCGTCGTAAGCTATCACCGCATAGGCCTTTCCCAGATCCCCCGCCACAAAGGCGTCCACGCTGTCGGTAAGCATCTTGGCGGCGGCCTTCGCCATAGCGTCTATGGGTATGCCCCTTATCAATTCCGGGTCGTCGATAAAGCGGGTAAGCTCCGCAATATCCGCCGCCTGATCGCCTATTCTTTCCATGTCGGTTATCATCCGCTGGGCCGCCGTTATCTGCCGCAGATCCCCGGCTACCGGCTGTTCGCGGAGGAGGAGGCGCAGGGAATAGGATTCGATTTCCCGTTCCTTTAGGTCGATTTCCCGTTCCAGTTCCCAAACTTTTTCCCGCAAATTGTTATCCCGGTTCACCAGGGTTTTTACCGCGTTGGCGATTGCGTCTTCGCAGAGGGCCCCCATACGGATAAGTTCGATATGCAGATTTTCAAGCTGTTTGTGGTAGCTTTCGCGCATCAGCCAAATCTCCCTGTAATATAATCCTCGGTCCGCTTGTCATGGGGCATGGAAAAGATCGCTTCCGTGGAATTGAATTCGATGATTTCCCCGTGGAGGAAGAAGGCGGTCTTGTCGGAAATCCGGGCCGCCTGCTGCATATTATGGGTAACAATAACAATAGTGTATTGTTTCTTTAATTCCGCCGCAAGATCTTCTATTTTTGAGGTGGAAATGGGATCCAGGGCGCTGGTCGGTTCGTCCATGAGCAGGGCCTCCGGGTTAACCGCCAGGGCCCGGGCGATGCAGAGCCGCTGCTGCTGTCCGCCGGAGAGGGACAGGGCGTTCTTTTTAAGCCGGTCTTTTATTTCCTCCCATATCGCCGCGTCCCGCAGGGATTTTTCGACTATTTCATCCAGCCGCACCCTGGATTTAAGGCCGTGGGTCCGGGGCCCGTAGGCGATATTATCGTAGATGCTCATGGGAAAGGGATTGGGCTTTTGAAAGACCATGCCTATCCGCTTCCGCAGCAGGGTAACATCCATGCCGCCGTAAATATCCTCCCCGTCAAGCAGCACCCTGCCCTCGATGCGGCACTCTTCGATTAAATCGTTCATCCGGTTTATGGTTTTAAGGAGGGTGGACTTGCCGCAGCCCGAAGGCCCGATAAGGGCGGTTATTTCATTCGCCCCGATGGAAAGGTTGACATTCTTTAGGGCATGGAGGGCGCCGTAGTACAGATTGAGTCCGGAAACGTTGATCTTATCCATTTGCGGCCCCGCCTATTTTTTTCGCCCCAAGACCGGCCAGGGCGTTTATACCGGCCACCAGGACCAGGAGCGCCACGGCGGCGGCGTAGGATTGTTTGATATGCAGCCCTTCGCTGGCAAGGCTGTACGTATGAACCGCCAGGGTCCGCACCGAGGAGAAGGGGCTGCCCGGCAGCTTTGCCACGGTTCCCGCGGTAAAGATCAGGGCCGCGGTCTCCCCCACGATCCGGCCGATGGAAAGGATTATCCCCGAAAGGATTCCCGGCATGGCGGCGGGCAGGACGATGGCGAATATGGTCCTTAGCTTTCCCGCCCCCAGGGCGAAGCTGCCCTCCCGGTAGGAATCGCTGACCGAAAGCAGTGCGTTTTCCGTGGTCCGCATGATCACCGGCAGCACCATGATCGCCAGGGTAAAGGCCCCGGCCAGGAGCGAATAGCCCCAACCCAGGAATATGACAAAGAGGAGCATGCCGAAAAGACCGTAAATGACGGAGGGTATCCCCGCCAGCGTTTCCGCGGCCAGCCGCACCGCCAGGATCAGGCGGCTGCCCCGGCGGGAATATTCGGCCAGCCATATAGCCGCGCATATTCCCACGGGAACCGCGATTACCAGGGCCGCAGCGGTAATGAGCACCGTATTTATCAGCGCGGGCAGGAGGGACACGTTATCGCTGGTATAGCGGAGGGCAAAAAGATCCGGGGAAAGGTTTGGTATACCTTTTATCAAAATATAGCCAAAGAGAAAAATGATAAGGGCCGTGGTAATCCCCGCCGAGGCGGCGACCAAAAATTTAAGCAGCCCGGAGAGGAGCTTGTTTCCGCGTCGTCCTTTCATCCGGCGGCCTTCCTTTTGCTCAGGGAGAGGAGGGTGTTTATCAGGAGGATGAACACAAAGAGGACTACCGCGGTGGCGATCAACGCCTCCCGGTGGAGCTCCGCGGCGTAGCCCATCTCCAGCACGATGTTGGCGGTGAGGGTCCGCAGCCCCCGGAAAAGGCTCCGGGGGATCATGGCCTGGTTTCCCGCGACCATGATCACCGCCATGGTTTCCCCAATGGCCCGGCCTATGCCCAGAACCACCCCCGCCATGATTCCCTGGCCGGCGGCGGGGAGGACGGTAAAAAAGACCGCCTGCTCGTGGGCGGCCCCCAGGGCCAGGGCCCCTTCGTAGTAGCTTTCCGGTACTGCCCGGATCGAGGTTTCGGAAATGCTGATGATGGTGGGAAGAATCATGAAGGCCAGGAGCAGGGAGGCGCTAAGAAGGCTTTTCCCGCTGCCGCCGAAGATTTCCCGCAGGGCGGGGACCATAACCACCAGGCCGAAAAACCCGTAGATTATCGAGGGTATCCCCGCTAGGAGCCCCACCGAGGGGGAGAGGATTCGGTAGAGCCCCTTCCCGCAGAATTTCGCCATAAAAACCGCGGTAAGCACGCCCAGGGGCACGCCGAAAACGACGGCCCCCGCGGTAACGTATATACTGCCCAGTATCATCGGCGCGATGCCGAAGACGCCGCTGCCCGGTTTCCACACCCTGCCCAGGAGGAATTTTCCGGGCCCGATCTTCCCGATAGCCGGAACGCCGTTGACAAAGAGGAACAGGCAGATCAGGACGACGCAGGAGATGCAGACGCAGGCCGCCGCCGCGAAGAGGCCGTGCAGTATCTTCTCTTTCATCCGGCGGTCCTTCACCTAAGGGCGTTCCAGGTTTCGGTTTCACCCAAGTAAATGGATCGCACCTGCTCCTTGGTCAGGCCCTCCAGGGCGTTGTCCTTGTTGACGATGATCGCGATGCCGTCGACAGCGATCCGGATCTCCCGGATGCCCTTGGCTGTCTCGGCGCTTCGGAGCTCCCGCGAGGCCATGCCGATATCGCAGATTCCCTCGATTACGGCGTTTATGCCGGTGGAGGAATCGCTCTGCTGAATTTCGATGTCAACGCCGGGGTTGAGGGCGGCGTAGGCTTCCGCGAGCCGTTCCATGACCGGGGTAACCGACGAGGAACCGGCCGCCACGATCTTGCCGGCGGGCATGGCGCTGGTAAAGGGCCCCCGGTCCGGGACGCGGACGCAGCCGTTCTTTTCCACCACATCCTGGCCGCCGCCGCTCATAATAAAATTGATAAAATCCCGGGCCGGGGCTTTGAGATCCTCCCCGACGGCGACGGAGAAGGGGCGGACGATCCGGTAAGCGCCGCCCGCCGCGTTTTCGAGGCTGGCCGCCACGCCGTCGATGCGCAGGGCCTTGACCGTGTCGTTAAGGGAACCCAGGGAGATATAGCCAATCGCCGCCGGATCGCCGGCCACCGAGGTCATCATGACGGCGGTGCTGTTGGTTATTTCCGCGGCGGGACTGATGTTGTCCCGGTTGTCCGCGTCCAGGACCCCGAACAGTTCCGTGAAGGCGCTCCGGGTGCCGGAACCTTCCTCCCGGGACATGACGACGATGCTCCGCCCCGCCGCGCCGGAGGCCCCCCGCCCGGAGGAGCCGGAATCCGCCCTGCCCCCCGCAAAGAGGGGGGCCGCCGTCAGGACAACCAACGCCAGACCAGTTAGTTTCTTCATATTGCACTCCTTGTATACCGCTTGCCGGAATTCCGCGGAGGACTCGCGGAATCTTCCGCGGAGGATTCCGCCGGGTTCCGGCAAAGCAAAGGCTTCTGCCTTCTTTAAGCAGTTGTTGTTCAGAAACTGAAGTTTCCGAACACTTCTTATAAGTAAACCAGGAATGTCAAATGTAGGGGCTGGGCTGTGTCAAATGTGTGTAAAGTCCGGGGGCGGTCCGTCTTGGCGGCCTATTTCAGTTCCCTGTCCATGCTGCTCTGGAGATACTGCTGAATACCGCCGCGGATTCGGGACCGGGTGTCGGAGTCGACCCGCTGGGTAAAAAGGAGGACGTAGCAGCGGCTGCCGTCCTCCTCGTCCCGGGAGCCGTAGACGATCCCCTCCACCTTGAGTATGCGGCCCAGGATCTTAAGCTGAATATTCTGAATCAGGACGTTTCTGGCAAGATTGGGATTCTGATCCAGCACGCAGGAAAAACCCACGGCGCTAATATCCCGAATTTGGCCGTTGATAAAGACATTGTCGATTGGAAGGTTGATGGAGGCCCCGATGCCCCTGCCGGCCCGCAGATACCTGCGGCGGCCCTTGGCCTCCACCTTCCGCAGATTTTCCAGGATCTGCCGGAGGGCCGCGGCCGCGTCGGATTTAAGCACCGTGAATCCGCACTGTACGCCGATCCCGGTGAGGTATGTACCGCGAAGCAGGGCGTCGTCCGTGTTGGAAAGGACGCCGATGCAGGCCTGCGCGGTTTTCGCCGATTCCCTGACCGAGCGAATCCATTCCTCCCAGCGGGCCGCGTCCAGCCCCTCGTTGATATTCACAAAGACCACCGAATCGGGATAACGCTTAAGCCCCCGCAGCATGGCGGCGGGATCCTTCACCGTGTACACCTCGTATTCCTGCTGCATAAGCTCCTGGATAACGGCGTTCTTAACCATGGCTGAGGGATAGAGAAAAAAAACCTTTTTACCAAGACCGCGATCCGCCTCCTCCCCGGAACCGGGGCGCGCCGCGTCGCTCATGAATTTTTCCCCAACAAAGCGTCCAGCCGGGCCTGAAGGTTCGCCTGGATATATTTGCGAATCTTCACCTGGCTGTCCGGGGAAATTCTGTCGGTAAAAAGACCCACATAGGTCCGGTTGTTTTCCTCGATTCGGGAACCAAGAATGACCAGCTCCACATTGAGGATCGTATGCCGCAGCTTAATCTGCACATTGGAAAAGGCGGAGTTTTTGGGGAAATCGGGATCTTCGCTAAAAGAACAGGAAAAACCGATGGTGCTAATGTCGCAGACGCTCCCCATCAGGAATCTACCGTCCACAGGGAAATTAACCACCATGTCCCCCGTCCTGTCCGCGACGAGCCGCAGATATTTGCGCCTCCCCTTGGCGTTGTTGGCGTTCAGAATGTTGATAATTTGGGCAATCGTAACGTTAAGATTTTGGTGGATCGTCGTATAGCCGCCGGGCAGCTTGAGTACATTGGCGTATTTGTTCCGCAGCTCCTCGTTTTTGTTATTGGTCAGGATGCCGATCCTGATATCCTCCAGCTTTCCATCCCCCAGCAGCTCCCGAATCCAACTCTCCCATTCCGATTCCGGGGCGGCCTGGTCGATGTCGATGAAGATCATGGACCCCGGCATCTGCCTAAGGGCACGCCCCAGGGCCAGCCGATCCTTGGCCGTGTATACCTCGTATTCCCGTTGAATCAAATCGTTAAGCACCCCATTCTGAACCGGCGGCAGGGGATTGAGAAAAAAAATTTTCCTGCCGACCAACGCAAAAGAAGATCCTTCCTTATCCATTTTCCCTTCCACACCTCAGCATTGCCCCTGGCGGGACATCATTCAAGCATAAGGGTATCTTAGTCAAAAAGACAGGGCCTGTGCTATACTCCCCCCCATGAATCCAGCAATTCCCGGTTTAAAAGATTCCCCCTATTCTTTGTATCCTGGGCGCATCCCCGCCTCCGGCGGGGACCGGGCTATCCGCTCTAACAAAAACCCTGCGGGTTTTTGTTCCGCTTCTATCCCTTGCGCGGGCGCAAGCCCTGCGGCTTGCGCCTTCGCCGTGCTCCGCCGTTTCGGGTCCTGGGCAGGCAAGGGCGCTCCCAACGCGGGGCGGATCGGGAATACACCGCGAAGCGCCGCCGGGAATCCTCTCCGATTCCCGGCATCCCTTTTCCTGGGGTTCCTCTGCCTTTCCTGCGCCCCGGCGCCGCCGGCCCAAAGGGAATTTGTCCTGGGAACCGTCTGCGGCGTGAACCTGTTCGAGGGAGGGACCCGGGCGGCCTACAACGCCGTATTCGCCGAATTGCGGCGGATTCAGGGAATCATGGCCTTTACCCCGGCCTCCGGCGGCGGGGAGGACCCGAATCAGGAAGCGACGGCCCTGGATCGGATCAACCGGAACGCCGGCATAGGGCCCGTAACGGCGCCGGAGGAGCTTCTGGAGGTCCTGGAAAGGGCCCGTTACTACGCGGAACTTTCCGGCGGGGCCTTTGATCCCACCGTGGGCCCCCTGGTGCGGCTCTGGGGCATCGGCGGGGAGGAGCCCCGGATCCCCGCGGCCGCCGAGATTCAGGAGGCCCTCTCCCTGGTGGACTGGCGGGATCTCCTGATCGATAGGGAGGCGGGAACCGCCTTTTTGCGCCGTCCGGGGCAATCCCTGGACCTGGGGGCCATCGCCAAGGGCTACGCCGCGGACCGGGCCGCGGCCATCCTGCGGGACCGGGGGGTAAAGCGGGCCCTCATCGACCTGGGAGGCAATATTCTGGCCCTGGGGGAACGGCCGAAGGGGGAAAGCTGGCGCATCGGAGTCCAGGATCCCCGGGAGGAACGGGGAAACCCCGCGGGAGTTCTGCGGGTAAAGAACAAAAGCGTGGTAACCAGCGGGGTATACGAACGGTACTTCGAGGTAAACGGCCTGCGCTACCACCACATCCTTTCCACGGAAGACGGGTTTCCGGTGCGGAACGGCCTTTTGTCGGCGACCATCATCGCGGAGCTCTCTATCGACGCGGACGCCCTTTCCACCGCCCTTTTCGCCCTGGGCCCGGAAAGGGGCCTCGCCCTGGTGGAAAGCCTGCCGGATACGGAGGCGGTCTTTATTTGCGAGGACGGGACGGTGATCCGCAGTTCCGGGGCCCCCTTTACCCTGGAGGAGGGGGGCTACCGCCTCCAGGACAGCCGCGCGGCGCCCTAAACCGGGGTTCTTCCGCGCGCCGCTCTGGGGCGGTGCAAGGGATAGGAACGGAACAAAACCCGCGGGGTTTTTGTGAGAGCAAAGCCTGCATTTTTTGCGGCTCCACCGCAAAAAATGCGCCCGAAAGATGCTCGGTATCCGGCCTATCGCAGGGCTATTCCTGGATAATCTCCACCAGTTCCATCTCGAAGGCCAGGAAGCTGTTGGGGGGGATAACCCCTCCCGCGCCCCGTTCCCCGTAGGCAAGCTCCGGGGGGATAACCACCAGCCGCTTTTCCCCCAGCCGCATATCCAGGGCGGTCTCGTCGAAGCCCTGGAGGACCCGGCCTACGCCGACGGGGAATTCCAGGGGGGCCCCCTGGGTGTCCGATGAATCAAAGACCCGTCCGTCCAGAAACATACCCCGGTAGTTCATCCGCACGGTGTTCCCCGCGCTGGGCTTGGGCCCCGAACCCTCGGCTAAGATTTCGTAAAAAACCCCCGACGGCGAGGAGGCGGCGTTGGGGTATTGGGAGCGGATCAGGGCCATGTCCGCGTCCCGCTGGGCCTTTTCCTTTGCCTTTTCCGCGGCGCTGGCGTTCCGCAGCAGGCTGTCAAAGGTTTCCTGATCCGCCCGGAAGGCGGCGGCGGATTCCCCGTTGCGGATAATCCTGACGCTCTGTATCTTATCGCCCTGTTTAATCGCGTCCACTACTTCCTGGCCGCTTACCACCCTGCCGAAGACCGTATGCCGTCCGTCAAGCCAGGGGGTTTCCACATGGGTAATGAAGAACTGGCTGCCGTTGGTCCCCGGTCCGGCGTTGGCCATGGAGAGCACCCCCGGACCGTCGTGCCGCAGGCTGGATTCTATCTCGTCGGGGAACTGGTAGCCCGGGCCGCCGGTGCCGTTCCCCAGGGGATCCCCCCCCTGAATCATAAAATCCGGGATGACCCGGTGGAAGCTGAGGCCGTCGTAAAAGGGCTTGTCCTGGGCCGCGTTCATCTTCCCCTCCGCCAAAGCCACAAAGCTGCAGACCGTCAGGGGGGTTTTTTCATATTCCAGGCGGGTCACAATCTCGCCCTGGTCGGTGCTGATTCGGGCGAAGATTCCTTCCCCCAGGGCGGCGTCTTCTGTATTTTCCACGGTCCCTCCCCCGGCGCTTGCCGTTTTCGCCCGTTTACAGCCGCCGGCTGCCAGGGTCAAAATTATTCCGCAAAGGCATAAAGTTTTTGAAATGATACCGGTGATTCGCATAGATCCTCCGGCATCCATCATACCAGCGGATTTTCATTGCATAAAGGGGGGGTAGATTCTATGATGTGCTGATGGAACTCATGGAGATTCGGGAAGAGCTTTTCAGGCAGGAATTTCCCCAGCTCCTTGCCGACAGCGATCCCGATATTGAGCGGTACTATTATCTCCGTAATATAGGCCAGGGCCGGACGGCCCTCAATATTTATCAGTTCCGTCTGAAACCCCGGTATCCCGACGACGCCCTCCGTATGGTCCTGCTCCGCAGTTACCGCAACCGGGATCCCCTGTACCCCAAGATTCTGGCGGTAGGCTACCGCCGCCTTGCTGACCAGGCCCTGGGGCGGGTCTGTCAAACCATCGATTATGTCAAGGCCAGGATCGCGTCCTGCGATACCAAGGATGTCTATTCTACCATTAAGACGATTGAGGACATTCTGCGTATCTTCCCCCGGGAGCAGTACGAGGCGGTTTCCGGAATCGACCGGATGTGCCGCTACTCCCAGGTCCTGAACCGCCACGTTAAAGCCATGGAGCAGGCGGCGGAGATGGTCCGCTCCTACCTTTCCCAATCCCTGCCGGTAGTGGAAAAGGAACGGAAACGGCGAAGGGAAGAACAGTTTCGGCGGGTAAAGGACCATTCCGCGGCGGCGGTTGATTTTTCCCTGGCGGTCTTTTCCCCGGAAGACCTGGGCAGAATCGAGATTTCCCCCGCTTTCAGCCGGGTTGAGGATCAGACCCTGGCCTACTGTATGAAGTACTGGAATTTGGTTGACGACGACGCCTTTGAGCAAATTCTTTCCCTCTATTCCCGCAAATACCAAAAGAAGAATCACGCGGTTTACGCGATCATACGGCAGGGCCGCCGGGCCAACCGCCGGGATGAGGAAATTCTTACCAGCGTGATGTCCCTCCTGGTAAAGGGCTATTACTATTCCATCCAAGGGGACCAGTACCTCCAGCAGAACTGGCGGAAAATCAAGCTGGCCCTGGAGCGGGCCGTCCCGGCGGCCAAAACCCCGGCCAGGGCCCGTCCGGGGAAGACGCCGCCGGAAACCGCGGCGGCGGCCAACAACGCTCCGGCCCCCATGACGCCGGTTCCCGCCAAAGCCGGCCCGCCCGCGGCTTCCTCCGCCCGGACTGCGCCGCCAAAACCCGCGGCCGGGGAACGGGGAAGGGCCGCAAAGGCTGCCGCCCCTTCGACGGCGGCGGCGGGGGATGATTCCCCCGCCCGGACTGCGCCGCCAAAGCCCGCAGCCGGGGAACGGGAGAGGGCCGTAAAGGCTGCCGCCCCTTCAACGGCGGCAGCGGGGGACGATTCCCCCGCTTGGACCGCGCCGCCAAAACCCGCGGCCGGGGAACGGGGAAGGGCCGCAAAGGTTGTCGTCCCTTCAATGGCAACGGCGGGCGGGAGGCCCCGGATCCCCCCGGCGGCGCTTCCTGAGGGAGGTTCCGTGTCCGACCGGCTGCGTAAACTTTCGGGCCGGAGCTACGACCTTTACCAGGACCGTTTTCTGGCCCATGCCCGCCCCGCGATCCGCAAGATCCTGGGATCCGGCAGGGGGCTCTTTTTTACCCTGCCGGAGAAAGTCGAGGATCTGGTCTACGCCTACCTCCGGGACCATTACGCCGACCCCTACATGAACTGGGCGGAAAGCGAAGAACGCAGGCAGCTTGTGGAACAGGGCTTTCATCTGCCCTCGTTGAACCCGGTCATTGACGAGTGCTTCAAAAGAATCAAGTAAGCCGGAGTCGGCGGTTCTCAGTATAGCCCCGGTTTATCCCTAGTACTTGCGTAGACTGCATCACCGGATAAGCGAAAGAACCGGGAATAAGAATATTAACCACGAAGGGGCACAAAGGACGAAGGGCCATGTAACAATTTTTGTGTAAACGGCTATACTACCCGAGGGAGAAAGTACGGCCTTTTCAAAAGAGCTTCCGGATGAAATCATGAAGGATTACCACGGCCCGGACGATTTTTACGGCCCGGAGGGGATCATGAAGCAGCTTGCCAAGGCCCTGGTCGAGCGGACCATGGAAGCTGAATGAACCGGGCATCTTGGCTATCAGAAACATGGCCAAGGCGCAAAACCAAACACAAACCGCCGGAACGGGAAAACCGTCAAAGAACTGAGAACCGACCGCGGGCCGACGGCCGTCGAAGCCCCCCGGGACCGGGAGGGCAGCTTCGAGCCGCAGATCGCGCCCAAACACCATGGGAAACGAAGTTTCCCGGAGTTCCGGGGTTTCGACGATAAAATCCTGTCCATGTACGCCCGGGGGCTTACCACCCGGCAGATGCAGGACCGCCTGAAAGAGATATATGCGGTTGACGTGCCGCCCGAACTCATCAGCCGGGCAACGGACGCGGTAAAAGAACCGGCCGCCGCATGGCGGGGCCGCCCTCTTGAGCC
>JAIRSD010000200.1 GCA_031255615.1 Treponema sp. | reverse complement strand
GGGCTGGCTTTTTTCGACGGCCCCCACCGGGATTTTATCGATACGGCGAATTCGCTGTACACCGCGTCCCTGATAGGGGGCTGGGAATCGGCGCGGGAGCCCTTTGACCAGGCGGTGCGCCTGATAGGGCACTACGTTCAGGAGATGGAGAACGAGGAATCGATGATGGAGCGGACGGGGTATCCGGACTACGGGGCCCATAAGGGGGAGCATCGGGTATTCCTGAGAGAACTGGGGGTTCAGGTAAGGAATTACCGGAACGGACAGCAGATCGACGTGAGGAAATTTGTGCTGTTTCTGCGGGACTGGGTCTTGTCCCACATGGGGATCAGCGACAGGACCTTCGCGTTGCACCTGCTTCGGCTGAAGCGGGAAGGGGCGCTGACAGGGATTATCATGCGGGTAAAGCGGCAGAAGGAGGGTCGAGTGATTATCCGGTAGGTCCGGACAGGATCTCTCTCCCCAAAGGGAGACTGGATTTTAAGTATTTGGTTCAATGGTGTATGGATGACAATAATGGTACTGTTTGACTGGTTCTTTGGCCGGAAGGGGGGGGCGGATGATGTACTTATGGAAGATCGGGAATTCGCCGGGCTTTTCGAATACGAGGAGGAGGAAGATGAGGACGCCGAGGATTCTTTCGTAATCTCCGGAAGGGAAAGCCTGTCACCGCCAAGTGAGACGCGGAGCCTCCGTTCATCCAGCGCCGATGTGTGCGTGGGGGGGGGGGGGGGGGGTAGCCCACAAATTTTTGGGGTTGTCCCAGAAATTCAGTCCTGGACACCGGCCGTGAAAAACTGTGGTGTTGGAAGGTTTTAGCCTGAAAAACAGCGAAAAACTGTTCCAACATTGCGCCCCGGCTATGCCGGAACCCTGGCGTACGGTCAATCAGTTTTGAAACAGGTTCACATTACTAAAACAGGCAGTAATGCTGCGGCGCAGCATTGCTGCAGCGAGTTTATAGAAGTTAAAAGATTGTTTTTAAAATTCCATTCCGCATACGCACATAAATAATCATCGGGCTGCGCGGACAAAAAGGCCGGTATTTCAGGGAATGGATTTGTTCAGCGGACTTGTTCAATAACCAACCGGGTTATTGAACAAGTCTTGCAAAGAACGCGAATTTCCCGCCGGCGGTTCCAATGAGCCTCCCCGCTGCGGATAAAAATGTCCGCGGGAAAGCGGAAATACTTTACCGGGCAATCGCCGCATAGAAGGCGGCGCGGGGTGCGGCGGCGTCGCATATCCTGTTCTTCCCGAACCCGTTTTTGCCGCCGCATTAACCGGGTCCAGAGCCATCCGCGGGCCCCCGGGATCCGCTCCGGCCCCCCTCCTGTCCTTCGCGCGGGCGGAATCCGCGCCGTCCGGCCGCCGCCGCATGAATGCGGCGGCATTTCGTGCTGATTGCGACAAATTCCGCCCTTTTGTTTTTTTATCGAAATTGCCGCCGTATACAATCGCCCCCTTGCGATATTTGAACAATGCTGTTATGATAGCAAAGATGAGTATTGTTACCAATGGTTCAGTAAATCAGCGCATCAAGCAAGTACGGCAAGCCTTGGTGCTTTCCCAGGTTCAGTTTTCCCGTGTTATTTCCCTGTCGTCCGGGTACCTAGCTGGAGTAGAGGTTGAAAAAAGGAAAGTTAATGAACGTCTGGTTAAGTTAATTTGTTCTTCTTTCAATGTAAACGAGAAGTGGCTCAAGACCGGAGAAGGAGAAATGTTTAACAGGAATCCGGATGAGAACTTTACTAAATTGATTAGCCTCTTTAAAGAACTGGACCCAAAGTATCAGGCCTACATTCTCAAAGAGATCAATTTACTGCTTGATATACAGGACCGGGATTGTAAAGAGACGGTTCGGGATTAGATTTCCCCTTCGATCTTCCGACTCCTATGATCCGCGCGGGATGACCGGGGCGGCGGAATTTTACTCCGGCGGCAAAACGCCGATTTTCAACGGCCCCGTCAGGCCCGGAGACATTCATGGCAGGATTGTTCGGGAACCTCGGTTTCCGGGCAGCAAGGGCCCCCGTCTTTTCCGTCGAATTTGAACACCCCGCGGGCGGGGCCGGAGCGCGGCGGAGCCTTGGCAGCCTGCGGTTGCCCTGGCGGTCTGCGCTTGCCTTTCCAGCCCGGACCGCAGGGCCGGGGACGCGCCCAGGATGCACTCGACGCGCGGAGTCTTCTCCAAACCCCGGCCCTGCGCCGCTCGCTAGACTCTCCCTCTTTCCCCGTGCTAGGTTTTACCATGGAAGCCAGCGAAGAAAGCCGCGTCATTTTTCAGAATTTATCCCCCATCGATCACCGTTATTCGATTTCCGAAGCTCCTCTGTACCGGGCCCTGGTGCCCTGGCTTTCCGAGGAGGCCGCCGTGGCCGCCCATATCAAGGCGGAGGTCGCCCTGGTGCTGGCCCATCTGAAGCTCCGGGGGACCCTGCGGCCCGGCCTGCGGGAGGCCCTGGAAGGGGCGGTGGGGGAGATTCAGAGTGCGGAGGTCTACGCCGAGGAGGAGAAGACCCGCCACAATATCCGCGCCCTGGTGAACGTCCTGAAGCGCAGAACGCCGCCGGAGCTTGCGGCCCTGGTGCATCTGGGGGCCACCAGCGCGGACATCCTGGATACGGGCCTTTCCTGGCGGATCCGGGGGGCCCTGCGGGAGGTCCTGCTGCCCCGGCTGCGGCGTCTGGAGACCCTGCTCTGCGACTTCGCGGAGGCGGAGGCGGAGACCCCCCAGGTGGGCCGCACCCACGGCCAGCACGCCGTCCCCATTACCCTGGGCTTTGCTATGGCGGAGTACGTGTCCCGGCTGGGCAAGTCCATCCTGGAGATCGAGCGCCGGGGGGCCCAGCTTAAGGGGAAACTGGCCGG
>JAIRSD010000199.1 GCA_031255615.1 Treponema sp. | reverse complement strand
CTGGGAGGGCCAAAACGGGCGCCCAGCGACGGGCCTCCCGGGGTGAAAACAATATGGATAGGGCTGATGAAGTTATATATTCTGCTGGCTTACCGGGAGTATCTCGCATGATTCCATGGCTCAAGTTTAGCCCCGGGGGGAGGGGCGGGGACTCGGAGCGAAGCCTGCCTTTTTGCGGCCGCGCCGCAAAAAGGCGCCCAAAAGGGACCCGATGCCCCGCCTCTCCCGGACCGGGAACCGCTGTTTAAAAGCCCATCGAGGGCCCAGCAGGCTGCCCAACCTAAAAAATCAGATATATGAATGTAAGAAATTTACCACCAAGGTAGGGAAGGCGCACGAGGACCGGGGATTGGAAGCGTATATTCATTCCTTCGTGTTCCCGGCGAGCTACAGCCCGCCTTGGTGCGCCTTAGTGGTTAACATTCCTGTACCCGGTTCTTTCGCTTATCCGGTGATTTAGCCTAAGCAGCCTACTAAGGGCCTGTCCAGCCTTCGGGGTAGAGAACCGCTTTGGCGGGGCCCCGGGGCAGAAGCAGGCGGCAGAGGGCCTGAAGCTCGGCGGGGCTTGCCTGATCGTAAAGTCCGGGCCGCTTGTCCAGCCGGGACAGGGGCGTATCCATCAGCACCGTGGAGTTGGCGTAGCTTTGGGCGATATACAGGTTGCTTTGGACCGAAGCCTCCCATTCCTTTTTCAGGGCTTCTACAGACTTGGCAAAGGTATCCTCGTCCAGGGGTTCACGGAGGATCCGCTCCAGCAAGGCCTCCACCTCGGCGGACAGTTCCCCGCTCCGCCGGGGATCGCAGGCAAAGAAGATCTGCATCATCAGTTCGCCCTTGGGCGCGGGGGAAAGGGAAAGGCCCGCGGATATTGAATAGACTCCCCCCAGTTTTTCCCGAATATCCCGGACAAGGAGGATGTTCAGGTATTCCTCCAGGAGCCCCGCCCGGACGCTCTGCTCCTCGCTAAAGGCCAGGGGCGCGTACCAGCCCATGTAGACCATACTCTGTTCCTCCTTGCCCTTGTACACCCGTTCCTCCGTCTTTCCCGGCCGCCGGATGTCCAGGTCGGTCCAGGCGTTCCAGGGTTCCCGGGGGGGGATAGAGGCAAGCCAGGTCTCCGCCATACTCCGGGTCTGGGCGGGATCCAGGTTCCCCGTAAGGATAAAGGTATAGTCCCCGGGGTTCAGGCTGCGGTTAAGGAAGGACATGACCTGATCGGCGTCCACCCTGTCCATATCTTCCACGGTAAGGGGTTCAAAATGCGGATGCCCCCCCGACACCATGCGGCCCACCAGGTCGGAAAAGACAGCGTTTGGATCCTCCCCCCGCTGGGCCAAGTTGGTCCGGTAAGAATCCAACAGGGAATCGAGAATGCCCCGGTCCACCCGGGGGTCGGTAAAGGACAAGTAAAGCATCTTAAAAAGAGTCTCCAGATCCCCGGAGGCGGCGGAACCCTGGAAGCCCCGGAGGTAGTTCCCCGCCCAAAAGGAAAGGTTTACCTGCTTGCCCGCCAGGAGTCTGATCAGTTGGGTCCGGGACCAGGGGCCCAGACCGGAAGCCCCGGCAATCTCCGCGGCCAGGGAAACGGAAACCCGCTCCTCCGCCCCGGCGCTGCTGGTCCCTCCCCTGGCCATGGCGTAGAGGACCACCTCGTTATTCCGGTTCGGGGTTTCCTTCAGGATCAGGGCGGCCCCGTTCTCCAGCCTCCATATACGGGCCCCGGTTTCATCATCCACGGATTCGAAGAGGATGCTTCCCTTTTTTGGAATCCGGGAGACCAGGTCGCCGGAATCCATCTCCTCCGCCGGGGGGTCCAGCTTAAGGCGGAGGCTCTGCCGCACCAGGGTCTTGATACGCCGGCTGTCGGGAAGACTCGCCCTTTCCGAGTCCGGGGCGGCGATAAAGACCCGCAGATCCCCGCCGGCAAAATAATCTTTTACCTGTTCGGCCAGATCCTCCCCGCTAATGTCCGGCAGAAATTTCAGGGCGGCGTTGTATGCCCAGTCAATATCCGGCAGGGGCGCCCCCTCCAAAAAGTATCCGGTCAGCCGGGATACAAAACGATCCGACTGCAGCCGGTCCTTCTCGGCGGCGGTCTGCGCCAGTTCGGAAAGGAGGGAAGCCTTGGCGGTATCGATCTCCCCCGGGGTAAAACCAAAGCGGCCCACGGATTCTTTTTCCCGCAGCAGCGCCGCCAGGCTTGCCTCCGCCCCGCCGAGCTTCGATTCCGCCATCAGGGTGTAGTACCGGGAGGACGCGCCGTAACGGATATTCCAGGCCCCCGCGCCGATAAAGGGGCTGTCCGGCCTTTGGGAAGCCTCCTCAAAGCGGATGCCCAGGATTTCCTGGATAAGACTATCCATCAGCTCCTCCCGGTAGCCTTCCAGGGTGGCGGGGAGGGGCCGGGGGCTTCGTTTGTAATAGAGGCCCACCTGGGTAAAACTCAGCTCCGGGTCGGTAACAACCATGGCCTCCGTCCCCCTTTTGGGGGCGCTCAGGTCGTAGCGGGGCCGGTTAAGGGGCCCGGAAACCGGCATTTCGGGGAAACGGCGGGGCAATTCCGCCTCCAGGACCGCGGCGTCGAAATCCCCCACGATGATCAGGGCCATGTTATCGGGCCGGTACCAGCGGCGGTAAAAGGCTTCCAGCCGCTCCGCCGGGGCCGTCTCGATAATCTCCGGCAGGCCGATGGGGATCCGTTCCGCGTAGGGGGATCCGTCGAAAAGGAAGGACAATATCTGCCGC
Source organism: Treponema sp. (assembly GCA_031255615.1). The sequence goes on along the minus strand of JAIRSD010000199.1, from coordinate 2,680 downwards.
TGCACCCGGTTCAGGGCGCCCAGCCGGGACCGGTACTCCTCCATGATGACCAGCCGTTCCCCGTCAACATCCCCGGGATCGAAGGTAATGGCCCTGGTCCAGTCGTCCAGCACCTCCAGGGCCCTGGCGGGGATCCGCTTTACCGGGGCCCCGTCCCCCGCCGCGGAGTCGAGCTCCACCGGCACCTCAATACCGTAAACCGTACTGTCGTAGCTGGTATAGGCGTTTACCTCCGGCCCAAAACGCATCCCCAGGGAACGCAGATAGTCCACAAGCTCCGATTTTGGGAACCGGGCGGTGCCGTTAAAGGCCATGTGCTCCACAAAGTGGGCCAGCCCCCGCTCGTCCTCCTCCTCCAGCACGGAACCCGCGTCCACCGCCAGGGTAAGGTAGGCCCGGTTCTGCGGCCGGGGGTTTTCCAGGATGAAGTACCGCAGCCCCCCCGGAAGAACGCCGGTGCGGACATTTTCCATAAACGGGATGGGATCTTCCGGCCTGCCCAGTTCGGGATAAACGCCGGGACCCCGCTGTTTGGAATCGGTGGCGCAGGCTCCAAGGACCCCCAAAAGCACCAGGGCCCCCGATAAAAAACGGATGAGCCCTGTTTTTATAGATCTTAAATCTTCCATGGGTATATTATATAATATACGAAACCGGAATACAGGATTGGGGGAAACCATGAGATTACTTACAAGATCGGATTTTGACGGACTAGCCTGCGGGGCCTTGCTCCTTTACCTGGGGCTTATTGACGAATGGAAGTTTGTCCACCCAAAGGACATCCAGGACGGGTTAGTTACCGCCACCAACGACGACATACTGGCGAACATCCCCTACATCAAGGGTTGCAGACTGTGGTTCGACCACCACCCCACCGAAACCCAACGGCTGGGGGCCCGGACCTTCTTTGAGGGGGTCGCCCGGAAAGCCCCAAGCTGCGCCAGAGTCGTCTACGACTACTACGGCGGAGATCAAAAACTGGGCCGTTTCGCCCGGATGATCGAATACGTGGACAAGGTGGATTCGGGGAACCTTACCAGGGACGAAATCGTAGACCCCAAGGGCTGGATCCTGCTGGGCTTTATCATGGACCCCCGGACCGGACTGGGCCGCTTCCGCAATTTTGCCATCAGCAACTACGAACTCATGGAAAAACTTGCCAAAGCCTGCTCGGAGAACAGCATCGAGGAAATTCTGGAAATGCCCGACGTAAAGGAACGGCTGGACCTTTACTACGAGCAGAGATCCCCCTTCGAGGAGATGGTAAAAAAATACGCCAGGGTAGAAGGAAACGCCGTCCTCATAGACCTGCGGGGAGTGGATCCCATCTACGCGGGAAACCGCTTTCTCGTCTACACCTATTATCCGGAACAGAATATTTCGATATGGATCATCGACGGCCGGGAAAAGACCAACACCGCTATCACCGTAGGCTACAGCATCATTAACAAGAGCGCCACCGTGGACGTGGGAAACCTGTTGTTCCGTTACGGCGGCGGCGGCCACCACCAGGTGGGAACCTGCCAGGTAGACAACACGAAGGCCGATGAAATCGCCCGGGAAATTCTGGATGCGGTAAAATAGCTTCTTGGGTTTTTATTTTGGAGCGATACGGGGGGGGAAGCCTCCCCCCTCGCTCCGGCCGCCTCCCCTGTAGGGGAGGCGGCCTGCGCGACCCCCCTCTCCTGGGGATCCGCCCCAAGCCCCGCATCGTTTCCCGGTTTCACCGGGGGGCATCCGGGCCCGCGGCGCGGAGAGGGTATTCCCCCCGCGGCCTGTCCCTCATTCCGGCAGGTCAAAGTCCCCAGATCCGCAACCCAATGTCCGGTCGGCTCCATACCCATTCCTCCTTGCACTACATCACCGGGCAAGCGAAACGACCGGGAACAGGAATGTTAACCACGAAGGCGCACCAAGGTACACAAAGGAATGAATACGCGCTTCCAATTCCCGCCTTTCGTGCGCCTTCCTCGCCTTCGTGGTAAATTTCTTCCATCCGCATATCCGGTCTTTTAGGCCAAGCAGCCTGCTAGTATCTTGATTACGCTACATCACCGGATAAGCGAAAGAACCGGGAACAGGAATGTTGACCACGAAGGCGCACCAAGGCGGGCTGCGGCTCGCCAGGAACACAAAGGAATGAATACACGCTTCCAATCCCCGCCTTTCGTGCGCCTTCTTCGCCTTCGTGGTAAATTTCTTCCGTCGGCATATCCGGTCTTTTAGGCTAAGCAGCCTGCTAGCGGATAATCACCCGGCCAGCCTTTTGCCGCTTTACCCGCATGATAATCCCTGTCAGCGCCCCTTCCCGCCTCAGCCGAAGCAGGTGCAGCGCGAAGGTCCGGTCGCTGATCCCCATGTGGGACAAGACCCAGTCCCGCAGGAACAGCACAAATTTCCTCACGTCAATCCGCAGCCCGTTCCGGTAGTTCCTTACCTGAACCCCCAGTTCCCTCAGAAATATCCGGTGTTCCCTCTTATGGGCCCCGTAGCCCGGATACCCCGTCCGCTCCATCATCACTTCCTCGTTGCCCATATCCTGGACGTAACGCCCTATCTGCCGCACCGCCTGGTCAAAGGGCTCCCGCGCCGATTCCCAGCCCCCTATCAGGGACGCGGTGTACAGCGAATTCGCCGTATCGATAAAATCCCGGTGGGGGCCGTCGAAAAAAGCCAGCCC
>JAIRSD010000187.1 GCA_031255615.1 Treponema sp. | reverse complement strand
CCTTAGGGATTCACAATCCCCAGAGCCGCCAGCCCGTTGTAGATAAGCTGGACCGCGAAGCCCGCCAGGATAAGGCCCATGATTTTTTCCATCACAAAAATACCGATGGTGCCCAGCACCCGCAGGATAAGGGCGCTGAACCGCAGCACCGCGAACATGCAGAGAAGGCCGATAACCAGGGCGGGAAACAGGGTCAGCACCGAGGAAAACCAGGAATCCCCGGAGGTCACATAGGTCATAATCACCGTCAGGATTCCGGGGCCGGCGATCATGGGGATGGCCAGGGGGAACAGGGCGACAAAACTGGACTGGGATTCTTCCTCCCCCGTCGGGGGCACCCGGTTGGTCTTGGGCCGCGAATAAATCATCTCAAAGGCGATCATAAAAAAGAGGAGCCCCCCGGATATATAAAAGGCGCCGGGCTTAATGGCGAAAAATTCAAGAAGAAATTTTCCCCCCAGCAGGAAGATCCCCAGGACCAGGGCGGCAAAAAGAATCGCCTTGGCCACGATGCCGTTCCGCGTCTTGCTGTCGTAGGAGGCGGTAACGCTCAGAAAATAGGGGATGATGCCGATGGGGTCCATCACGATGAGGACCGTCAAAAGAATTTGAAAAAAACCGTATTCCATGCCGCTACCCGTAAACCCGGTTGATATAGGGGGATGTAAAGAGCCGCAGCAGGGCGGCGTAATTGGGGACAAAGCGAATCGTATCCCCCGGCCGGTAGTCCTTCTCCGAATCGTTTATATCCACGATAAGATGATCGGAACTTGCGCCCAAAATTTCCAGCCCCCCCTCCACGGGAGTGATGCCCCCCGGTTCCAGGTCCTGCCTCCCCACGGCGCAAATCGCCCGTCTGATTCTGCCCCGATCCGTAAAAACGGGCCTTCCCTCAAAGGCGTCCACCCCCCGTTCCCCCAGCGGCAGGGAAGGCTTGGTCTGTATTTCAATTATCTGGGCCTCCAGGATCACCCCGTCGTCGTAGGTCCGCGGGATTCTTGTTTTATAGGCCGCCTCCCTGCCCACGATAAAGGCCTCCCCCAGCCGCAGGTTGTTGATCCCCGCCGGCAGCTCCCCCCGGCCGATCAAATAAAGGGAGCTGGAATTCCCCCCGGAAACCACCGGGAGATCGATGCCGAAACGCTTCCTGATACGTTCCCCCCAGGAGGCCAGCACGGAAAGGTTGTCTTTTTTCGGAATAACCGCCCCGTAGCAGGTAAGGTTGGCCCCTATCCCCTGGAGGATGAGGTTGGGCATCTCCACGACGGCCTCCGCGGTTTTAAGAATTGTTTCTTCCTCCGTAAAATAAATTCCCTCCCGGAGATCCCCCAGATCGATCATCAGTATTACTTTGTGCATCTTCCGCCGCCGCCCCGCTTCGGCGTTCAAAAGACCCAGGGTGTCCAGTTCGGAATTAAGGCTTATATCGGCGCAGGAGATCACCCCCTCTATTTCAGCGGCCTGGGGAAGCCGCAGCAGCATGGTCTCCTTTCCCCGGCCCCCGCATCTTTCAAGATTCAGCAAACGGGAATCGGCAAGATAATCGACCAGCGGAGAGGCGGCGAGCATGCGGACTATCCTTTCATCCGCGCAAAACGACTTTGTAACGACCGCCAGGGAACAGCCCGCCCCCTTTACCATTGCGCCGACGGTTTCCAGATTGGCTTTGAGCTTCTCAATATCGATATATAAAAGAGGGTAGGGCCCCCCTGTTTTTTTGCCGGGCATGTATGCTGCCGGCAGTGTAGGCCATCTTTTCCGCCCTGTCTAGGACTGTAGTTGGGCGCATCCCCGCCTCCGGCGGGGACCGGGCTATCCGCTCTAACAAAAACCCTGCGGGTTTTTATTCCGCTCCTATCCCTTGCGCGGGCGGAAGCCGCGCCGGTCCGGCGCGGCTTCCGCCTTTCGCCGTGCCCCGCCGTTCCCGGCTTGCGTCAGGGGCGGCGTTTTTAAATGGGGAATCGCGGGCAAGCCGCGCTTCTTCGTTTTTAATTTAAACGGTTGCTGTTCAGAAACTTCAGTTTCTGAACAGCCCTATTCCGCCGCCGTGCTGTAGGAAGATCCCGCCTCATCCCGGAAGGGAATAAATTTAACCCGCAGGCCGTTGTAAACATCCCGGCGGCTTAGGGTGATGGCGCCGTCTTCGGCCACCTCTTTTTTAACCTCCATGATGTACTGGCGCTGGGGCGGCCCCAGGGGCAGCACCATGGTTCCGCCGGGCTTAAGCTGTTTCAGCAGGGGAGGGGGAATATGGTCGATGGCGCAGGTAACGATGATTTTGTCGAAGGGGGCGTATTTTTCCCAGCCGTAGTAGCCGTCCCCCAGTTTCCGGCTTATGCCCCCGTAGGAGGGGTAGGATTTTTCCAGATCCCGGTAGAGCTTGTCGGTCTCGATGTAGAGGGGTTTTATAATTTCGATGGTGTAAACATCCTGGGCCAGGTAGGAAAGGATGGCGCTTTGATAGCCGGAGCCCGTCCCGATTTCCAGCACCCGATCCCCCGGCTGGATGCCCAGGCTGGTGGTCATCATGGCGACCACGTCGGGATCGGTGATGGTGGCCCCGTAGCCGATGGACAGCCAGGTGTCGGCGTACTCCATGCCCCTGTTCCGGTCCCGGACAAAATGCTCCCGGGGGGAAAGGAGGAAGGCCCGGACGTCCTCGGGGCGCTTGAGTTCCGAGGAGAGGACGAAATCCTGGGCCAGGGCCCAGCGTTTTTCCAGAAAAGCGGGGTTGTCGTTCCGGTTGTTCCGCATCCAGGAGAGCCAGACCTCCTTTGTTTCGATGGGCATGGACTGCGCCAGGGCCGGGCCGTCGTAGGTTTTCCCCCCCGGCAGGACCTCGAAGGTCAGGCCGTAGTCAGGATCCCCCTCGACGGCGGCCTCCTCGTCCGGGTTCTCCAGGTCGAAAAGGGCGGCGGCCTCCTCGTAGCCGACCACCCGCTCCGACCGGGAGGAGATCAGCAGGGGAAGGAAAATCCCGAAGACAAGGCCCCCGGCAAAGCCCCCCGCCAGGGCGACAATGATATTGGCTTGAACGGATTTTATAGCGTGTTTCACTGATCACAGTGTATTTTATCCTTATCGGGCCTGTCAATTATTCAGCCCCCGCGGACCGGACAACCCCGGGCCGCCCCGACGGCCCTCCCGCACCGGCTCGCTTTCCCCGCCGCGCCGAAAAAGGGCGGAACACGGCGAAAGCGAAAGCCGCGCGGCGCGGCTTTCGCCCGCGCAAGGGATAGAAGCGGTATCTTTTGCCTGGCGGGGCCAGGCAAAAGATTTAAGCGGATAGCCCGGTTTTTTTGCGGCGGAGCCGCAAAAAAATGCGCCCAACCTGCACGGGGTACGGGGCGTTGACAAACCGCGAATCCCCTGAGATCCTGGCGGACTCATTGTAGAAGACCGGATTCTTTGGATATAATGAAGGTTAATGAAATATGCCAAACTGATCGCGTTGTTTCTCATTTCCATCGCGGATATATCCTACGAACTTCTGGTGATGCGGATATTTTCCATCGGCGGCTGGTCTAACTTCGGCTCCCTGGTCATTTCTACCGCCCTCCTGGGGGTCGGGCTTTCCGGGATCATTATCACCTTTTTGGACGACTGGGTGAGTTCCCACACGGGGCTTGTCATGTCGATCTGCGCCGTCAGTCTGCCCCTCCTTATGGGCGGCGCGGTTATCCTGGCCCAGCTTGTTCCCTTCAATCCGGTTTTTCTCGCCTCCGATTCCCGGCAGATCTGGTTTATTGGGGCCTATTACATCATCTACGGTCTTCCTTTTTTCGTTATCGCCGCCTTCACCGGGGTCGCCTTTATCGCCCTGCGGGACGAGATACAGAAGGTCTACTTCTGGAACATGGTGGGTTCCGGCATCGGGGGCTTTTTTATCATCGTTTTTATGTTTCTCCTCCCCCCCCGGTATCTGATCCTTCCCATCCTGGGGCTGTCCATCGCGGCGGCGGCCTTTGCCTGTATAGAACGGGACGAGGAAACCAGGGTGTACCGTTTCCCCTGGCCCCATCTTTGCGCCCTGGCCCTTTCCTCCGCGGGCTCCCTTGTTTGCGTCTTCCTCTGGGGGGATATCCGGGTGTCCGATTACAAGGCCATAAGTTATGTAAGGAAGTATCCCGATTCCCTTTTGGTCCACCATTCCTACAGTCCCGGTGGAGAATACCATGCCTACGCTTCCCGGTATTTCCACTTCGCCCCCGGCCTTTCCGACAACGCGGCCCTGCGGAACGCCCCCATGCCTTCCCAGGTTTACTGGGGCCTCTTTGTTGACGGTTCCGGCCCCATAGGGGTCATGGGAAATCTCCGGGAAAATGAGCAGCCCTACATGGACTACCTGCCCATGGCGGCCCCCTACACCATGCTCGCCAATCCCGATGTTCTTTTGGTGAACCTGAGCGGCGGCATCAACGCCCAGGTCGCCCGCTACAAGGGGGCCCGGAACATTGATATTGTGGAGCCCTCCCCGGAGATGATCCGGCTTTTGCGGGAGGATCCCAACATTGTTCGATTTACCGGCGATCTGTTGAACAGCGGGAATATCAGCGTCGTCCAGGGAGAAGGCCGGTCCTGGTGCGTGGACCACCCCGGCGAATACGATCTGGTGGAGATAAGCCTGGTGGATTCCATCGGCCTTTCGGATTCCGGCGGCTACGCGGTCCACGAGGATTTTAAATATACCGTGGAAGCCTTTAAGGAGTATTTTTCCAGCCTCCGGGAGGGGGGAGTCCTTTCGGTTACCGTCTGGGATCGTCTGAACCCTCCCCGGAACGTATTGAAACTCCTCAACAGTATTATTACCGCCATGCGGGAATCGGGGGTGGAGGAACCGGAAAAGTGTTTTTATTCCTTCGGGCTTTTTATGTCAACCTCCACGGTGCTGGTAAAGAACGGGCCCTTTACCGAGGGGGAGATCTACGACCTTAACAATTTTGTTAAAACCCGTTCGTTTGAACAGCTCTACGCCCCGGATACCGAGCTTCCCCAGCGGGATCTCGATATTTTACTGGGGGCCTATTACCAGCATTTTGAAGGCCATGAAACGGAGGCGGTGGAAAGTTTTACCAACGCCGATATGTACCGGGCCGTTATTCCCGTCTTTTTTTCCGGGAACGCCGGTCCCATTGAAGATCAGTATATCTTTGATATTCGCCCCATGCGGGACGAACGGCCCTATTATTCGGGATTCCTCAAACTCGAAAATCTTCCCATGTATCTGGACCAAATGGAGGATATTTCCGAAGAATGGGGCTATCTGCTCCTCCTGGGAATGCTGCTTCAGGCCTGCGTTTTTGGGTTTATCGTCATCGTTATTCCCGTGCTTGCCCGGAGGAAAACCCTGTTTCGCAACCCCGGCAGCACGGTGGGAATCATTTTTTATTACGCCGGTCTGGGCCTGGGCTACATGCTTATCGAGATCTACCTTATCCAGCGGCTGGGGCTGTTTCTTTCCAACCCCACCTATTCCACCAGCATCGTTATCACGGTGATGCTCATCTTCTCCGCCCTGGGGAATTTGTGCTCCACCCTGGTAAAAAAAATCCGCATCGTCGCCGTGCCTCTGGCCTGCGCGGCGGTTGCCGGGGGGCTCCTGTTTTATATCTTCGGGTTGGACGAATTCCTGGACCGTTTTCATTCGGCCTCCCTTGTAACCCGGGTCTACGTTTCCACGCTCATCATCGCCCCGACGGCCTTTTTTATGGGCTTCCCCTTTCCCAACGGCCTTGATACCTTGCAGAAGAATAAACCCCACCTTTTACCCTGGGCCTGGGGGATGAACGGGGGGCTTTCCGTGGCCGGCAGCGCCCTGGCCAGAGTGTTGGCGGTCTCCAGCGGTTTTTCCGGTCTCCTGAGTTTGGGCATCGGGGTATACCTTTTGGTAGGGATCCTCTACCCCTCCAACCGGGGATGGAGATTCAAATAGGGGGGATTTGCGGCGGCCGCGGCCTCCGGCGATTATCCGCGCCGGCCTCCCCTCCAACAGGGCCTTTGCCGGGCCGCATCCGCCTGATCCCAGGCCGGGCGCGGTGAGCGGATTCCCGGCGGGATGGACCTCCCCGCCGCCGGCGGGATATGAGACCGCCGCAAATAAAAAAACCCGCCCCCGAGGGGGCGGGTTTTGCGCTAGGGGGCGGGTCTACAGGCCCAGGCGTTTTTCGATGGCGTCAAGCTCGGCGTAGAGCTCCTTGGGGAGTTTGTCGCCGAATTTGGGGTAGTGGTTCTGCCGGACATCGGCGATTTCCTTTTTCCAGCCTTCGATGTCCACCGAACAGAGTTCTTTCATCGCCTCTTCGCCGACACCCTTGGGAGCGTCAATGGAACCGGGCTTGGGAAGCCTGCCGATGGGGGTCTCCACAAAGTTGTCCTTGTCATCGCAGCGGTCAAAGATCCAGGCCAGAACCCGGCTGTTCTCACCGTAGCCGGGCCACATGAACTTCCCGTCCTTGTCCTTGCGGAACCAGTTGACGAAGAAAATCTTGGGCAGTTTGGCTTCGTCATGAGTGGCGCCGATTTTGATCCAGTGCTTGAAGTAGTCGCCCATGTGGTAACCGCAGAAGGGGAGCATGGCGAAGGGGTCCCGCCGTACCTGGCCTACCTGGTCGGAGATAACCGCGGCGGTAACTTCCGAACCGGTGATGGAACCCATAAAAACTCCGTGTATCCAGCTTTTGCTCTGGTTTACCAGGGGGATGGTGCTGGGCCGCCGTCCGCCGAAGAGGAAGGCGCTGATAGGCACACCCTTGGGATCTTCCCACTCGGGAGCGATAACCGGACACTGCCGGGCCGGGGCGGTAAAGCGGGCGTTGGGATGGGCGATCTCCTCCCCCTTGGGGCTCTTGTCGGTCTGGGGGGCGGGCCGTTTCTGGCCCTTCCAGTCAACGATTTCCTTGCCCGGAGCGCCGTGGCCGATCATTTCCCACCAGATGTCCCCGTCTTCGGTAAGGCCGCAGTTGGTGAAGATGGTGTTCCGCTTGATCGACTCCATGGCGTTGAAGTTGGATTCGTTGTTGGTTCCCGGGGCCACGCCGAAGAA
>JAIRSD010000168.1 GCA_031255615.1 Treponema sp. | reverse complement strand
GGCGGCGAACAGGGGCTGGGGATGGTCCCTGAGAACCACCGAATCGCTCAGGACCGCAAAGCCCGCTTCCGCCCAGGGGGTCTTTTCTTTCAAGGCGAAATCGAAACGCAGGTAAACCGTTTCGGCGTACCGGGACAGGTCCAGACCCTTAAGCTCCTCAATCTCGAACTCCCTGGAGGCACCGGGGGCGATGCCCGCCAGATCCCGGCTCCCCCGCCGCAGCGTCGCGGTTTCGGTACGGAGTTTCCAGTTCAGGACCATGTCGTCCAGGGGCAGAAAATCCCGGCGGTTCTCCACGAGGAAGGCCCGGGGATTCGCCGCGACCGGCCTTATACGGACGGGGGCCTGAACTTTTTTGCACTCCGCCATGGCCGGCTTGGGGCTCTGGTCCGGGAACAGGAGGCCGTTCAGACAGAAATCGTAGTCCGAAGGCCGGTCCCCAAAATCCCCGCCGTACTTCCAGTACTTTTCCCCCGCCGGGCTATAGGCGGCGATCCCCTGATCGATCCAGTCCCAAATAAAGCCGCCCTGGAGTCCGCGGTGGCTTTCTATCGCCCGCCAGTAATCCGCCAGGCTGCCGTTGGAATTCCCCATGGCGTGGGAATACTCGATCATGATAAGGGGCCGGTCGTCTTCCCGGCGCCTGGCGAAATCCTCGATCAGGCTGATGGGAGGGTACATGGGGCTGACGATGTCGGTCAGACCCTTCCCCCGGGAAAGGGAGTCCAGGGTAAAGGGGCCCTGCCCCCCGGAGGGCCTGACAAAGCCCTCGTAGTTGACGGGCCGGCTGGGGTCCCGGCGGCGAAGCCAGGCGGCGTTCATCACATGGAGGGGGCCGTCGCCGCTTTCGTTGCCCAGGGACCAGATGACGACCGAGGGGTGATTCTTGTCCCGCTCCACCATGCGCTGGACACGGGAAGCGTAGGCGAAGGCGTAAGAGCCGTCGTTGGAAAGCTGATTGTAGAAACAGTGGTTTTCGATATTCGCCTCGTCCACCAGGTATATGCCGTAGCGGTCGCAGAGTTCGTACCACCGCTCGTCATTAGGGTAGTGGCAGGTGCGGACCGCGTTAAAGTTATGCTGTTTAAGAAGCCTGATGTCGGCAGCCATGGACCGGGTGGACAGAGTCTTCCCCCTGAACTCGTCATGTTCGTGGCGGTTCACCCCCTTTATGTAGACCGCCCTGCCGTTGATCAAAAGCTCCCGCCTTTGAACGGCGACGGTTCGAAAACCGGTGCTCAGGGCGCCGCTTTCGATATGGCGGCCCCCGGCATAAAGACTCACGACCAGGACATACAGGTTGGGCGACTCCGAAGACCAGGGCCTGGCCCCGGGAACCCGGAGGCCCATCTCCGCCCGGTTGGCGTTGAGACGGTAATTGCAGGACAGCTCCGCCTCCCCTTCGGCCAGAGGCGCAAGCCCCCCGGCAATAGCCTGGACATCCTCCGCCTTCTCCGGCAGGACAAAGGGGTAAAGGGCCCAGCGTATCCCGTAGACCGGACCGCCCTCCGGAACCGGCTGATTCCCCCCGCCCGCCGCATCGGGAAGATCGCCCCCCAGGGTGACGGCAAGATCCAGACAACCGGCCCCCTCCCCGTCAATCCTGCCCGGCAGCGCCTCCACATCTTTGATAAACACCGCTTCCGTACTGTAAAGGTAGACGCTCCGGTGAATCCCCCCGAACCACCACTGATCCTGATCCTCAACATAACTGGCGTCGCTGTACCGGACCACCTTTAATACAAGCTCGTTCTCCCCCTCCCCGTTAAGAAAGGCGGTAATATCGTACTCCGAAGGAAGCCGGGTGTCCTTCCCCGCCCCCGCGAAACTACCGTTCACATACACAATGCAGAGACTCTCCGCCGAACCCACATGAAGAACCACCCGCCGCCCCTTCCAGGCGGAGGGCAGCCGAAAATAACGCCGGTGCCAGCCGGTAGGATTGCGGGCCGGAGACCGGGGCGGAACAGCCTGAAAGGGCATCTGCACATTGGTATAGTGGGGATAATCGGCGAAAGCCGCGGAAGCCATCGCGTCCTCCTGCAAAGTCCAGGTCCCCGGCACCCTGATTTTCCCCCAGGGCAGACCGGCCCCCTCGCCGCCGGGATTGGCGGCAAGTTTAAAATCCCACTGCCCGTCCAAATCAAAAAAGAAAGGATTGTCCCCGGACCGCCGCCATTCAGGACCGGCGATAACATCGGCAAGGGCATCACGGACGGCGGCAAAAGGCGCAAAAGACGCCCGGGCGGGCAGCCGGTTTACCGCCGGAATCTCCGGGCTTTCCCAGAGAGGAGGAACATCATCGTATCCCATAGGAGCTACCATAGCGGAATCTTTAGGCTTTTGTAATACCGCTTGCGGTCCCGCTTCGCGATCTGTTGGATCTGTTGGATCTATTATGGGATCTGTTGGGCGCATTTTTTGCGGCTCTCGCCTGCGGCGGGCCGCAAAAAACCGGGCTATCCGCTCCAATTCCCCGCCCCCGCATGGGGGCGGGGAATTCCGCTTCTATCCCTTGCGCGGGCGGGAAACGGCGTCCCTGCCGTTTCCCGCCTTTCGAAGCATGCGCCTGCGGCGCACACTCCAGTACCTTGATTACACCGCATCACCGGATAAGCCAAAGAACCGGGAACAGGAATGTTAACCACGAAGGCGCGCAAAGGCGGGCTGCGGATCGCCGGGAACACGAAGGAATGGAAAAGCGCCTCCAATCCCCGCCTTCGTGGTAAATTTCTTCCATGCCGCATATCCGGTCTTTTAGTCCAAGCAGCCTGCCAGTCTGGATACAGCCGGCATCCCTGCCGGCCATCCCCGCAGCAAACGCCGCCCCGCCTTCAGGCCTTTGCATCGCGTTGTTTGCGCCGCCGCCGCAAACAACGCGCCCCCCATTGCATCGGCATCCGCCCATTTACACCGCCGGGAATATATGTTAGATTAGACGAACTACACCCCCGAATACCAGGACCCGAGGAAGCAAAACATGGCAGGCAAGTATATGTTCACCGTTTCAGATTCGGAAAAAAGCGGCTGTTATCATATTGCGGAGGGGCTAAAAAAGATAATGTCCCCGCCGGCGGGTGCAAACGAAAAAGATTTTACCCCGCCTGAGTATCTTGGAGAAGGCATGTTTAGCCGCCTGCTGTCCAATGATTCCTGCGACGTTTATTCCAATGAACTGCGGCTTGCAAAGAGCATGCTGCTGTCCGGCGGGACCGAGGGGCCGCTCTATACCCTGCAATTCTGCATGGGATCGAATATGGAATGGCGGGAAGAAGAAAGCGGCGCACTGCTTCGATTGCGGCCGGGCCAGGGGACATTCAGTTTTATAACCAATACCCTGGAGGCCGGCGAATATCATGCGGGGGAGCATTATAAAAGTTTCCGCGTCAATTTTTCAAATTCCAGGATGGAGCGCATGGTTGAGGAATTCGGCATAGGGATGAACAGTTTCTCGCGGAAAAAGACAAATTTTTCCATGAGCTGTTTTGAAACCACGCCGGAATGCAGGATCGCCATTGAACAAATCACGCGCTGCCCTTATAGCGGCCCCATCAGGCATCTGTACATTGAGTCAAAAGTACATGAGCTTCTCGCGTTTTGCATGGATGCTCTGCAAAACAAAACAAAAAACAACATTTTTTCGCTGTCAAAAAGCGATATGGAACATCTGCGAAGGGCTAAAGAGATAGTGGATAACCACATAGCCAATCCGGTAACGCTGGCAAGGCTTTCGCGGATGGTATACCTTAATGAGTATAAATTAAAAAACGGGTTCAAGGCTTTATTTGGGAAACCGGTTTATGCGTATCTGCTTGATAAACGAATGGAGTACGCGCGGCTGCTGCTTGAAAAACGAAGCCTCCGCGTCTATGAGGTCGCCGAAATGGCGGGATATTCGGACAGCAGCGGTTTTTCAAAGGCCTTCTACAAAAAGTACGGCTACCGGCCCGGCGACGTATCCTGAATTGTTCAAAAATAGAGTCCTTCAGAAACCCCAGTTTCTGAAGGACAACCGCTAAAAACGACTTGTTGGCGGAACTTCAGTTTCCACCGGCCGCAGCCGCTTAAAAACGAAGAAAAACGTGGATTCCCTCGGGAAATCCACGTTTTTCGCAGGACCTGTTCAATAACCAACCGGCTTATTGACCAAGTCCAATACCGATTGGACATCAAATAATCCTTCCGGGACATTGCGTAGGTTCATATAATCAATATTAGTCTCATGTAACACTCGGCTTGCCCGGTAAACCAACCGGGTTATGAAGCAAGTCCGATATAATCAGTCTGTCCAACCGACTGTAAAACATTCCAGGAGGTTCTTTTATGAAAAAGAACGGTTTTTCCTTCCTCTTTGCCTTCCTTGGAGAAGGGCGGGGGCTTAAGTTCCTGCCGCTTGCGGCCATAATGACCGTGGCGGCCAATTTCGCGGCGGCCCAGGAATCGGCGGCGGGGGCCGGCTTTTCCCTGGCCGGCGGCAGGTTTGGGGAAATAAATCTCAAGGCCGGTTATCAATTCGAGGGGCTGGCGAGAGATAACATCACCGAATGGTTTGATTACGACATCCATAATTTTTATCAAACGGATCCCGGTTTTTATGCCGGGGCGGAGTATGTATACCCGCTGTTCGATCAACGGCTTAAATTGGGATTCGGTTTGCAGTATGAGCTGCCCAGGGAAACGTGGGACGGCTGGTCGGGAGATCCGGCGGATCTGGAAAATGAACGTGTGAAATATTCGTTGCTCCCGGTCTATGCGGCGATACAATATCATCCCATAAAAGACTTGCGGGGATTGTTTGTAAGGGGTAACATTGGCTACGGCGTTCTCACCTCCATCGAATTGCTTCCCAAAGGGAAAACAGGCACGCCGGATCTTGTTGAAAAGAAAGGAGGTCTCTATTGGCATATATCGGCGGGCTTCGAGGCCGATTGGGGCCTGATATTCGAATGTTTCTATAGCCGGAAGCACATCGGCGCAACATGGGATTTTGCGGGCATGGCTACGGCAACCGATCTTTATACCATGAAAGATCTGGGGATTTCCGTAGGTTACAAAATAAGACTGTAGCGGGGTTGTTCAGAAACATTCCGTTTCTTGGGGCAATGCCAGGGATAATT
>JAIRSD010000084.1 GCA_031255615.1 Treponema sp. | reverse complement strand
AATCGGCGCAGCCGTCTATGCGGGCGGATTCGATGATGCTTTCCGGCAGGGTCCGCATATAGGTGCGGATGACGACGAAGTTAAAGGCGTTGACGATGCCGGGGACGATGTACACGAGGAAGCTGTTGGTGAGGTGGAGGCTCCGCATGAGGAAGTAGTTGGGGATGAGGCCGGCGTTTACGTACATGGCCAGGATGAGGACCATGGTGAAGGGTTTGCGGAGGACGAATTCCCGTCGGGACAGGGCGAAGGCGATCATGGAGGTGAAGAACACGTTGACGACGGTATTGATGATGGTCCGGGCCACGGAAATGAAGAAGGCATTGTAAATGGTGCCGGTGGCGAAGACGATTCGGTAGTTTTGCAGGGAAAACTTACGGGGCCAGAAGGTTAGGCCCCCCCGCAGGGTATCGGTGGCCTGGTTGAGGGAGACGACGATGGTGTTCCAAAAGGGGTAGAGGGTGAAAACGATGATAAGGAACATGAACACAGAGTTCAGGATGTTAAAGGTCATGTCCTCCAGTTTGGAAAGGCTCCGGCCTTTCACCGGGAATATACCGGAAATTTTCATATTAACCGCTCCTCTCCCGCTTTTTTGGCGATCCAGTTCGCCAAAAAGATAAGGGTTACGTTGACTACGTTCTTGAACATCCCCGCGGCGGTGGCCAGGGAGAAGTTATTGTTGCGGAAGCCGAATTCCAGGACGAAGATGTCGATGGTATCGGATACGTCCTGGATGAGGCCGTTCCGTAAGAGGTATTGCATTTCGAATCCCGCGTCCAGGATCCGGCCTATGCTCATAATTAAAAGGATGATGATGGTCGGTTTTATGCCCGGCAGGGTGATGTGCCACATTTTCCGGTACCGGTTGCAGCCGTCAATTTCGGCGGCTTCGTAGAGGGTGGGATCGATGCCGACGATGGCCGCCAGGTAGATGATGGTGTTCCAGCCCACCTCTTTCCACACATAGGTGGCGCCGATGATGCCCCAGAAATACTTGGGGATCCCCAGCCAGAGCAGGGGTTCCTTGATAAAGCCCAGGGCCATAAGGACTTCGTTGATGGCCCCGCTGTCCACGGAGAGCATATTGGACACCAAGCCGGTGACGATGATCCAGGACAGGAAGTGGGGAAGGTAAGAAACGGTTTGGACGAAGCGTTTGAACAGGACCTTTTTTAGTTCGTTCAGGAGCAGGGCGAAGGTGATGGCGGTGATAAAGCCCAGGGTGGTGTTGATAAGGCTCATGCAGATGCTGTTGCGGATGTCCCGTAAGAAGACCTGATCCCTGAACAGGAAGGTGAACCAGCGCAGCCCCGTCCATTCCTGATTCCAGAAGGTCCGGGCGGGCCGGAAATTCTGGAAGGCCATGGTCCAGCCCCACAGGGGGACGTAGGAAAACAGGATGACGTACAGGACCAGGGGTAGAGACATGAAGACAAGCTGTCTCTGGATGATTATTTTTTCAAAGAAAGTTTTTTCCCCGGCTACCGGATTCTTCTGCCGGTTCTTTGGGTTCTCCGTGGTTCGCATGGTACCGCCTCTTGGTGGGGAACGGGCCGGTCTGGGCCCGTCCGCCCCCGGTTTATTCACAGTGGGGTCTCATACCCCGCCTTTCGGGCGGTTAAGACTGGCAACGCCAACAAAAAATGGCATGAGGCCCCACAGTTAAATAATTTCCTTTACAGAACGAACCTCGTAAACGATGCAACGCTTACGCGATACCCCGCCCTTTAGGGCGAGGAGGTTCATTGTCTCATTGTCGATGCCGGATTGCCGGCCGGCGGATGAAAACTGTCCGGGAACCGAAACCCCCGGACAGTAACCGATTATACGCATGGCTTGTCAGTAACCCGCCGGGTTATTGACCCCTGCCGCTCTGCCGCTTAATTGCCGCTCCACGCCTTGATCCGGGCGTTAAGCTGTTCCTGCATGTAGGCTTCGTACTGGGCAATGCCGTCGGCCCGCATCTGGTTGACATACTCGGTCCAGAGGCTTTCGAACTGGGCCGGGGGACAGGTGATGACCATGGGGAGGTACTTCTTCATGGTCAGTTCCGCCTTGGCGTAGGCCATCTGAGCTTCCGAACCGTCCGGAGGATTGGGCATACTCCAGGTGGGGAACCAGAGGGCGTTGGGGGCGGGGTTCTTGTCCATGATTTCGTTGGAGTTGTTGACTCCGTAGGCGGCGAAGAGTTCCCGATCCTCGGGCCGCAGCATGGCTTCCCGCTCCGAGGGATACCAGGTAAGGTCCGTGGGGAGGCCGTCGCTGAATGATCCTTGCAGTTTGGGGAAGACATCCCGCATCAGGAGGTTGCTGTTGGCCACCTGCCAGGCGTCGCTTTCCCAGTTGGCCCGCTGCTCCGGGGTCCGGTAGGGTTTGCGGTTGGCGTCGTACTGCCAGTCTTCCCCTTCGATGCCCCACGCACAGGTCCGCTGGAATTCCTCTTCCATGTAGGCGTTGATGAAGCGCATGATCCGGGCCGGATCCTTGGCCTTGACGCTGATGCCGCCGCCCCGCCCCAGGTTGGGGATGGGGAGGTTCCGGTACCGGGGTTTGATGCTCCGGTCAAAGACGATGGGGAGCCCCACAAAGCTGCGGTTGTAGCGGCCGGAATCCCGCAGAGCGTAGTCCGCCTGGTTGAACTGCCAGTACTGGTCGTGCATGCCCAGCACCCGGCCGGAGGACAGCTTGGCCAGGTACTGGTCGTAGTTGTCCACAAAGGCGGAGCGGTCGATGTAGCCCTGGGAGTTCAGCTCATTGAGTTTTTTGAACCACCGTTTGGATAGATCCTGGGTAAAGAAATTCTCGTATTTGTGGGTAACGGGATCCACGGTGCCGTTCCCTTCGTTGGGATAGCCCGCCAGGAAGTTGGGGGGATTCCACAGACAGAAGGCGTGCCAGTCGTAGGTGAGGATGGTGAAGGGGATGGTGGTGGCGCCGTCAATCGTGGGGTGTTTCTTGGCGTAGTCGATGAGCAGGTTAAAGTACTCGTCCATGGTAACGATTTTGGGGTACCCCGCTTCTTTCAGCACTTCTTTTTGGACCCACAGGGCGGAATCGTTGTAGTTGGGATCCCAGTACTGGCCGTGGGTGACCCCGAAGTTGATCATGTAGTAGATGTGGCCGTCGGACCACCGGGCCTTTTCCCAGGCCCCGCCGTCCTTGTAATGCCGGGCCACGTTGGGGCCTTCCTTCTCCATCAGGTCTTCCAGGGGGATAAGGGCCCCGGCGTCGATGAAGGCGGTCTCATTCACCTCGATCATGTCGGGATAGTCGCCGGAGGCGATCATGATGCCCCGTTTTTGGTTCCGGTCCCCCACCAGGATGTCCCACTTGATGGTGACGTTGAATTTTTCTTTGAGCAGCCGGTAGAACTTGTTGTTTGCCGGGGGCTGCTGGCGCTGGGCCTGGGTGAACACCGAAATCTCGACAGGATAGTTGGGATCGCTGCTGGTTGCCGCCGTCCCGCCCTGTCTGCCGCCGGCAAAGGCCGATGCCGCAAGGCAAAGGAGTAAAGCCGCCGCAATTGCTTTTTTCATAACCGTTCCTCCATGTAGGATAATCTGCGGCCGCCCCAAGGCATAAGACCGCGATCTATTGTATTACGGCTGTGGAAAGAGGAGCTATCAGGAATTTTCCCTATTTTAGGATAATGGACCTGTTCAATACCCCGGCCGGCTATTGAACAAGCCCTGCGAAAAACGCGGGGTTCCCGAGGAAATCCACGTTTTTCTTCGTTGCTTAAGCGGTTTAAGCGGTTGTGTTCAGAAACAAAAGTTTCTGACCAACTCTATTAGGTGTAGGATGCCAGATGCTCCGCAGAGACCAGGGGCATGGCGATTTCTACCATGGTGGATCCCTTCCGGGAACTGAAGCGGTACTCCGCCCCAAGCTGGTGGGCCCGGTACTCCATGGAACGGAGCCCCAGGGAGCGCTGCCCCCAGCCTTCCCGTCCGCCCTTTTCCCGGGCCGCGCCCCTGCCGTTATCCAGGATCCGCAGCCGCAGGAGGGAAGGATCGGCCCGCAGCTCCACCCGGGCCAGGGCCGCCCCCGAATGTTTCAGCACGTTTTGCAGGGCCTCCTGGGCGATCCGGTAGATGTTGAGTTCCTGGTTGCGGTTCAGGGGCAGAGGATCCTGGGCGGACCAGGAGAGGACGCAGCGGATGCCCCCCTCCCGGCTGACGCTGTCGCAGAGCCCGGCGATGGCCTCCCGGAGGCCGAAGGCGTCCAGGTCCATGGGGAAGGAATCGTGGGCGTAGCGGCGGGTGCGGATCAGGGTTTCGTCGATGAGTTCCGAAAGCTCGGGCAGAAAGACCGCCGGCGCGTCCTGGCCGATAAGACTTTTGCAGAACATGGAGATTCCCGCCAGCCGCTGGCAAATATCGTCGTGGAGATCCGCGCTGAAACGCCGCCGCTCCAGGTCGCTGATCCGCAGCACCTCCGCCTCCACGGCGATGCGGCGTTCCGCCTCCTCCCGGAGTTTCCGGTTAAGCTCCACAAGGTCCCGGGTGCGGTAGGCCACCTCCTGTTCAAGCCGGCGGGACCGTTCCTTGTCGTCGTCCAGGGAGCGGAGCCGGCGCACCGCGTTTGAAATAAACACCACTCCGCTGGATATGTGGGGGTACACCTGATCCGGGGCCTGGTAGACCACGAAGCCCAGATACTCCTCCCCGGAGCGGAGGTGGAAAAGGCAGAGATCCTGAAATTCCTCCCCCGTCTTTAGCTCACGGAAAAAGGAACAGATGTCCAGGACCGGGGGATTCTCCGCGTAGGACCGGTCCCCGCCGCCGGAACGCTCAAAAACCATAAGGCCCCGCTCGCCGATAGTCTTCAAAGGTTCTTCGTAGAGGACGAAGTAGAAACGCTCCGCATGGAGGCGGGTTAAGAAAGACTGAAGGTAGGGAATCACGGCGGGAAGGGAGCTGACCAGGGCCAGATTATGGCCCAGACTGTTCGCGCTGATCGAGTAGAGCTCCGATTTGACAATGTCGTAGGGGGACGCGCCCCGGACAGGCAGGGCCCCCGCCGTTTCTTCTTCGACGCATTCGACGCCTTTCGAACCCTCGGCGCCTTCCGATCCTTCCGAAGCCGCCGCCCCCTCGGGACAGCCGCAGGAACAGCGCAGCATCAAGGTTGATTCCACATAGATGATCCGCGGCGCGGCCTTTCCCAGGACCAGGTCCCGCACCGTCCGCAGGGCTATGCGGCCCTGTTCCGTCAGGGGCTGCCGCACCGTGGTAAGGGGAGGCTTTACCAGCCGGGCCAGACTAATGTCGTCGAAACCCGTGACCGGGCAGTTCCGCCACCGGCCCTCCGGCAGGCTTTGAAGCAGCTCCTGGACCCCGACGGCGATATTATCGCTGGCCGCGACAATGCAGTCCGGCGCCTCGGGGTGGAGGCTG
The DNA here is from genome assembly GCA_031255615.1 of Treponema sp. The sequence continues at coordinate 1,336 of JAIRSD010000084.1, read as the reverse complement.
ATATGGTTCCGTATGATCTCCGTCCCCGAAAGATCGTTAAAGATGCCGCTGTACACCTTGCCCCGGAGTCCGGGAAAGGTCCCCTGCCCCCCGCTGATGGCCTTGCGGAACACGTCTTCCCGGATTCGGTTGTCCTGGTGTTTTGCCGGCCCCCCCACATAGATAAAATCCCGGTACCCGTGGACCAGGATCAGATGCTCCATGAGAAGTTCCATGGATTCCCGGTTTTTCACCACCACCGAAGGACAGCCGGGAAGCCGGATCCCGATGGAAACGCAGGGAAGGGCCGGCTCCCCCTCTCCGGGGACGGGAATATCGTCGATGTCGTTAAAAACCGTCGAGAGGAGCAGGATCCCGTCGGCGGCGATGAGGCGATGGGAGGGAAAGGCGCCGCCGCCGGACCTGTCCTTTCCATCCATCTCCCCGCACTGGACGCAGAGAAGCCCCAGGCCCAGCCGCCGGGCCTCCTCCCTGATCCCCCGGTATACGGAAAGCTGGTATTCCCCGTCGAGGTTGTTGAGAAACAGGGCTATACGCATCCAGGACCCCGGACCCCCATAGGGGAATTATACTATAGTTAAGGGAATCCGGGCAAAGTATAATGAGGCATGGCCGAGGTAAAAGTCATGATCATCGAGGACCACCCCCTTTTCAGCAAGGGCCTGAGTTCCCTCATTGTCAGCCGGTCAAGCTATACCGTAATAGGCGAAGCCCGGGATTCCCGGGGCGCCCTTGAACTTGCCGCGGCGGAGGCGCCGGATCTCGCCGTCCTGGATCTCAACCTGGGAGACGAAGACGGCCTGGACCTGCTCAAGGAGATGCACCGCCGGTTCCCCAAAATCGCCGTCCTGGTCCTTTCCATGCACGACGAACGGTACTACGCCGAGCGGGTGCTCAAGGCCGGAGGCCGGGGCTACATTATGAAGACCGAGGCGGGAAACAAAGTGGTGGAAGCCATCGAAACAGTCCTGTCCGGGGAAGTCTACTTCAGCCAGGCGGAGCGGGAACGGCTCTCCGGCTTCATGGAGGGCGCGCCGCCGGGGAAGCCCCCCCCGGTCCCGGTGGAAAAACTTTCCGACCGGCAGTTCCAAATCTTCAACCTCCTGGGCAAAGGCCTCGGCACCGTGGAGATCGCCGCGAAACTGAACCTGAGCGCCAAGACCATCGACACCCACAAGGAACACATGAAGAACAAACTCCGCTGCAACACCGCCCAGGAACTCAAACAGCTTGCCATCGAGTGGATCAACCGGCCGGCAGGCTGAGAACGCGCGGCTTTCGCCTTCGGAGTCGGCGCGATCCGCCGCGAAACAGGCCGCAAGGTTTTGAATATGCC